>NZ_JASGCA010000021.1:0-59228 GCF_030449715.1 Bacillus sp. LB7
GCACATTCGCATGTGCGATTTATTTAATGAATTAACAGGTACGTTTGTCTTGTTTAGTTTTCAAAGATCATTTCCGCCTCTCGAAGAAGCGACTTTACCAATATAACATTCTACCATTGTGAATGTCAACAACTTTTTTAAAATATTTTCGAAGTTGTTTTTATAAAGCCTCCTTTTTAGGGGCGGATACAAATATAACATCTATTTTCGTTTTGCACAATAGCTTTTTTAAAAAAATAATAATCAAATGATTTTGACTCAGATAATCCTGATTATCTCGACCAGCGACAATTGACGCCATTTATTTCCCCATACCGCTTTCTTCTATATAAAGGTATACAGCGGTCTTTAAAATCAATTTGCTAAACCTGCACATGGTCCGAAGCTTCGAGGATGACATTAAACTCTCCGCTATCAGCTTTCACTTGAATAAAAAGCTCCTCATTCCGGAGCTTTTTAACAGGATATATTTTCATTCACGCTGGTTGGCGGATAAAGCTTATACAGCCTACCTTTTCAGCTTGGCGGTCGAATGTCTGACAACCAGTTCAGGTTTGTAGACGGTGGAATGCTCAAGCTGATCCGTGTTGCGTCCCTCAACTTTGGCAATCATCCATTTTGCCGCCTCAATCCCCATCTGCATTTTCGGATGAGTGACTGACGTCAGCTTCACTTCAGATGCCTCGCTCAAGTGTGAGTCGTCATATCCCACAATCGATATGTCTTCCGGCACTTTCAAACCGAACTCTCTCACGACATCCAACACCATAAGCGCGATCTCGTCGTTATAGCAGAATATAGCAGTTGGACGATCTGATGAAGAAAGCCGCTTCCTGGCTTCAGCTATCGTTTTTTGTTTTTTGTTCTCTGTTGTGTACGTCACGACCATTTCAGGGTAAAACGACAAGCCGTTTTCTCTGAAAGCACGGATAAATCCTTTCATCCGGTAGGCGCCCTGCATATCGTCCTGTTTAAAGAAACCGAACACTTTTTCATGGCCGAGCTTAATCAAATGCTCCGTGGCGATAAAACCGCCGTGTTCATCATCCAAAATGAAATGGGGCGGATTTAGCTCCTGATAAAATTGGTTGATCATCAAATACGGAATATGATGTTGTTCAAGCGTCAAATAGTAACTTAAATTCGGGTTAAAGCTTCCTGTTTTCGTCGGCTCCACGATCAACCCAGCAATTTTTTTGTCAAGCATATTCACAAGGCATTGTTTTTCTTTTTCATTGTCATTATTGGTGCTCGCGACGACAAGGGTGTATCCTTCACTGGACAGGGACGATTCGATTCCTCTTATAATAGAAGGAAAAATGTAATCCGAAAGGTAAGTCGTCATGACCCCGATCATCTTATTTCTTTCCCTTCCTTTTTCAGAAAGCTGAAGACGGTGAGAGCAATACGTCCCTGAGCCCTGCTCTCTGTATAAAAGCCCTTCATGTACAAGGTCGCCAATCGCTTGCCGGATCGTATGCCTGCTCACATCAAATATTTTCATCAATTCGTTTTCCGAATGAATTTTTTCGCCCGGCTTCACTTTGCCTTCATATATCCACGATTTAATTTTATTTTTCACCATGCTGTATTTTGTAAGTTCACCCATCAGATCAACCCTTTACTGCATCTTGTACGTACGAATAAGTTCTATTATAAAGGAAAAGATGTTTGACTTGCTACATATTGGAGAAATTAAGCAAAATTTTTAGAAAAATCAGCTTGTCGTCCGTTTCTTTTTTTAGTATAGTAGAATATAACTAAATAACTTGATGACCACAAGGGGAGCCTAGAGGCTGAGAGTGAACGACCGTTCTGACCCTTTGAACCTGTTAGTTAACGCTGGCGTAGGGATGTGGCAAAGTCATTTCTAATTGCATCCAAAGCAGTGCGTGGAAAACTTTCCTACTCCTTCCCCGCATTGCTTTTTTTATTGGGAAAGAAGTCCAGTATCCCTTTGTTCATCAAAAGTGAGGGTTATGATGAATCAATCTAAACAACTTGTACAGCTGATTGAAATTGCGATTATGACAGCAATAGCACTTATACTTGATATGGTGTCCGGAATGTTTTTAAAAATGCCTCAAGGCGGTTCAATCGCCGTCATGATGATTCCGATCTTCCTGATCTCCTTTAGATGGGGGCTGAAGGCGGGGCTGGCAACCGGGTTTTTAGCCGGATTGCTTCAGTTTGTCACTGGAGGATATTACGTAGTTCATCCTCTGCAGCTTTTTCTTGATTACTTTATCGCGCCTACAGCCGCGGGAATCGGCGGCTTTTTTGCCGGATCGATCAGAAATGCTTCAATCGAGAAACAAAAAGGAAAGATCATTTTCTATGTTACGCTGGCCGTCTTTCTCGGAAGCGGTCTGAAATTTCTCGCACATGTCATCAGCGGCGCTGTCTTTTTTGGAAACTATGCGCCTGAAGGCACTCCCGTATGGATTTATTCATTAGTATATAACGGAACATATATGCTACCGTCTTTCGTTGTCTGCACAATCGTCCTTTGTTTACTGCTGCTAACCGCGCCAAAACTCCTGGAAAACAGATCAAACATGAGGTAACACAAAAAACAGCGGACTCGCCCGAGATTCCGCTGTTTTTTTATGATTTAATCAAATCTGCGACCAATATATACCGCTCCGGTGCTGAACCGATAAAGTCAAAAGGATAGCAGGTGGAAACCGTCAATGTTGCTCTCGGCTTTGGTACAATCACCGTCCGGTCATCCGCATCCACGATCCGTACCTTTTTCACTTTGTATGTAAAAGTTCCGTAGGAAGCTTCAACAATTAACTGATCGCCTTTCCCCACTCGGCCGAGTTTTCGGAAAACCGTATCCCGGTGCCCAGATAAAACCGAGTTGTCATCTTCTCCAGGCAGAACGGAACCTGCGAAATGGCCCACGCCTTTTTGCAGCTCGTCTTCATCTGTCCCGTGATATATAGGAATCCTTGCATTGATTTTCGGAATGACAAGATCACCGATTTTCTCCCCAGTTTTAAATGTTTGATCAATCACCGTCTTTTCTTTTTTCGCCGTCTGAATCGGAGGTTTTTCAGGCTTTTCTTCTTCTTTCATCTGCTGAAATGAAAAAAGAGCGTAGCCGTGCATTAACTTGAACACATTCGTTGTTGTAAAATAAGCGCCGCACACAACCATCGCAATAGCTGCGAGCCAGATGATCTTTTTTCGATGTGCCTTAATTTCCTTTCACTCCTTATAAAAACTTCCCATTCTCTACATACTTAGAATGGGAAGTGACGTGTTAAGCCGCTTTACGAAGCCTTCTGATCATGAAGAATCCGCCAAACATCAGAACGGCGCCTAAGATCGACCATTCCGCGTAATGCCCGGCCGTCTTTGGAAGCTTTGCACCTTTAACCGTCTTTTTCACATGAGATGGCTTTGCATCATGTTTGACAGCCGTTTGGGTTTGCTTCACTTTTGCCCCTGTGTCATGAATTAAATCAGATCCGATCATGTCAGGCGTCAGCAATACATCCAAAATGAAATTGCCTTGCAGATCGTATACTTCCACCAGAAGGCTTGCTCCCTTCACATCTTCCGCGCTGACAAGCGTTGTCAAAGACACTTCTTTTTTCTTTCCGTCTTTAACAAGATAGTATTTCGTTTTCACTTCAAGCGTCTTCTGAAGATCGTTTAAAATGGACAGCATTTCAGCGATATCTTGAGCTGACAGCTCTGATACAGACTCGAAATCGGCTACCGCTTCAAGACGTTCTCCAAGAGCCATCAAATCATTTTCAAGGTTCGGATTGTTATCGCGCACTTTTCGGAGATGATTCACGAGCCTTTCCCATTCCTGATCATCTACACCCAATTCTTGAAACATGTTCCCGATCTGAAAATCGTCTTCTTCTTCATATGTCACAGTGAAAAGTGCATCGTCCAATTCGTATTCAAACATAAACACGTCGAGAATGTTTTGGCCGCTTTCCATATAGCCATTTTCAACAAAAAGGTCAGCCGCTTCTTTTTCGCTCAATCCATATTCTTTTAAATAGGATGCCAAAAGTTGTTTAGTCAGTCTTTGCCCTAAAAAATCTTTCAACTCTTCCACCGACTCAAAATCTTTTAAACTTTCATCATATGTATCCTGTAAATAAGCTTCCAATTCTTTTTCTGTCATTCCTATTTCTTCAAGATATTCTTGAAGCTCGGCCTGTTTCGGCGCGGCAAAAGCCCCTGCTGCCGGCACTAAAACCAGGATGCAGACCAATAGTGACATCAGCCTTTTTTTCATTTCGTATGCCCCCTAAATTTATCTATCATTTTGATTATAGTGGAAATATTTTAAAAAACATGTATTGTAATTGAAAATCTTTTCGTCTATAATATTTTGTTCTTTTTCCTGTTTAAACAGGCATAATCTTCCCCTCTATTGAATGTAATATAGTAAAGCGAATAGAGGAGGTATGCAAATGAATCCTTACTATATGATGCTCTTATGTTACGTCCTATCGATCATCCACTTTTTAATAGGCTACCGGGAAGCCCTGAAAATAAGCGGAGCTGACGGGCTGGTCAACGGAACCGCAATGATCTCCTGTATTCCGCTTGGCGCGGTTTTCGCTTTTTTCGCGCACTTTTTTTGGAAAATGACGATTTAATTTCAGAAATGAACTTTTCACCGGCGAACTTGCATTTCAGCGTTATTCACAGACGGCAGCAGTTTATGCTATGATTAATAGAACTTCAATTTACAAAAAATTCACAAAGATTGGAGGGAAGAGAATGGCCAAAGCCGTGGCTTCACAAGAAGTCGCCAATATGCTCAACGACTGGTACATACTGATGAAAAAACGAGACATTTCAGGCTCAATCGAAATGAAAGATGACATAGATAAAGCAATTGAAAAAATGGAAGAAGATCATGACGTTCTTCTCTATTATCAAATGCTCGATTTTCGCTTAAGGCTCCTTCTTGAAGATATCTCCCAATCTTCCACCGAAAAATTGGAAGCCATCAGTTTTCAAGACAAAGATCCAAAAAGTACGGACGACAAGCTGAATTATTATTTTTATCTGTTCAAAGGGATTTATGAGGACTACAAGCAAAACCATACAGAAGCGCTCAATTTTTTCAGAATAGCGGAAAAAAGGCTGAGCGTCATTCAAAATGAAATTGAAAAAGCCGAGTTTCATTATAAAATCGGTGTTTTGTATTACAACTTAAAAGCGACGTGGCTGTCGATTCATCACATCAACATCGCCTCCGGCATCTTCCAAGGGTATGACGGGTATGCCAAGCGGGTCATCAACTGCAAAATGCTGATCGGGCTCAATTATATTGACCAATTTAAGTTTTCCGAAAGTGAAGTATTGTTAAAGGAAGCAATTGAAAAAACCGAAAAAATCGGCGACCAATACCTTTTACCGTGTACCTACTATAATATGGGCTTTTTGAAGAGTAAGGAAGACAAGCAGGAGGAAGCGCTTAAGTATTACAATAAAGCTTTTGCAATAAAAGATTTTGAAACGAAAGCCAAGTATGCTTACCTTCTTTGCGTTTATGAAAACACAAGGTCTCTTTTCAAAACCAACGCACACAAACAAGCATTTAAATGGATCGAAGTGGGCTTTAACAAATCCCGGGAAATGAACAGCGAAATTTTCGAATTGAAATTCAAAATTTTATATACATTATATTCTGATACACAGAATAAACTGGAAATAATCAAGGACTATGTTCACCAGTTAGAAAATGAAAAAGCCTGGGTAGATTTGGAGGAATTATTGATGGATGTAGCGAATTACTACAGGCGAGAAAAGTTATATGAAGAAGCCATATACTTTTACATTAAAACAGACAAGGCGAGCAAGCTCGCCGGAAGAGGAGGAGAATAAAATGAAAAAAGTATTATTAACAGCAGTTGTATTAGGCGCAGTTTTCAGCTTTTCATTCGTAAACCATGCACCGGAAGCGGCTTCTCAAGGAGATCAGGTACTTCTCGCATCCCGGGGATCAGGAGCATAAAATATTCAAAAAATACCCATTCAGACATCTTCTGAATGGGTATTTTGCACTTTATATTTATTTTCAGGAGGGATCGATATGGGAAAGAAAGTCCTGCTGACAGGCTTTGACCCCTTCGGGGGAGAAACGGTCAATCCGTCTTGGGAAGCTGTAAAACAGCTGAACGGAGAAAAAGTCGAAGGCGTCTCTATCGCAGCGGAGCAGATTCCGACCGTTTTTCATCATTCAGCGGCCGTTTTGGAAAAAGCGATCGAAAAGCACCAGCCCGATATCGTCATTTGTGTAGGACAAGCAGGCGGCCGGGCTCACATGACTCCGGAACGCATCGCAATCAACATTGATGACGCCCGCATTCCGGATAATGAAGAACGGGAACCGATCGATGAACCTATCGCTGCAGACGGGCCTGCAGCTTACTGGTCCGCGCTTCCGATCAAACTCATTGTGAAAGAGTTGAGAAAAAACGGAATCCCGGCCTCCGTCTCTAATTCAGCTGGAACATTCGTATGCAACCATCTATTTTACCAGTTAATGCACCGTATAGACCGCACCTCGGCAAACATCCGCGGCGGGTTCATCCACATTCCGTATCTCCTCGAACAAACAGTCGATAAGCATGAGCCGAGCCTCAGCCTTGAAACGATCGTCGAAGGACTGAGGATAGCCGCCGTCGTCTCCGCCCTTCACGAACAAGACATTCGCGAAACCGGAGGCTCACTCAGCTGACATCGAAGCCGCCTCAAGGCGGCTCTCCGGCTTTGCACTCTTCCGGATTCTGTACATCCCTGTGTGTTTTTCTTTTAAAAAAGTAAACACTATAAGAAAAACAGGTAAAAGGGTGAACACGGATGCAGAAATCTTATGCCGTTTTCGGGCTCGGCCAGTTCGGCGGCAGCCTTGTGAAAGCCTTCCACGCAAAAGGGGCGGAAGTCCTCGGCATCGACAAATCCGAAGAAAAAGTAAACGAATATTCTGCTTATGCAACCTACACCATTTGCGCCAATGCCGTTGATGAAAACACATTGAAACAAATCGGGATACGCAACATCGATCACGCATTTGTATCATTCGGCGATGACATTGAAGCAAGCATTCTGACCTCTCTTTTGCTGATTGAAATGGGCGTTCCCAAAGTATGGACGAAAGCGCAAAATGACTATCACCAAAAGGTTCTGCATAAAATTGGCGTCCATCGTATCATTCATCCCGAAAAAGATATGGCCAAGCGGATAGCCAGCCATATCACCTCGGAAAAGATGATCGATTTTGTTGAGCTGTCGCCAAACTACAGCATCGTCGAAATTGTGGCAACAAAAAAGCTGGACAAAAGAAGCCTGGGGGATATCGATGTACGCGCCAACTTCGGCTGCAACATCGTCGGCATAAAAAGAGACGGGCATTTCATCATCGCACCGAGCGCTGTTGACATGATATATGAAAACGATATTTTGATTGTGATCGGGCAAAACAAAGATATTGAGACCTTTGAAAAAAAGGGCGATTAACCGTGAAGTTTAAACAGATTCAATTAAGCCCGTCCCAACTGCTCGTGCTGGTGTTTTTATTTTTCATCATATTAGGAACCCTTTTATTGAAGACGCCGGCAGCGACGTCCAAACCCATAGGCTGGATTGATACGCTTTTTACATCGACCTCGGCGATGACTGTTACCGGTTTGGCCGTCGTTGATACAGGCACGGATTATACGATGTTCGGTCAGCTCATGATCCTCGTTCTGATCCAGGTCGGGGGGCTCGGCATCATGTCATTTGCGGTGCTTATTTTTATCATGCTCGGAAAAAAAATCGGCCTGAAAGAACGACTGTTGATTCAACAGTCGCTCAATCAAACTTCTTTAGGCGGGATCATTAAGCTCATCAAGAGTTTGTTTATTTACTCCATCGCGATTGAAATGCTGGCCATGCTGATACTGACTGTCAAATGGGTTCCTGAATACGGTTTCGCACGCGGCGTTTACTACAGCCTGTTCCATGCGGTTTCCGCCTTTAACAATGCCGGATTTTCCATTTGGCCGGACAGTTTAATGCGGTATGAAGGCGATCCGCTCGTCAACCTGGTGATCAGTTTTTTGTTTATCATCGGCGGGATAGGATTTACCGTATTGTCTGATCTATGGCATAAGCGGAACTTTAAAAAGTTAAGCCTTCATTCGAAATTGATGATATACGGTACGTTTATCATCAATTTGTCAGCCATGATCTTCATTTTTCTGCTTGAGTATCAAAATCAAAAAACGCTCGGCATGCTTCCGCCAGCTGAAAAACTTTGGGGCGCCTATTTTCAGGCCGTGACCCCGCGAACAGCCGGATTTAACACGGCTGATATCGGAAGCCTGAACGAAAGCACGATCACACTTTTGCTTCTTCTTATGTTTGTCGGAGCGGGGAGCGCATCGACCGGCGGAGGAATCAAGCTGACGACGTTTCTTGTCATTCTCCTGTCGGTTATCACTTTTTTAAAAGGCAAAAAACATATTTCGATAGCAAAAAAAACGCTGAAAGACCAATTGATCATTCGTTCGCTCGCTATTTCGACTATCAGTGTGCTGTTGATTTTAGCGGCTGTCTTTATTTTAAATATGACAGAGCCTAAGCCGTTTTTGGCGATTTTGTTTGAAGTCGTATCAGCCTTCGGCACGGTCGGCCTGTCAATGGGGATTACGGCTGACCTGACCCCTGTCGGAAAGATACTAATTATTTTCATTATGTTTCTCGGAAAACTCGGACCGCTCACATTGGCGTTTTCCCTGGCCAGACCTGAACAGGAAAACATCCGCTATTCAAGCGAAGATATTTTGACCGGATAAGGTGCAAACTTTAAAGTGCCTTGTGCGTTTTCCCTTTCACGGCCGTGATGGTGTTTTTCCTTATGCTTTGCGAGGCCATGAACAGGATGATGCCTGAAAAAATGACCGCTCCGCCGACCACCTGCGTCATCATGACGGATTCGTCTAAAATCCAATACGCCAGCGCAACCGCTCCGACAGGTTCAAATAAAATCGCCACAGAAATCATATTTGTGCTCAGCCATTTCAGCACCCAGTTAAACAGCGAGTGGCCAAGCAAAGTCGGAATGACGGCAAGCAGGAAGAAGTACCCCCAATCTGACGAAGGATAAGAAAAAAAGGCGGCGCCCGAAAACAGACAGTACAGACATAAAGTGATGGCGCTGATTCCATACACAATAAAAGTGTAAACGGTCAAACTGTGGTGTTTTCTGACATGCTGGCCAAACAGCAGATATGCGGTTACAAGCGCACATGCCAACAGCGCAAGAATGTCGCCGTAGAGGGCCTGTCCGCTTACTTTGAAATCCCCCCAGCTGATGTACGCGCTTCCGCCGATCGCGAGCAGCGCACTGATGATCCCGGCGAACGAGACTCTTTCTTTAAATAAAAAGTATGTACCGATAAAAGAAAAAATCGGCTGCAGCGTAACAAGAACAACCGAGCTCGCCACTGAGGTGTATTCAAGCGAACGAAACCATAAAATAAAATGAAATGCCAAAAAGAACCCCGCTGCCGCTGAAAACAGCCAGTCTTTTTTCGAAAAACTCAAGACTTCTTTTCTTTTTCCCCAGAAAAAAGGAAAGATCAGCAAAGCGGAAAAAAAGAGACGATAAAAAGCGATGATTCCAGCGTCAGCCGTTGACAGTCTGACAAAGATGGCGGAGGAAGACACAGCCAGCACCCCGACCACTAATGCGATATACGGGTACAATGTTGTTCTCAAATAAATCCTTCCTTCTATTCATTTTTCTTAAGCATATCCGATGGTGATGCGAAAATCGAGTGTTTTTTGGTTATTTTACCAGCCTGCGATATGGTACAGTAAAAACAGGAGGGGATATGATGAGCATTTTTAATGAAGCGAGAAAAGAACTTTGGAGCGAGATTCAAGGCCTGTCAGACGAAACGCTGAATAAAAGGCCGGCAGAGGACGAATGGAGCATTCAAGAAGTGATCGACCACCTGAAAAGAATCGACCTGATGGCACTTCAAATCCTGAAGGAACAAATCAAGCATGCACCGGTCAAAACAATCGAAGATAAACCGGTGCATCAGTCGGAAGACAGAAGCTCCAAACGAAAGGCGCCTCCATATGCAGAGCCTGAAAGAAAAACGGCGGATGCTTTAACCCTCAAAGCTGAGCTCGACAATGTCAGAACACAATTAACTTCAGTCATCGCCGCCTTTCACGATGAAGATTTTCAAAGGGTGCTGCCGCATCCGGTTTTCGAAGAGCTTACGGTCAGGCAGTGGCTCGACTTCATCGGCCACCATGAAAGAAGGCATATTAAACAGATCAACGAAATCAAACAAAAACTATTGCAATAAGCGGAAAGCCCCGGTTTTAGAAGCCGGGGCTTTTCATCCGCTCAAGCAAACGACCTGGCGTCGTTCATGGCAGCAGGCGAATACGCCCACACTTCTGCCTGGTCGCCTTGATGGATCAAGCCGGGGCGTTCGACAACGCAGACGATTCCCCTTCTTCCCATCGCATGGCGCACAAAGCGCGAAGCAAGCTTCGGTTTGTCGGGAAACTGCTCCTGAATGACTTCTCCGGGCTGAATGCACGGCTCATTCTCACCCTCGCTCAACAGAGAGGCGCCGCTTGGAAAAACGATTCTGCTTCCTTCTCTTAATGAGGTTAAATCAGGCAGTCCGCTTAATGCGATATTGGCCCCGAGCCATTCCGGAAGGACCGCAGGAATGTTCAGCCGTCCGGCAATCTCAAGACACTCTTCGACCGAGACAATTGAAATCTGCCTCCTGTTGAAAATCTCCGTTCCTCTTTTATACATCGGCTCCCTTGCTCCCGCTTTTTTCGTCAGTCCAAAATGCAGATCACCCGGTATTCCCCCGTAATCGATCACAATCTTTGCCTGTTTCTCTGTCACAAATGACGGTGTGTCCGCTATGTATACGTTCTCTGCAACAGCCGTGTACTTTTTCCACATGCAACCCATCCCCTTTTTTTAAGATGTGATTTATTTTACAACGCTTCCCTTTTTTTCTCAAATTGAGAAAGCCCGCTGTGCGCTCACACAGTGGGCTTCATGCATTTCTTTATACAGTTTTCGGGGTTAGATTAAAGCAGCGTTTGTAAATCCAATTGTACGCTTTTTCGTTCAGGTCTCTCGGGTTTCCGACCGTTTGCGGATCTTTCATCGCTTCTTTTGAAAGGCGGTCGATCATGTCAGGTGATACGCCTTGCTCTTCAAGACTAGGAATCTCCAAGTCTTCCACAAGCTGATACATCCAGTTCACTGCAGCTTTAGCCGCTTCCACTGTAGACATGCCGCTTGTGTCAATTCCGAATGCTTTTGCAATGCGGGCGAATTTTTCAGGGTAGCCTTTCCAGTTGTATTCCATTACAGGCCCCATCATCGCCGCCACACATTGGCCGTGCGCGACAGGAATGATTCCTCCGAGCGTCTGGCTCATCGCGTGAGCAGCGCCGGCAGATTCGCTTCCGTAAGAAAGACCTGCAAGCATAGCCGCCTGCGCCATGCCGTATCTCGCTTCAAGATCTTCCCCATCGGCAAACGCTCTGCGGATGTAATGTGCGCCGTATTCGATCGCAAGAAGGGCCACCGCGTCAGTTATCGGCTGGGCAAATTTCATCGTATAGCACTCGATGGCGTGAGCTAAAGCGTCAACACCTGTCATCGCTGTGACATGCGGAGGCATTGATACATGCAATTCAGGATCGATAACGGTCAAGTGAGCAGCAATCAGCGGACCGCCCGTATTGAATTTAAATTCGCGCTCTTCATCTGTGATAACCGCCCATTGTGTAACTTCTGAGCCTGTTCCGGCAGTCGTCGGGATCGTTGTGAGCGGAGGAATCCGGTTTTCAAGCGGCTTCTTTCCTTCTGCCGCTTCATAGTCAAGAACCGAGCCTTCATGAGTGGCTTCGACTCCGATCGCTTTCGCCGTATCCATTGAGCTTCCGCCGCCGACTGCTACAAGGCCGTCGCAGTTTTCTTCAGCATACAGCTTGGAACCTTCAGCGACAAGACGGACAGGCGGATTCGGCTCGACTTTATTAAAGACGACAACTTCAACGCCTGCTTCCTGAAGGGATTCAACGACCGGGTTTGTAACACCTGCCTTGTAGATGCCGGGGTCTGTGACAAGCAGCGCTTTTGAAACGCCAAGCTTTTTCACTTCTTCTCCCACATGTTTAACGGCTCCGATTCCATGCTTAATAACGGTCGGGATTTCAAACGTATGGAATTTGTTCATCGCTTCTACTTTCATATTTAAAGTCATGAATCATTTCCTCCTTCTTATGCTTTAAACCAATTGACAGCCGCCGGTTTCGTATTGCGGTAGACGTGCTTCACTTCTGTGTATTCTTCAAGGCCCATGCGGCCAAGCTCGCGGCCGATGCCTGACTGCTTGTAACCTCCCCAAGGCGCTTGTGCGAAATACGGGTGGAAATCATTAATCCAGACGGTTCCCATGCGCAGTTTGGAAGCGACGCGTTCCGCTTTTTCGATGTCTTTTGACCAAACGGCGCCGGCTAAGCCGTAAATCGTATCGTTTGCAAGTGAGACAACTTCTTCTTCTGTTTTGAATGATTCAACTGTTAATACAGGACCGAATACTTCTTCCTGAACGATTCTCATATCTGATGTACAGCCCGAGAAAATCGTCGGCAGATAGAAAAATCCATTTGCAAGTTCAGTGTCCTCCGGACGCTTTCCGCCTGTTTCCAGCTTGGCGCCTTCTTGCAGGCCGATTTCCACATATTTTTCAACTTTGCTGCGGTGTTCAGCTGAAATGAGCGGACCGCTCTGTGTCTCCTCGTGAAATCCGTTGCCGAGCTTGATTTTTTTCGCACGTTTGACAAGCTCTGCGACAAACTCGTCATGGATGGATTCTTCAACGAGAAGACGAGCGCCCGCGGAGCAAACCTGTCCTGCGTGGAAGAATACCGCATTCAGCGCCTGGTCAACCGCTACGTCAAAATCTGCGTCTTTAAACACAATATTCGGATTTTTCCCGCCAAGCTCAAGCGCAATTTTTTTCACATTCGTACTTGCAGCCTGCATGATTTTCTTTCCGGTTTCAATTCCGCCGGTGAAAGAAATTAAGTCGACGTCTGTATTTCTGGCTAGTTCATCGCCGACAGTGGCCCCGGGGCCGAGAACAAGGTTGGCAACCCCTTTAGGCACACCGGCTTCTTCCATCAGCTTGAAGATCTTAATGGTTGTCAGCGGTGTGATTTCACTTGGTTTGACAACGATTGTGTTGCCCGCCGCCAAAGCCGGAGCGATTTTCCAGCTGGCCTGCAGGAGCGGATAGTTCCATGGGGTGATCTGCCCGCAGACACCGACCGGCTCCCTGACAATTTCGCTTTTAGAATCGGGAATCGGTGAAGAAATGACTTCTCCTCCATCTTTATCCGCAAGCCCTGCATAATATTGAAATACGTTTGCAATATCATCCATATCGGCTCTGCTTTCTTCAAGCGTCTTGCCGGTGTCAAGCGATTCAAGCTCTGCCATCTCTTCGTGGTCGCGTCTGATCAGTTCGGCGATTTTTAATACGATGTTGCCTCGTTCAAGACCCGGCGTATTCGCCCACTCGCCGTCGTCAAAGGCGCGGCGCGCTGCGGCAATCGCCCGAACAGCATCTTCTCTGTCTCCTTCACTGACGGTTTCAATATGCTCTTGATTGTAAGGATTGATAATGTGGCGGGTCTCGCCTTTTTTGGCGCCCACCCACTTTCCGTCAATGAAAAGTGTTTGACTCATAAAAGCAGCCTCCTCATTACGCAAAGTTTGTTAAATAAAAATTTAACGTTTTGAACACTTTGAATTTATCATGCGCCATTTTTTGTGTCAAAGGAAATCAGGCTGATTATTTTTTTTGAATTTTATGTGAACGCAGCACTCATACGGGCTGAGGCCATTTGAAAAAAAATTTTGATTTTGACATTTGAATTTCTTTCGTTAAGATAAAGAACATACAGAAATAACTTAACAAACTTAACGCGGATTTCAGATTAATCCCCGATTTTTCGGGGGAGCATTGAATCTGCAATGCTGATGTTCCGCTCCTGTGAAAGGAGGAAAGTAATGGACAATCCCCGTGATCTTTCAGCAAAAGAAGCGATCGCACAGGCAAAAGATCTTGTCATTGATTCAATCGCAGAAACGATGGATCTGTACGGCATTACCCGGAGTGCGGGTATTTTGTACGGAACGATGTACCTTTCGGATGAAATGACACTGGACGAAATGCGGGAAGAACTGCAAATGAGCAAGCCCAGCATGAGCACAGGCGTAAAAAAGCTCCAAGACTTAAACGTCGTCAAAAAGACATTCCATAGAGGAAGAAGAAAACACAGCTTTGTTGCTGAAAAGGATTTCTTCAAATTTTTCACAAGCTTTTTCCCGCAAAAATGGGAAAGGGAAGTCAAAGTGAATCTCATGGCTATTCAAGACGCTCAAAAAGCATTGGAGGACATCGTCGAAAGCGATGGGCTTGACGAAAGTATAAAAGAAGAAGCGAGAACTCTTTATGACCAGCTGGAACAGTCAAAACCGTATTATGACTGGCTGCTGAGACTCGCGAAATCTGTCCAATCCGGAGAGATCTTTGAGTTTATTCCGATTGATAACAAGAAATAAAAAGGTTTTATCCGCTCTGAAGTCAGCAATTTGCATACTTCCCAGAGTGGCGCAAAGCCTTTTTTCACATTTTAATTTCAAGAAAATTCGAAAAATTATTATCGGAGGCGATGTGCATACATGAATTATGCTGAGAAGAAAAAAAACTGGATCAAATTAGGTATTTTTGCGCTGTTTGCGGGAGGCATACTCGCGTATATCGGCATATCGAATGCAGACATTCATTGGGGCGGCTTTATCTCCATGATGATATTCTTTGCTTTCACCTATTATTTAGGCGCTTTTTACGCAGCAAAGAAATCAAATTCTTTTTCTGATATGATCGTGGCAAAAAGGAGCATGCCGTTTTTCGTCGGAATGGTGACGATGGCCGCAACATGGGTCGGCGGCGGATATATTAACGGAACGGCTGAATCGGCTTACAGCGACGGCCTCATCTGGGCCCAGGCACCTTGGGGCTACGCATTAAGCCTGATTATCGGCGGTATTTTCTTCGCCAGAAAAATGCGCCGTCATCGATTTATGACCATTATCGATCCTCTCGAACAGCGCTTCGGTAAGCGGATGGCCGGCGTTTTATATATACCGGCGCTGTTAGGAGAATTGTTTTGGAGCGCCGCGATCTTAACGGCATTGGGCACGACTTTCGGAATGATTCTGAATATCGATTTCCAAACGTCGATTATTCTTTCGGCGATGATCGCCATCGCTTATACGGTGGCCGGAGGCATGTGGGCAGTCGCTTTCACAGATGTCTTCCAAATGATCATCATTTTGCTCGGGCTGTTTTTAGTCGTCCCATTTGTATTGTCAAATGTCGGTTCACTCGATAGCGTATGGACAAATTACAGGCACGATTTCGGCAGCAGCGCCAATCTGTTTCCGCCGTTGGACGGCTGGAAAAATCCTGAATGGGGAAACCTGTTTTGGAACTGGTGGGATAATGCGCTCCTCTTAATTTTCGGGGGTATCGCATGGCAGGTGTACTTTCAGCGCGTTCTTTCGGCAAAATCGGAAAACGCCGCCATGTGGCAGTCGATTATTGCCGGAGTGATCTGCATCATTGCCGCCATTCCGTGCGTGATCATCGGAGCTGCCGGAAACAGTGCCGATTGGAGCCTGTTCGGAGCGAGCGCTCCGGATAACCCGGCGATGATTTTGCCGCAAACGCTTGCGTATTTAACGCCGGGAATCGTAGCAGGACTCGGCTTGGGTGCAATCGCAGCAGCCGTCATGTCAAGCATAGACTCTTCGATTCTATCGGCATCATCAATGGCCGCATGGAATATTTACCGTCCGCTGATCAAGCCGAAGGCCACCCAAAAACAGCTGCAAAAAGTCGTCAAACGCTCAATCGTTTTATTCGGCGCGGGAGCAGCGATCATCGCGCTGAATGTCAAAAGCGTTTATACTTTATGGTATTTGGCTTCGGATTTAGTTTATTGCATTCTTTTTCCCCAGTTAACAATGGCCCTCTTTTATAAAAGAGCAAACCTGTACGGGTCAATTGCCGGATTTGCAGTTGCGGTCATTCTGAGGCTGGGCGGCGGTGAACCCGCATTCGGCATCCCGCCGCTTCTGCCGTATCCGATGATTGAAGACGGCACAGTCCTCTTTCCTTTCCGGACGCTGGCTGCGGTTACAGCATTTATGACGATCTTCGCTGTGTCCGAATTGACGCAGCGCAAATGCCCTCCTAAACAGCTTGTACTCCCTCAAGAAAAACAGAAAGACGATCGCGCGGCTTAAAATAGGAAAAACGCCCGGCTCCCGGGCGTTTTTCTTGATTCGTGTTTATTTTTTCACGGCATGAATGTAGTGAATCGTTTCAAAGGCTGACAGATCATCTTTTCGATTGTTAAAATAACGCTCTTGAATATCTGACGGTGACAAATGCTCATAAATGAGCAGCCCGGATTGCTCCAGCATATGCTGGATTTCCTGATACGAATAGCATGATTTCATCGGTTCTCCGCCTGCCGCTGCCATTTTCACCATATTTTCCACCCTGTTGGAGAAACCTTTCTCTTTGAACAGGTTTTCATCCGCATAATCAAAAACGATCGAACTCCCTGAAGGAAGATCAGCCATTAATTGTCTCAGCAATTTTTCGGTTTCTTCCTTTGTTAAGTAGTAGGAAACGCCCAAAAAGCTAAAGAACGTTTTTTTGTTAAAATGAAAACCCTTATCAGCCAATTCTTGATAAGAAAACGCCTTGGCAAAGTCCAAAGGAATAAAATGAAGGTGGGCCGGGATGTGAAAACCGGCTTTGTCGAGTCTTTCCTTTTTCCATTTTTGTGTCGCCGGATGGTCAATTTCAAAGATATCAATTTTGTCTTTTAACTCCAGATTCCGAAAACAAAAAGTATCGAGCCCTGCCCCAAGAATCACGTATTGTTCTGCTCCAAGCCGAATCTCATGGTGCAGCACGCTTTCGCAATATGCGGCACGCGCGAGCGGCGTCGGAGAGAGCTGAATTTGTGTGATCCATTTTAATATTTCTTCATCGTCTCCCTCGTATTTTTCCGCTATATCTTTGTTGAAGAACTGTATACCTTGAATGAAGCTGTTTTTGATATCAGCAAATTCTTGTTGGGAAATGAGCGTTTTGGCTAGATTATCATCAAAAATTTTTGGTTCATCATATTGGCTGTGATAAGCTCTGCCAAAAGCCGAAATAAGAGACGTTACACTCGATTCATCTTTTTTCATGTCGTACACTCCTTCATCAAACGCAAAAAAATAGGATTCTCCCGGCCAGGAGAATCCTATTATACACACCAATATCCGATTAGTAAATTATAGCATAAATAAATTTTTTTGTCAAGAATTTTCACTTTTCCTATTTTGTTCAATGATCGAAAAAACGGCCTGTGAGTATGGGAAAACTACACGTATAACAGCGGAGTCGACTTTTTAAAAATCTCGCCGTCTCTAATATAAAAACGAGGGACGCGCCAGCTTATTGTAGATACCACTTCATAGTTGATCGTATCAAGCATTTCCGCAACTTCATCAACAGAAATTTCAGCTCCCTTTTGCCGGCCGTAAATCACGACTTCCTCTCCTTGTTTACCTTCGCTCTCTCCCAGACTGACCATGATCATGTCCATTGTGACTCTTCCCGCCACCGGCACCCGTCTTCCGCGATAAAGAATAAATCCGCGATTGGAAAGTTCACGGGAATAACCGTCAGCATAGCCGACCGGAATCGTGGCAATCACTTCCCCGCGCTCTGCAACATATGTAGCGCCATAACTAACGGTCCGCGGTTCTGTCAACATGGTTTTCACATAAGCGATGCGCGCCTTCAAGCTTAGTGCAGGCACAAGCTTAACGAGATTGAGCTGCCTGATATAATCGGAAGGATATAATCCATACATTCCGATACCTAAGCGAATCATATCAGCGCTGAATTCCGGAAAAGCGATCGCCGCGGCCGTGTTGTTCATATGCACCGCAGGCAGCTTAAAGCCTTGTTCTTTCAGAAAGCGGAGAAAGCTGATAAACTTTTCGTGTTGAATCATGGTTAGCTCAGTATCCGGTTCGTCAGCTGTGGAAAAATGCGTAAAAATCCCTTCCCATCTGAGGTTTTCACTTGCCGTCAGCGCTTCCACGATGGCTAAAAGCCTTCCTTTTGTGCGTACACCTAAACGCCCCATGCCGGTATCCACATTGATATGAACAGAAAGCCGGTCAGGGGTTGCTTCTGTTTCCAATATCTCGTTCGCTTCTTTAATCCAGTCAACTTGAAATGCTGATAACGATATATTCCAAGCTGCCGCTTCTTTCACACAGCTAAGCGGGGTGAAACCGAGCACAAGGGTCGGCGCTTCAATCCCCGCTTTTCGTAAAACGACCGCTTCCTCCACCGAGGCAACGGCGAGCTCACTCGCGCCATGTTCAAGTGCATGGCGTGCCACTTCCACCGAGCCGTGCCCATAAGCGTTCGCTTTTACGACAGCCATAATCTTGCTCCTCTTCGGAATATGCCGCCGAAATGTGCGCAAATTTTTTTTAATCGCATCAAGGTTTACCTCTACCCAAACTTCCCGGCAAAGCTTTTTCATCAACGCTCCCTTCTTTCTTGTCACATAGTATTCATTTCATGTAGCCGTTCGAAAATGGCCCGGATGCTTTCTATCTTATTCAACTTCGGGCGAAATCATTCAGTCAGTAGTCATTGGATGATCGATCGAAGACCGTCAGAAAAGAAATAAACTGGATGCTGCGCCGTGCAGACTATACTGCCGCCCTACGAAAAACGGCGCAGCGTTATTTTAAAGGAAGCGAAAATCTGTCCGGTTTTTTTATCGAGTCGATATATTTTCAGCGTCCGTGTCATAAATTTCGGTATACACGACCTGTGAAGGGAGCTTTTCACATGAAAAGAACAGCCGGGACTCCAGCTTGGTACAATCGCGTGCCTCATCCAATAAGACACGATGGTGCGGGCGCGACAGATTTTGGTCCCCGCGACGTGATGCGGGATGTAGAGAATCCCGACATGTTCGTTCCTCCAAAAACAGATGCCGGAGCCATCCCCAATTTAAAGTTTTCTTTTTCAGACACACATATGCAGTTAAATCATGGCGGCTGGTCGCGTGAAATAACTGCCCGGGAGCTGCCGGTATCAACAACGATTGCCGGCGTCAATATGCGGCTGACGCCAGGCGGGGTGCGCGAGCTGCATTGGCATAAACAATCGGAATGGGCTTACATGATTTTGGGCCATGCGCGCATTACCGCCGTCGATCAGGACGGCAGAAACTTTATCGCCGATGTCGGCCCCGGGGATTTGTGGTTCTTTCCCGCCGGAATACCGCACTCGATTCAAGGGCTTGAGGATGGCTGCGAATTTCTCCTCGTTTTTGATGATGGGAACTTCTCCGAGTTTGATACCTTCACGATTACAGATTGGTTCGCACATACACCGAAAGATGTTCTGGCCGCGAATTTCGGTGTACACGAAAGCGCCGGGACAGCTTGAAAAGCAAAATGTGCCAGACCCTTATGGAACCGTACCAAAAAGCTTCGCTTACAGGCTGTTTGCACAAAAGCCCATCGTAACACCGGGCGGAACGGTACGAATTGTTGATTCTTCAAACTTTCCAATTTCAACAACGATCGCCGCCGCGCTCGTCGGAGTCAAGCCCGGCGGAATGAGGGAAATGCACTGGCACCCGAACAACGATGAATGGCAGTACTATATCTCAGGGACCGGGCGAATGACAGTATTCGCGGCGAACGGGACTGCCCGCACCTTTAATTACCGGGCGGGGGATGTCGGATATGTCCCGTTTGCCATGGGGCATTACATTCAAAATACAGGCAGCGAAAGCCTGTGGTTTTTAGAAATATTCAAAAGCAGCCGCTTTGCAGACATTTCATTAAATCAGTGGATGGCGCTGACTCCAAGAGAGCTGATTGAAGAGCATTTGCATGTAGGACCGGAGCTGATGAACGCTCTGCGAAAAGAAAAATGGCCAGTCGTCAAATACCGTACGGACAGATAGGCTATCCACCCGCAAAAATGGATCGCGTAAAAAAGGCAACAAAAAAACCCTTGAATGATCAAGGGTTTTAAAGATGGAGCATAGCGGGCTCGAGCCGCTGACCCCTTCCTTACCATGGAAGTCCTATCGATAAGGATGTTAAGGCTGATTTCAGTTGGATTCATTTCTATTAAAGTGTTTAAGCCCGAACTTAGGGTGGATTCACACACTTCACGGTCAATTATTTTCGCCAATATCCTTGAATGAAAAAGAACCTAACTTCGACTGTTGGGTTCCTTTTCTCGCTGGAAAAAGAACACGTCATCATCTCAGGGAGATTCACAATATGATAGATGACAGAAATGGTCTGCTATGATGCTGACAGAGCATGTTGAACTGCTCCGTGAATTAGAAAGCAGCCAGAACAAAGTGAAAAGGCCGGTGCCCGAAATGTCCCAAATTGAAGATATGGAAATGGTCATAAGTAAAGAATGAAGTTTAATAATCCAGTTCAGTTATTTCAGCCGCTTCCCTTTTTAAATTCATTTCATAAAAATCAGATTCCGTTGCGTGGATTCAAAATCTTAACGACTGTACGTACAGATGATTCTCTACTTGCTTAGTTCATAGAGTTGATGCTCGTCTGTTTTTTTGCACGATTCGCAGCCTCCTTGATCTTCACAAATCAGAATCGGTGTGATCAAAAAATGACTTGCACAAACATCATATAGACAATGGTTCCCCCTGCTATAGAGAGGAGCATATTTTTCTTCCAAAAGTGAAGTAGTACAACTGCAGCTGCCCCAATCAATTCAGGGATACCGTGACTTCCAGAAAGTAAACTCACATCTTTAAAACAATAAATAACCAGAAGCCCAATGACCGCTGGTGGCAACACTTTGCCAAGATACTGTACATATTTCGGTGTCGGTTTGCCCGACGGGAAAATGATAAATGGTAGGAACCTTGTCAGCATTGTTCCAAGCACTACCATAGCAATGGTGATTATTTGCTGCGTTATGCTCATCGTCATACGGAAACCTCAGCTTTCTCCAATGGTTTCCTCAGAACAGTGAGCACGCCTAAAATGGCAAGCATAGCAGGAATAATAAATTGGTTCCCGCCAAAAATGATCAGACTGGCTGCTGAAAGCCCAAGTCCTGTGAGAGCACTGTGGTGCTTTTTCTCTTTCATCCACTGTTCTATGAAAATCACAATAAAGAGTGCTGTCATTACAAAATCAAGCCCTTCAGTATTAAACTTTACAAAAGATCCAAACATTCCTCCGATTGCTGCTCCTGCGACCCAATATAGATGATTAAGCAGCGTCACAAAAAACATAAACCATCCCTTGTCAATATTCGCTGGAACATCAGCCGTATAATTGATAGAAAAAGATTCATCACACATTCCATAAATCAGATAAAACTTTTTCTTTCCAGTTCCCCTGTACTTATCCAACATGGAAATTCCATAAAATAAATGCCGGGCATTCACCATTAACGTTAATAAAAGAGCATTAAACGGATGGAACCCGCTCAGCAAAAAATTTGCAGCAACAAACTCCATAGACCCTGCAAATATCGTCAAACTCATAATGATCGGATAAATTGCGCTAAACCCTAAAGAATGCATAAAGATTCCATAAGCAATTCCCAAAAATAAAAATCCGGCTAAAATCGGCATCGTATATGGGAAGGCCCAACGAAATGCAGCCCATATTTGATTTCTTTCTGTCATAGAATTCACACCTCGAATGAAAAATTTTATTATAATTTATCACACGAAATCCAAACAATAAATTGGATAATTGTATGGATTACAATTATCTTTTGTATAATAAATAAGTACATTTACTAGATGCTTCACATGATAGATATGTTGTTTAGAAATTAGATAATAGAGGTGAATTATGCCAGTAAACTCATTCGACAATTACCCAATGTCTTGGAAACCTGAAAGGAAGGCATTGAAGCGCCCGTTTTATGAATCAATCGCAACTTTGCTTGAAGAGGATATAAAAAACGGCTATTTAGCGCCTGGTACAAAACTGCCGCCGCAACGGGAATTGGCTGACTTTCTTGACTTAAACTTCACTACAATTACCCGTGCTTATAAAGTGTGTAAGATTAAGGGGCTGATTTATGCGGTCACTGGAAAAGGAACTTTCGTTTCTCCTAGCGCCGCTCGTTCTATTACCATTTCTAGAAATAAAATTACCAACTGTATCGATCTTGGTTTGGTTGCCTCTTTTGAAGAAACCAATGAAATTGTAGCTGAGGCGATTCAACAGGTTACGAATAAACATTATTTAGAGCAGTTACTCAATTACAACGATCCAACCGGCATTCCGCATCAAAAAACGGCAGGACTCAACTGGATGAAATCGCTCGGCATTCAAACTGACCAAGAGCATATCTCAATTGTTTCCGGTGCCCAAAATGCGCTGGCCGTTTCATTGACCGCATTGTTTGAGCCAGGAAATCGAATTGCAACAGACTTATATACGTATGCAAACTTTATTGATCTGGCAAAAATGCACCAGATCCAACTAGTGCCGATTGTTGGAGATGAATATGGAATGCTGCCAAACGAGCTTGATAAGCAGTGTACGCAACTCAACATTCATGGCATTTTTCTGATGCCCTCCTGCTGTAACCCGACTACTGTTATGATGTCAGATGTTAGAAAGAAAGAAATCGCGGAAGTCATCCGCAAGCATCGTTTACTATTAATTGAGGATGATATTCATTCATTTATGACTGCAGGCATAATCTCTGATTACCAGGAGCCCATGTTCAACCTGCTTCCAGAACAAAGCGTTTATATTTGCAGCACTTCAAAGTCCATCTGTTCAGGATTAAGAGTAGCCTATATCGCCTATGGGGATGCATTACGCGAGAAAATCCTCCAAGCTATTTTTAACATTAATGTGAAAACATCTTCTTTTGATGCAGAGGTAGTAACAGAACTGATCTTATCAGGAGAGGCGCATGACATTGTTTCTCGAAAAAAACAGCTTGCCCAGTCGGCAAATGATATTTATTCGGAGTATTTTCCTGAAAAAGAGTTGAATGGACATCCTTTAAGCTTTTATCGTTGGCTTTCCATCAAAAATCTTAATGATGGGTTGCAGATGGAAACAGACCTGAAGAAACACGGAATTCGAGTATTTCATTCTGACCGCTTTCTCAGTGGTTCGACACCACCTCATAAGTACCTGCGTATTGCTCTTTCTTCTACAAAATCACTGGATGAGCTCAGGACAGGTTTAGAAAGATTAAAAAATTATTTGGGGTAATTCAGAAAGAAACGATAAAGAAATTACCCCTTTTATATATATAGAATTAAATTGATTACCTAACAGTTTCTAAAAACATCGGTATCGATCACTAAAAAAAGATTAACAAACAATTTGCCAACAACTCATTATTCGAGTCGATTTTTATAAATAACAATAAAAAAAGAAACCCTTGTATATCAAGGGTTTCCGAGATGGAGCATAGCGGGCTCGAACCGCTGACCTCTACACTGCCAGTGTAGCGCTCTCCCAGCTGAGCTAATGCCCCGTATATTTAAGACATGATTTATTATAGATGGAATTTTGGAGAAAAGCAAGTGGTTTTTGATGTGAAAAAGAAAATGCTTTGTCAGCCGGCATTTTCTTTTTCATATAGACAAGCTATTGCTTTGATTTTTCAAAGCAGAACTGAGTGAACCTTTCAGACAAATCCATCCTTGCCAAGGCAGTGATCCATTCTTCCGGGATGCTTTTCATTCATAAAATTACATTTCACGGGGCGGGAAAACCCCACATAGGTACTTTAACTTCTTCAATTTTTTCAACTTCACTTTTTCCTACCCATTTTTCATATTCAAATCGATCAACTTGAACAAATCCATATTTTTTGATAATGTCCGGGCCATGTAGCCCACTTCCAATTAAGAGCCTATTGTCTTCCTCACGAAAAACAGGAAACTCAAGATCATTAATAATTGCTTGGTATCTTACATCATAAACTGAAGAAATATGTTCTCTTCGAACTTGTTTACAATAATGTCCAGTTTCATCTAAAATAAAACCAAATTGAATTGCCTCAGGATCTTTGGTAAATAATTCGTAGTTTTCTTGATCATGCTGAATAATCTCGTACTCTTTGTCATTGTATAACGCCAAAACACCATTTCTCATAGAGCTACCTCTATCTATTCATTAACACTGAAATGAGCTTTTTTCATTTAACATTATAGATCCCAATAAGTTTCTTGATTTGATTAGCGGTCTCATAAAGTTCTGCACATTCTGCATAGGTTTTTTTATCAGTATGATACTCTTTACACTTTGTCTCTATAACCTTAATAGTTTCACAATTAAAATCGGCCACCTATTACTATAGATGGCCGATTAAAAATTCACAATGAAAGAAAAGTATTTATGTCTCCTTCAGAGAAATTATTTGCTATTCCTTCAGCTTCCAACAATTTTTTGACTTCATTTTCAAATTTGTAAAGCAAATACATTTTTTTGAACGCAATAAACAATGCTCTTTGATTTCGGATGGCTACTGTAGATTGAATCACATTACCTTTATTGTTGACAAAAGAGACAATCGAACTTGCTTCGTCTTCCATCTCTAGCACAATCGCTCTATTTTTTACTTGTGATTGTCCCAAAGCAAATAAAGAAGCAGGGATCCCTAATATAGACATGGCTTGAAAAAGCTTACTTTGATCAAATGTAGGTCCACCTATATCCAACTCTTCATGTTCCATCACAAAAAGCTGAAACTTTTCTAAAAAATAAAAAGAAGATAACCTATCCAGAAAAAAGTGTTTTGCCCCTTCAACTTCATTGTAAAATTCTTTTATTATTTCCAAATAAGGGTTGTTTTGTCTTTCAACCATAAACAAACCATAAACCCATTTATCTTTGTCTTTCTTCAATTTATAAAAATTTTCATACGGAGCAACATTCTCTTTAATGCAACTATCTTCAAGAGTAGTTGATTTCCCCAGCTTATTCAAAATTTTATGAGCTTGATTAATATTCACTGAAAGTCCACCACATTTATTTTAATAAACTTTGTCAATGAGCTACGGTCGTTGAGCTTGCCTTTTGCTTTCAGTCGCATGCGTTTTTGATTATATCTCATTTTGGTCATATAGCAACTCTTACTCGTATGTTAAAAATGGCGTCTCACCTAATTACCGTACTTATTTTCATAACAAAATATTGTTATACAACTCCAGATGGTACAACCATCATGAGCTATGAATTTTATTAATGAATCATCTATGTTGACCAAAATCTAAAACTTTTATAAAAACACCTGTTGCTTAATAGGCAATCAGGTGCTTCTTCTTTGTTATTTAATCTATCCATTATTAACATCACATTATTTTCTTGTAATTTCAACTTGAATTCTTCTTATTTCTATTCAAGAATCTTTAAAAATTCAGTAAAGTTATCTGCCACATTATACGTAACAGGCTCAAATTCACCGGATTCTTCATGAGACCATACACACACAGATGGATTATTTTTATCCGTTCTAAAATCTAAGCATACAAAGTCACCCGCAAATACACTAGCTATTGGCAACACCTCTGCTCCTAATAAGTCTTCGTTATCAGTTAACCTTTCACCTATCTGTGAAAATACAACATCTATATCATAAATTCCTTTTGGATGATTCTCAATATCATCTAATATACACAAAAACCTTTCTAACGCATAACCACGATTGTTACACTCAAATGTTGCTTCCTCAACCTCTACTCCATTATTTTCTTTTATAAATTCTAAGAAAGACTGTGGTAATGAAAGTCTCCAGAACTTTTCATGATTCTTTATTAATTCCTCTGAAGGCAATGGCCTTACTATAGTGTCCTGTTTTATTTTCATATTTCTTCTCCTTTCTAAATGCTATCTCGGAGCATCTGCCCACATTCCAGTAGATCTTCCACCATTATGAATAGTTATATTGTGTATTCCAAAAGGTACTAACTCCATTTTACCTGGTACTTCAGTATGGTGCCATGTCATACCTTCTGGTCTTCCTCCAATTGCGTTATCTAGCCATTCAAATTGTGCCTCGTCAGACTTTAACCAGAGACTTTCTGGTAAATCTTTAGTCTCTACCACAAGTCCAGCACCCTTGAAATCTGCAAAACCATACCTCATTCCATCTGCTTTAATAACATTTACATTGGGAATCAGGCCATCTGCAATTGCTTTTTCTTTTATCAGTTTACGCTGGCGGGCAGTTAAATACTCTCCACTATGAAATGACTTATTCCATGACCAAGTTTTGTTTGTTTGAATTTTTTCACTGTATAGTCGGGCAAAATCATCAACAACATCATCAAATGTTTTGGTACCATCAATAAACTCATCAATGTTTTTTAAGTTTACATTACCCGTACCCTTTGAATCACTCTTCCCAGCCTCAATCTCCTTCTCAATCCGCTGAATCGAATCCTGCATCTTCGTTTTCGAAGCCTTATGGGCGTCGTTGACGTGGGCGGAGTAATTGGACCCTTTTCGGACGAGGGTGCCGCCTGCTCCTGCTTCTGCACCGCGGGCAAGATCGCTCAAGGCGTCGGCGCTTTTGGCGAATTGTTTTTTAATGGCGAAGCTTTCATTGTTTAGCTTGTCTTTTGTCAAGCCGCCGAGTCACATGCATTTTTCCAGACGTTGTTTTAATTGGTTTGACAATTTCCTTCTTTAATTACGAAGGAGATACTGTGATGAATATGTAAAAACGCATGGAGTTTAACTTTCCATGCGTTTTTTGTTTATATCTCATTTCGGTCATTCAGCAGCTTTTAATTTTTATCCTGAATATTTTTAGTTAGGCCTATAGTCATTCTCTAATGCTTTATTAACACAAGACTCAAAAAATTGATTGATTAAATTATCAACATCTTGCTTTCTAACTATTTTCTCCAACCACTCACTTGGGATTTCATCCATTTTTTTATAATGCATACCCGCTAAAGCCCCTGTTATAGCCGCCACAGTATCTGAATCTCCCCCCAAATTAACAGCTTTTAAAACCGCTTCTTTAAATGATGAAGAATTTCCTAAACACCAAATGGCCGCTTCTAATGTATGAACTACATATCCATCTGATACAATTTCATCTCTAGCTGTATTTAAGAAATCTTCTTCAAAAAGTCTTGAATAATTTCTTAATTCTTGTTGATATATATGATTTCCATCAAAATTCTTATCAAAGAGCCTTTTAACAGTCTCAAGAGATTCTTGAAGCGTATTATTATGATAAAGTCTTATCAAACACTCGATATAAATGATCGAGCCTACAATTGCACGAGGATGGGCATGAGTTATTTCAGTATATTTTTTTATAACTTCGGCCTTTTTAATAAAATCAAACTCGTCATACAATCTAAATGCTAACGGTGCAATACGCATTATAGCACCGTTTCCATTGTCATACTCTGCTTTACCTCCACAATGTTCAGAATCTAACCCCTCCTCAAAACGAATTATCGCTTCATTTGTTGTCCTTCCGATGTCAAACATCTTTCCATATGGGGTCCAAAACCCCTCACTTTTGTATTTTACGAACTTCTGCATTAAATCATCTATGCCATTTTCTTCAATTAGATTTTCAATTAGACAAAAAGTCAACGAAGAATCATCAGACCATGTTCCAGGCGGTTGATTATATGTACCATAACCACTCACATTATCTATATGAAATGTATCTCTTTGTCTAAATTCGACTGGCACACCTAAAAGATCTCCAATAATTCCCCCGTATAAAGTTGGTAATACTCTCTTCTTAATATTTAAACTGAGAAATGCCTTATTATCATCATTCCATCTTTCAACCATTCTTCTACCAACCATTTATATCACCTACTTTATAATAGATCTAGAACCAAATGCATTTTTCCAGAGCTGTCAATTACTGCACTTTTTATAATCATTTGTTGCCCGGAATTTAAGAGTAACTCTGCTTCATTAGGAAAGTGACTAATTTTCCCTAAATAAGCAGCGTGAGCTCCTTTAGGTATATTAATCTCCCAAGAAACATTCATGTGATCAAAAGAAGATTCTTTAACCATTGCAGTACTAACAAATCCATCGTCTTTAAATATTTTTCCTACTAAAGATTCCGCAATTATATTTCCTTCGTCATCTATTTTATATAAATCTTGGATCGGCCTCAAATCTGTTCCTCTATATACCTGTATGTCATGAGGTACATTCGCTTTTTTCAAACCATTCTTGATGTTATCAATAACATCTAACTCGACGCCTTCCAAAGAATCGCTTAATCCCCTAAGATAATTATTAATCCTAGTATAATCATTTCCGGTATATTGCTTGATGGCGCTTTTTTCATTTTCTGTCAAGGAATCTAACCAATGATCGTAATATTTACTTCCCCATTGATGAGCTTCATCCAAGTTGCTTAATGTTCGTTTTACGTCACTAATTCCACTATTGCTTTTCCCAGAATGAATACCTTTTTCAATCTTGTGAATGGAATCTTGGATTTTTGATTTCGAAGCTTCATACGCAGATTTAACGTTAGCATAATAATTACCGCCACTTTGTACAAGAGCTTCTCCTTGTATATCCGTCACGCGAGCAACGCTGCTTAAATTGTCAAGCCCTTTAGCAATAGGCTTTTTAATAGTATGGCCTAAATCGTTTAACTTGTCTGCCGCCTTCAGCCCATTCACCTTCATGCGGTTCGCCCAGATGTTTTTGCTGTCTTTAAGAGATTGTACCACATGTTCTGTTTTGCTTGAAATTTGGCCGACTGAGACGACGCTTTTGAATGAGCCTTTCGCTGCGGCTGCCCCCGGGATGATGTCAAGGGCGCCGAACACGCCTCTTTCAAACCTTTCGCCTGTGTTTAATTCCCGTTGTGTCATCCAGTCTTTTCCGGTTGCGGCGCTCGAAATATTGGCTCCTCCGTAGGCGACGGCCACCGTGAGACCTGCCGGTGCGCAAAAGATGGTGAGCACGATAATGCCTGCACCGGCCAGAAGATCCCGCCACAATTCCTGATTCTTTTGGACATCGCCGATGGATTCGTATTCAAATCCGCGGGAAGAGGCAATCGCTTTTGTGTATTCTTCATACGATAATTCGATGTCGGGGTGGTTGATCTCGAATTCTTCAAATTCTTTGCTCAGTACGTGATCAAACGATTCCGAGTCTTTGAATATATCATTTACGCTCACTTTCGCTTTGTCGGTTTCGACCGCTTGTTTGGACATGCCGTATCCGACATACGTGGTTTCCTTGGAGCCGATCCGGTTCGCGGTGGTGTAGTTATGTATGGTCAGTCCGCGCATTTTTTCGGCGAACGC
Organism: Bacillus sp. LB7; assembly: GCF_030449715.1. Lineage (NCBI taxonomy): Bacteria > Bacillati > Bacillota > Bacilli > Caryophanales > Bacillaceae > Bacillus > Bacillus sp. LB7. The sequence goes on from NZ_JASGCA010000021.1 coordinate 29,524, forward strand.
GTCTATTTTTTTATAAAAAGGGCTGTCAATGTGATCTTCCACCAAACTGCCGGCTTTCAGGCAAAAGTCAGCCAGCTTTTTATAATCCTTAAACAGTTCCTCGATCTTGCTTTTTTTACTGGTGTGGGTAAAGCTGATCGACCTGTCGCTGTCCTTGTCTTTGATTTTGGATTCGATATCTTCCAAGAGATCATTGAGTTTGATAAGGCCGGCTTTCATACCGCCGCCGTACTGGCCGCCCGTCAGCGCATCGAGCCCGTCTTTCATGCCCTGCCATTCTTCCGGTACGTATTTCACATCCATTTAGTTGATCGCCTCATTTCTATTTCTGAATCTTGTAGAGTTTTTGAAGCTCTTTATCTGTTTTATACATTTTCTCCATCGCATAACTGACAATGTGTGAAGCTATACAGTAATTATCAAACAGCTCCATCGTCTTCCCGAGAATATCCGCGTAGCTTTCAATCGCTTTTGATGCCTGTCCGGCTTTATAAAAATCGGATTCTGAAAGGTTTTTGATTTCTTTCTGAACCCCTTCTGTATAAATATCGCAGATGCTTTTCAGCTTATTGGAAATGGTGATCATTTCTTCAAACTCGAGATGGATGTTTGTACCGCCGCCTCCTGCTCCGCCTTCTGCATTCATAGCATCGCCCTCCCTGCTCTGAAATTAATGTGCAGCGCATCATAGATCCGGTTGTTCATGATATAAAGGCTGATCCATTCATATCGATCATTTAAAGGATCAACCGAGATGAAATCTTCGCCTTTTGTAAAGTAAAGTGTAGTCGTCTGGAACCCGGGATCTGTCGGTTTTTGCTGCGAGGCAAGCTTGAACGTTTCCACAGCAAGAACTTCTTTTTCATCAAGATCCATTGCCCTGACTTCGGCTTTTTCAGCGGCGCTCATCGGTTTTGTCAAAAAAGCGCGGTCTTGATCGCGCGGCTCTCTTACTAAAAATGACACGTTGGAAATAAGCGATAAATAAACTTCGCGCTTTTCCAAATAATCTAATGTGTAGCCTTTGCCATGGCTTCTTTCAGTCAGAGCGACAACGCGCTCCTCATCGTCCGGCAGAAAGGCGCACATGACATTGTTGAAGCGCACGAATTCTTCGCTTTCTTGATAATGCTTCAACAGCTTAATCAGAAAAAAAGCGGTCTTTGTCAGCTTGCCTTCCTTTAAAAGAATGCCTTTTTCAATCAGGCTTTTCTTTGCTTTTACTGCACAATCCGGCTCGGCCAAGGCCAGCTGTTCGCGTTCCGGAAGACCGAATATGTGGGACACTCCGGCTGCTCCTGCTAAAACATAAAGTTCTGCCGCCGACAGCGTATCTGCTTTCACCTGCATGTCATTCTCCTTCCCTGTTATAAGTTTTTGATTTCCTGCACTTCACTGAGCTTTGAAAAATCGTCGATGTGCATTTGCAGCGCATCTAATGCAGCCGTATGATCTTTCAAGGCGTCTTTCATATCGGCATTCAATTCGATAATCAGCTCAAGGTAGCTTAAAAATGCGTCGCGGGTTTTTCCGCTCCATTTTCCGCTTTCGACATACGCTTTCAATTCCTTTGCTTTTTTCAGCGAGTCGCCGACATGTTTTTCGATCGCTTTCGCATGGGAATGCGCTTTTATTGTGCCATTGTGTGAAATTTTCACAGTCTCTCCGCTTACTTTCGGATTCGCCGCTTGATAGTTGTAGTATCCATATCCGTCCATGACTCGGCTGTTCCTCCTCTACGCCTTTTTCTCTTCAGCTTCAGCTTTTGCTTTATAATACTCCCACTTGCTTTGCGCCTTCGTCTTGGCGCTTTGAATGTCATCGACCATATCTTTAAAATGCTTGACCAATTCCTTCAGCTTGGCATCCTTTTCATGGCGTGTATCCTCAAATTCGTGCGAAGGGATTTTCAAGTCCGGGAGATTGCTGTGGTATGCCTTCAAACTTGCATCAATTTCTGCTAATTTCGTCTTGACATCGCTTTCTTTATCAGATAAAAAGTCGTATAAATTTTTATACTCGTCGCGTTTTCGTTCATTTTCCGTGTAGGATATGTGCAATAAGTTGCCTACTGAATCCCAAAAACCTTCGCTCAAAGCAGCTTCCCCTTTCATTTATCCTAGTCAATAAAAACTATTTTCCTGTAGTGGATGATATTGTAATAGGTTTATCTTACAGGATGGTCCTAGACGATTGAATAGGTTAAAAGGATTGTTTTTTTTCGACAGAAACATAAAATTACCGGTCTTTGAGGATTTTTATAAGCAAAAAGAATCAGTCTGTTTTCCCCTCTTTTCCGGCCGGTCATTTCCTGAGAAATATTTTCTTTTGAAGAACATTCCATTATAATGAAGTTGGTTGGATTTTACATCGTGAAAGGAGAAGCGCTATGCGTGAACATAAAGGATGTATCAAGTGCGGAAGCACAGATGCGGGACAAAAAGAAATCGCGACGACCGGCACCGGCCTGTCAAAATTGTTCGATGTGCAGCATAACCGTTTTCTCGTCGTTTATTGCAAAAACTGCGGGTATTCGGAGCTGTACAACAAACAATCTTCAACCGCCGGAAACATTCTCGACCTGTTCTTTGGAGGATGACGGCCTGAAAGGAGAAACGGTTATGAGAGAAAAATACGGATTATTGATTGCCATATTTATTTTGGCTTTATGTGTGCACTCCAATATCGTCGTAGAACATGCACTCTTACAGGCGATCATAAAAACAGTCTCACTATTCGTGATGATCGCTTCAGCCCTTGCAGCATTTGTCAAAGGCATCAGACAGCCGTCATAATCACTGGGAGCGGGGTTAGTTATTGCCCCGTTCCCAGTGAATTGACTAAATCGAGAATCCATTCTTTCACGTCGACAAGACGATTGTATGCCGGCTTTGTATCGGTTCCGGTGATGATCATGGATACGAGGGTGTCCTGCTTGTGCAATGCACCGTGGCTGGCTCCTCCGACGTGCGTCGGCGACCCTTCGCCGATAAATTCGTATCCAGGCTTTGCATTGGCGATCAAATAATCGCCTTCATGCGAAAAAAATGAAGTGTACAGTCTCGCCAGCGCATCCGGAAATTTTCCGTATGAAATGCTGTTCCGTTCGACTGTCAAATCGAGAATGTTTACATCCCCTTCCAGCGTCCACGTTTGTCCAAATTCATCCGTGTATTTGCCTCCTGGCCGAAATGTGAGCTTCCCGTGCTGCTCCCCTGAAACGACCTCAATTGAATTCGTTTCATTTTTGCAGCCGATGATGTCGATCCTCTCATCCTGTTGCAGAATATCCACGATCCTCTTGAGCGGAAGCTTCGCTTTATCGAGCGAATAGATAAATGCCATTCTTTCGTTAACGGCAAGAACGATGTCGTCATCGTCCGTCACGCCTTTCTTTAATTTCACAATGCGAAAGGCGTCCAAAAGGCTCCTCAAATCAATCAATGCTTCTTTTTTATTGCCGCTGATCCAGGCCTGTCCGTTATCCCCCATCACGATCCAAATGTGATCCTTTAAAGCGGCTTCCCATGACGGAAAGCTGTCTAAAATCTTTTGAACATGCCGGTCTGCTTTCGCCACCCCCGCTGCGTCGTTTCTCCCGTGTTTATGTACGTGCTGGTCGAGATCGGGAAAATAGACGAGTGCAAGAGGCGGCACTTTGTTTGTTTTGATCAGATGAACCAATTCATTCGCTGAAAACCGGTCATTAAAGCCGAATTTTTTGAAGAGCGAGCGATTTGCCGGATTCACTTTTGAAAAACCCCCGTACGAGAACAGCTGGGGTGCGTTGATTTTGACTGATTGGTTTAATCCGGAAATCATTGAAAAAAGAAAGGGAACCTGTAAATAGCCGTCCCGGCTCCCCCTGTGCAAAAGCGCATTGATCGAGCACGTTTCAATTCCTTTTTCATCAAGCTCTTCGTGAAGCGTCTTCACCTGTTGGCTTAAATGAACCTGATTCAAATTGTAAAAGACGTCTCTGGAGGATTGTTTGATGCCTAATTTCAGAAGCTCTCGAATATGGCTGCCATAATTGATGATCCGTTTTTCCTTCGCGTTGTACCACACAAGGCCCGGAACTTTATGGCGGTCGCTGCTCGCCCCTGTAAGCAATGTGCTGTCAACATTGACGGACATCGTCGGAAAAGGGCTGATCATATCAGGAACATAGCGCCCGTTTTCCAGCAAATATCGCAGACCAGGAGCCTGTCCGGTTTTCACGGCTTCTTGAAGCGGTTCATCCATTAATGAATCGATCAGCAACATGACGACTGATTTCTTGCGGCTCTCAGACATCGTTCTTCCTCCTTCCTTATACGTGAGCATTCCCTAAACCGCTCCGGTTATGAATGATCCCGTCTAAAATGTCGCTGATATCCCGGTCCGATTTTTCGCGCAAATATTGACCAACGCTCATTTGATAGCGTCTGATGTCTTCTTCCGAACGGAAAAAGGACAGCAGCTGCTGTTCAATCGGCTTCTGTTTTTGCTGATTCAGTTCGATGACAAGATGTTTCTTTTTCAGAATATCGAGATTCATCTCTTCCTGTCCGGGCAGCGCGTGATAGATGAAAACAGGGAGCTGTTTTTCAATGCACTCGCTGATCGTGACGCCGCCGGGCTTCGTAATGATGCCCGACGCCTCCCCGTATAAGCGGTTCATTTCTGCTTTGCTTTCGATATAAGGCAGCGCTGTAATATATGGATTGTTTAAATCATGAACATACCGGTAGAGCTTTCGGTTTTTTCCGCATAGTATTTGGTATGCGACATCCCCGTTCGGCGACAGCTCCTGCACGAGCTTAAAAATGCCGCCCACCCCCATGCTTCCGCCGGTTATGAGGATGTTGCACACCGCTTTTTTGTCCCCGTCCCGCCCAGGCTTTCTCTCCGTTTTATAGGAACGGTGCACAGGTATTCCGGTCAGAAAAATCTTCTCTTCATCAACGCCTTCTGCGATCAGCTGTTCTTTGATGTCTTTGATCGGCGCAAAATGATAATCAATCTTTTCTCTTCCCCAAATTCGGTTGACGAAAAAATCGGTATAGACATTGACCACTTTCATGTCGGGAAATTGGCCTTTTAAGCGGTTCAGCAAATAGGAGGGCAATGCATGGGTACAGAAAACGATGTCAGGCTTTTTTTCTGCAATGATCTGCTGCATGTCTTTCAAAAAGATCAGCTCATACAAGAGGTGGCGCTTCGCCGTTTGATGGCGCCCGCACGCCAGGAGATGATAGACCGAGCTGTAGACTTTCGGGAAATACTGAATCCATGACAAATACGCAGCAGAGGAGGCTTTTTCAAGCCGCCGATAAGCATGTGAAAAAATGTCGATTTTTTCGCATTGATGGGATTTGAGAAGCAGTTCTGCCTGCAGCGAATCGGCAACGTGATGATGACCGGTGGAAATGCTTAAAAAAGGGAAAATCAGAATCTTTGTCATCTCCATCCTCCATTTCAGAAGAAAAATGTTTTCCATTTATATTTTTCAAATATCCAGCCAAAATATAAGTGTATTTTTTCAGGAAAGGAAAGTGGCGACTTGAGAAACTGTTTTTTGTCGATTTGGAGTGTAATTGACCCGTTTTATTATTTTTTTTCAAGACTGACACTCATTGACCAAACGAAATCGAGCATTTTTCGCGTCCGTCTGACAAGGTACAAAGGGATCGATGTGGTGTTAAACGACGGGACGGTTATTAAAAAGAACGATGTTCTGATCAAAATTCATCTGCACAATATTAAGCTGATCAAAGAGCTTCAAAATATTGAGAGCGCTGTCAGAAGAGGCATCCTCATTTATCAAAAGGCGTACTTTTCAATGCCAATCCTGGCCGAATATGTCAAAAATCATCACCGGACAGACCAAATCAAAGGCATCATCGGTATTACGACGCTGCATAAAGGCGTTGAAAGGCTCGGTTTTGAAGCGGTTGAGCCCGCAAACCAGTTTTACAGAGTCTTTAAAAAACTGACGCAGATTCCGATTTTATATTTAACAACAAAGCAATTTTCCCTTCGTAAAATTCCTCCTTCCCAATATTTATTTATCTCGAAAGAAAAATTGTTCAAGTCCTATCTGCAGAAATAACAAAAAAAGAGACTGATCCCTCAAAACAGGAACAGCCTCTTCTTTTTATGAAATGTGATGGAATGTCATTTCCGGACGGCTTCCAATGCGGATGTTCGCTCCCGTCTGGCCCAATCCCTCGCTGATATAAAACGGTTTGTCATGATGATAGTGAAGACCTTTAATCATATTCATTCGCACAAGCTTTCCCATCTTCAGAAGATGATAAGGCTTCGGCCAATGAATCTGACCGCCGTGAAAGTGCCCTGACAGAAGATAGTCAAAGTGAAATTCCTGCATATCAAGCACAACGTTCGGATCATGCGTCAATACAAGGTTGTACCCTTCCTTCAGCTCTTGATATGAAGCGGCAATATCGCTTCGCTTCGTGCTGTAATCATCAATCCCGATAATGTTGAGTGCCTCACCTTCCACTTCAATCGAGACATGCTGATTTCGAAGGGTGATACATCCGTTATCTTCCAGCACACGTTTCAGCTTCCGAAAGTGTTCGCCTTTCAATACGTAGTCATGGTTGCCGAATACAGCGTACATCCCGTATGCCGGCTTTAGTTTTTGCAAAGCTTTTAAGTAGTTTGCAAGCTTTGGTATATTTCGTTTCCTATCAAGAAAATCTCCTGTTAAAGCAATGAGATCCACTCGTTTTTTATTGGCAAGTTCAAGAATCTGTTCAGGTGAAATCGAAATGTTTTCTAAATGAAGATCAGACAGATGAAGAATGTTCAGCTTTTTCTTTAAAGCGGGAGCCTGGACGCGCTCGACCGAAATCGTGTTGACTTTCACATCTTTTGTATTGTGGTTCGCTTTATAAAAAATAGGCATGAAGCCTAAGATAATCAATAGACATGCGATAATAAACATTTCAATATCTCCTCCCTCTTACTAGTATAGTAAGTTGGCAGGCAGTTTTATAGTGGGAAATAATAGAATATCATTCTTTTTGCCTATAATAAAAACCGATTTCCAGCTGGAAATCGGTTCGTATTCTTACTCTTACAGAAACAAAATGAACAGAAGAAGCCCTAAAACGATTCGATAGATGGCAAACGGGACAAGCTTGATCTTATTGATCAGCCGGAGGAAAAAGCGGACGACGAAAAGAGCGACAATAAAAGCGCTGATAAACCCTGCAATAAAGAAAGGAAGCAGGTCTGCACTTAAATATGCCCAGTTTTTGATTAAAGAGAGAAGGCTGGCTCCCATCATGATCGGAATCGCCATGATGAAGGTGAAATCCGCGGCCGCTCTGTGGTTCAAGCTGAGAATAACACCGCCCGAAATCGTCGAACCCGAGCGAGAGAAGCCCGGCCAGAGCGCCAGACATTGAAACAGCCCCATACCGAGCGCCTGCTTATATGTCATCCGGTCAACCGAATCTGTCGTCTCCGTGCGCCGGTTGATCCAGTCAGCCGCGAGCATCAGCACCGCGCCGGCGATGAGACCGACCGCAACGGTGCGTACGGAAAACAGGTACTGATCAATATAGTCTTCGAATAAAAAGCCGAGCACAGCGGCGGGAACAAGTCCTACAGCGATTTGGGCGATGGAAAGGCGGTTTCCCGATTTCTGCTCTTCCGTCATGTTTTTCTTCACGCCTAAGAGGTTGAGAATCCGGTCTTTAAATACGATGGCGACAGCAAGGATGGAGCCGAGCTGAATCACGACTTTAAAGGTATTCGCCGCCTCCGGCGTAAGCAGTTCTTTCGATTTCAGCCAGACGTCGTCAACAATGATCATATGCCCTGTTGACGAAACAGGGGCATATTCTGTTAATCCTTCAACAATTCCGAGTATGACGGCGACAAACATATCCCAAATATTCATATGTCATTCCTTTCGCTTCCTTTTAAAACTTGTCCTCTAATAAACTATTTATATCGCCTTTAAAAGCCGATTATGCAAGCTGGATTCAGACTTCTTCGTTTTTTTCATAAAGGTGCGAACGCTGTTTAAACCATTCAAACAAATGCGTGACAACCACTTTGATGACCGCGTATCCGGGGATGGCGAGAATGACACCGATCACGCCGAACAGCTTGGCTGCCGTCAACAGCACAAAGATGATCGTGACCGGATGGATGTGCAGGTTTTTTCCCATAATCTGCGGCGAAATAAATTTTCCTTCAAACAGCTGCACCACAGTCCAAACGATGATCAGCTTCACAAGCATAAACGGGGAAGTAACCAGGGCAATAATGATTGCCGGCGTGATCGCAATCGTCGGTCCGAGATACGGAACGATGCTCGTACACGCCGCCACAAGGGCCAAAAGAGAAGCGTAATCAAGACCGATGATCATATATCCGATAAACAATAGGCAGCCGATACAGAAGCTGACGATGATCTGCCCCCTGATATACGAACTCAGCCGGTGATTCATCTCAGACATCATCACATACGTCTGTTCCCGCAAGCGGACCGGTACGAGCTTCAAAATAAAGAGCGGCAGTTTTTTACCATCTTTCAATAAGTAAAACAGGATAAACGGCACGGTCACAATCGAAATCACAACTTCTGTCACGGCGCCTATGAACGTTCCCACTCCGGTAAATGTGCTGTTTAAAATAGTGGTGGCTTGATCGGATAATTTGCTTGCCAAATCGGTCAGATTGATGTTCAGCGTCTGCTGGACCTGATTAAAAAACTGGCTTCCGATCAGCTGTTTAATTTGGTCTTCCACAGTGTGGACATACCTTGGGAAGTTATCGACAAGGCTTGTGATCTGTTCCCTTAACAGCGGGATAACGGAGACGATCGAAATCGTGATCAGACCGATGATCACAATATAGAGAAGAAGAATCGAATAAATCCTTTTCACATTTTTCCGCTCTAGAAAATCAACGATCGGATTTAACAAATAATAAACGACACCTGTCAGCACGACAGGCAGGGCGATGGTTTCCACAAGAACGATGAAAGGCGTGAAAATAAACGATGCTTTTGTAAATACAAGGATGTTCAATCCGATCAAGAGCAGAACGAGCAGAAACAGGACGAATTTATTGTCTAAAAAAAACTTCTTAAATCTGCCGCCCCACATATTCAAAGAGTCCATGGCGATCCTCCATTAACGTTGGTTTTATACATTAAATTGTACACTATTACTCCTCATACTAAAAATAAAACCATTGCTATTGGTCTTTTTTTCCGCTTGCAAACGTTTGTTGATGATATACATATACGCCGGTGTTTCCGGCTTTTTGTCTTTCGCCGGCAAAAGCAAACACTGTATAATAAACATATCCTACAGCGAAAGGGGAAAATAGCATGATACGGTTCGGGGTAGTCGGAACAAATTGGATCACCGACCGGTTTCTTGAAGCGGCCCGTTTGATCGGCGATTTTCAATTAACCGCGGTATATTCAAGGAGCGGGGAGCGCGGACGTGAATTCGCGCAAAAATACGGGGCCGAGGCGGTTTTTACCGATATCGGCGAAATGGCTGAGAGCGATGTTATTGATGCGGTATATATCGCAAGTCCCAACTCTTTACATAAAGAACAGGCCGTTACATTCATGAAAAGCGGAAAGCACGTCCTGTGCGAAAAACCGCTTGCGTCCCATGCCAAAGAAGCGGAAGAAATGGTAAAAACAGCGCAGGAACACCGCGTGACATTTATGGAAGCGATGAAGACGACATTTCTTCCGAATTTTAAAAACATCAGACGCAACCTGCACAAAATCGGCAAAGTCCGCCGTTTTACAGCCAGCTACTGTCAATACTCTTCCCGCTATGACGCCTATCGAAACGGAACCGTCTTAAACGCATTTAATCCGGCTTTATCGAACGGTTCCCTGATGGATATCGGTGTCTATTGCGTCCATCCCGCAATCGTCCTGTTCGGCAAGCCCCTCGAAGTCAAAGCGAACGGGCTGATCCTTGAGTCGGGGGCGGACGGTGAAGGAACGGTGCTGTTAAAATACGAGGAGCACGAAGCCGTTTTGATGCACTCGAAAATCTCCAATTCCTTCACTCCTGCTGAAATACAAGGGGAGGAAGGCTCTATCGTCATCGATAAAATCCACCGCCCTGAAAAAGTCGACATCTGCTATCGGGACGGACGGGTTGAACATCTTACGCTGCCGGATGACAAACCGGCCATGTTTTATGAAACAGAGGAGTTCATTCATTTAATTAAACAAGGGCAAATCGAGTCTTCGTTTAACACATTTGAACGCTCTATAGACACCTTGGCGGTCATGGATGAAGCCCGCAAACAGATCGGTCTCGTTTTCCCCGCTGATCAAAAGTAATAAATGAGCCGCCTCGTTTCGAATGAACGGGCGGCTCATCTGTTTTAGGATTGCGCCAAAAGATCGGCAAAGGCTTTGACATAGATCGGCAGATCCGGCGGGCGGCGGCTTGACACGATGTGGCCGTCGACGACCGCTGCTTCATTCACCCAGACCGCTCCGGCATTTTCCATATCGTCTTTGATCCCGGGTGTGCTTGTGACCTTCCTGCCTTCCAATATTCCTGCGGAAATCAGCACCCAGCCGGCATGGCAGATTTGCCCGATAGGCTTCTTCCTCTCGTTGAACCACCGAATCATCTCCAGTACCTCGGGATATCTTCTGAGCTTGTCAGGCGCCCAGCCTCCCGGAACCAGAACGGCGTCGTATTCCTCAATGTTCACGCTTTTCAGCTCATAATCAGAGACAGCAGGTACGCCGTATTTTCCCTTATACTCATGATCCGCTTTTTCACCAATGAGGTGGACGATCGCTCCTTCTTCCCTCAGCCTTAAAACTGGATACCACAGTTCTAAATCTTCGAAGTCATCGCTGACAAGCGCGATCACTTTCTTGCCTTCCAGTCGCATAATTGATCCCTCCTGTACAACCAGTGTACGATAGATGACAGTCTGTTTAAACCTATTTATCCCCTTTCCCGTCCCTTTTTAAAAATCCTTTTTCCGCGCAAAAGGCTGCCGGATCGCCGGCAGCCTGATGTTTAGTCAATCTTAAATTTTTTCGTCAAATCGCGCAGTTCTTCAGCCATTTGTTCAAGCGTAGCCGCAGAAGAACTGATTTCTTCCATTGAAGCGAGCTGTTCTTCAGCCGAAGCGGCGATGTCTTGAATGCTTCCTGAGCTTTCACGCGATACGTCTGCAATTTCTTCAACCGCTCCCGCGACTTGCTGCGACCCTCCTGACAGCTCTTCAACTGCCGCATTCATCGTCTGCAGCTTGCCGGCGATTTCGTTTGTCATATCATAAATCTGCTTAAAGCTTGTATCTGTTTCATCTGTGATGGTAAGTCCCGACTGTACTTCACGGTTGACGTCCTGGAACATGTCCAGCGACTTTCCGATCTCATTGACGATTTCCTGAATGAGCGCTTCGATTTCTTTTGCCGATGAGGCGGATTGCTCAGCCAGTTTGCGCACTTCTTCTGCTACTACAGAAAACCCTCTCCCGGCTTCACCGGCTCTTGCGGCTTCAATTGCAGCGTTCAACGCGAGCAAATTCGTCTGGTCTGCGATGCCGTTGATCACGCGCAGGATTGCCGTAATGTCTTTTGATTTGCTTTCAAGTCCTTTCACGACGGATTCTGCCTGTTTAACGGAATGATCGATGGAATTCATTTGTCCGACCGTTTTTTGAACAAGCTCTCCGCCTGTACCGGCAATGTCCGTCGATTGAATGGATGATTCTGTAATCGATGCTGAGACTTTGGTCATTTCATGCAATCGGCTGTTCATGTCTGCCAGCTGCTGCGCGCTGATTTCCACTTTCTCATTTTGGCTTTCGTTTCCGTTTGAAAATTGTTCGATAGCAGATGTAATATGTTCTGTCGCCTTGCTTGTCTGATCCGCGCTCGCAGTCAGCTCCTCTGACGAAGAAGCGACGTTTTCAACCGATGTCTGAATGACGCTGATTAGAGAGCGCAGCGATTCGGCCATTTCGTTGAAGCTTGATCCGAGCTGTCCGATTTCATCTTTTGAACGGACAGTGATTTTTTGCGTCAAGTCGCCTCCGCTGATGCTTTTCGCAGAGGAAACGAGTTCGCGGAGCGGACCTGTGATCGATCTGATGATGAAAATCATAAGAAGCACACCGATGATGATGCTGACGCCCAACGTAATCAGAGCTGCATTCAACACAGGCTGTGACGCTTCTTTTAATTCAGTGATATACATGGTTCCGCCGATTTTCCAGCCGGTCAGCTTATTGGTCGCGAATGCCATCTGCTTTTCGCCGTCAAGCGTATATTTGAATGTTCCTTTGTCATTGGCGTATACTTTTTCCACCCAGCTGCCTTCGATATCTGAGCCCGCATCATGTTTCGGGTGGGCGACAAACTTTTTATCGGCGCTGGTGATAAAGGCATAGCCTTTTTTCCCGATGGTCACGCGTTCTGTCGCTTTAATGAGCTCTTCGATTTTCATATTGACGGCGACCACGCCGGATCCGTCTTCATGCATCTTGGCGATGGTGATAACCATCGTTCCGGTTGACGCCGTTTTGTAAGGGTCTGTAATAATGACTTCGCCCTTGTGTTCGGCGGCTTTTTTATACCAGTCCCGTTCTACCGGATTATATCCGCTCGGCATTTCCTGATCCGGGTAACGGATGAACTTTCCGTCCTTTGATCCGGTAAAGATCCCTTCAACATCGGGATGGAGCTTGGCGAACTGTTCGAATTTCACTTTTAAAGCGTCGCTTTCTTTTCCTTTAAAAGAGTTTTCTTTAATGAACCCGCTGAAATAGGACATGGCGTTTGTTTTCTGGCTGATATTCTGATTGATGATTTCGTTCAGCTGATTAACGTTTTCGCGCGCATTGTCCATGATTTCTCCGTCAAGCGTACTGCTTGCCGTTTGATACGCGCTATAGGAAAGGACGATGATTGGAACGGTTAAAATAAGCAAGAATGAAAGAATTAATTTCTTTGCAATGGAGGGACGCTTCACCCAATTGACAATCTTTGACATGGAATTGTTGACTCCTCTTTTCTGTTATATTTCTAATATCGGATTCTTTTAAAAGTTTTTATACGGATTTTATAACTTTTTATAGTCTAAAATAACTAAAAAAACATCCGGAGGAAAACCGGATGTTTTAAAACTATTCAATCTTAAATTTCCGTGTCAAATCACGCAGTTCTTCAGCCAGCTCCGCCAATGTGGTGGAGGAAGCGCTGATCTCTTCCATTGAAGCGAGCTGCTCCTCGGCTGAAGCAGCGATGTCCTGAATGCTTGCCGAACTTTCTTTCGATACATCAGCGATTTCTTCGACCGCACCCGCGACTTGGCGGGAACCTTGCGTCAATTGTTCGACAGCGGCATTCATCGTCTGCAGCTTGCCTGCGATATCATTGGTCATATCGTAAATCGTTTTGAAGCTTGTCTCTGTTTCATCTGTGATTCGAAGTCCTGACTGTACTTCATGATTGACCGATTTGAACATGTTCAGGGAGTTGTCGATCTCCTTGACGATTTCCTGAATTAAATGTTCAATTTCCTTCGCCGAACCGGCGGATTGTGCGGCGAGCTTCCTGACTTCTTCAGCCACTACCGAGAAGCCGCGGCCCGATTCCCCGGCCCTTGCCGCTTCGATCGCGGCATTGAGCGCGAGCAGATTCGTTTGATCGGCGATTCCGTTAATCACGCGCAAAATGCTTGTGATGTCTTTTGATTTGGCTTCGAGCCCTTTGACAACCGCTTCCGCTTGCTTGACAGACCGATCGATCGAGTTCATTTGACCGACCGTCTTTTGAACAAGCTCTTCCCCTTTGCCTGCAATCTCAGTCGATTTCAGCGACGCATCGGTAATCGCGGCTGATGTTTTCGACATATCATATAACCCGTCGTTCATTTCATTCAGCTGATGCGAGCTTGCTTCGACTTTTTCTTTCTGGCTTTCATTACCGTCAGAAAACTGTTCAATAGCCATTGTGATATGCTCAGTCGCTTTGCTTGTCTGCTCTGCGCTGGCATGAAGCTCTTCAGATGATGAAGCTACATTGTCAACTGATGATTGAATGACGCTGATTAACGAGCGCAGCGATTCGGCCATTTCATTAAAGCTTGTGCCGAGCTGACCGAATTCGTCTTTTGAACGGACTGCGATTTTTTGTGTCAAGTCGCCGCCGCTGATGCTCTTTGCGGATGACACGAGCTCGCTTAACGGCTTGCTGATTCCGCGGATAATGAAGTAGATGAGAATCCCGCCGAGCAAGATCGCGGCTGCCAAAATGATGATCGCCATGTGGAAGACAGGCTGGGCTGCCTCTGATATCTCATCCGTGAACATCGTTCCGCCGATTTTCCAGCCGGTCAGCTTGTTCGTCGTGAAGGCCATTCTCTTTTCTTTTCCTTCAAATGTATATTGAAAATCACCTTTTTCACTGCCGTACATCTGTGTAACCCAGACGCCTTTGCCTTCGGTTCCGGCTTCGATCTTCGGATGGGCGACATATTTTTTATCATTGCTTGAGATAAACGCAAAGCCGCTTTTTCCGATGTTGACGCGTTCTGTCGCTTTGATAAGTTCATCGATTTTCATGTTAACGGCAACAACTCCTGAGCCGTCCTCCGTCTGCTTTGCAATCGTGATGACCATCGTTCCGGTTGACGCCGTTTTATAAGGGTTTGTGATAATTGCTTTTCCTTTATTTTCAACGGCTTGCTTATACCAGTCCCTATCCACAGGGTTATAATCTTTCGCCATTTTTTCCGCGGGATAGCGGATGAACTTGCCGTCTTTTGAACCTGTGTAGATCGCTTCCACATCCTGGTTCAGCTTGGCGTACTGCTCGAATCTCTCTACAAGTGATGCGCTCCCTTTTTCTTTATAAAGCTTTTCATTCACCCAGCCGCTGAAAAAGGAAACAGCCTGCTCTTTCTTTCCGATATTCTGGTCTATGATCTCATTCAGCTGTTCGACATTATCGCGCGCGCTTCTCATGATTTCCGTTTCAAGAGAGCTTCCCGCCGTTTGGTACGCACTATAGGATAAGGCCAAAATCGGCAAAGTTAAAACCAATATAAAGCTGAAAAACAGCCTTTTTGAGATAGACGGACGTTTAAGCCAGTCCAATACCTTTTTCATTTGATATAACTCCTTTAGCTTCTAGATTATGAAACTAATATCGGAGCTTTCATTTACTTTTGCATATTAAAAAACTTTAAAAAGTATTTCTGAAGATTCTAAAAAAAAGGGCTGAAAAAAGAGGCTGACCAGCAGCCTCTTTTCATTAAATTGTAAACTTTTTCGTTAAGTCGCGCAGTTCTTCAGCCATTTGTTCGAGCGTCGCAGCGGATGAGCTGATTTCTTCCATGGAAGCCAGCTGTTCTTCCGCTGAAGCAGCGATGTCTTGAATGCCGGCAGAGCTTTCACGCGATACGTCGGCGATCTCTTCGACCGCGTCGGATATTTCGTGAGAACCTGTTGATAAATGCTCTACGGCAGCGTTCATCGTCTGCAGCTTGCCTGCAATTTCGTTTGTCATGTCGTAAATATGTTTAAAACTCGTTTCCGTTTCTTCCGTAATTTCGAGCCCTGACTGTACTTCTTGGTTGACCGACTTGAACATGTTGAGCGAATGTTCGATTTCTCTGACGATATCCTGAATCAGCGCTTCGATTTCTTTTGCCGATCCTGCTGACTGGGCCGCAAGCTTTCTGACTTCTTCAGCGACAACCGAGAAGCCTCTGCCTGATTCGCCGGCCCGCGCTGCCTCGATGGCGGCGTTCAGCGCCAGTAAATTCGTTTGATCGGCGATTCCGTTTATGACGCGCAGGATCGCGGTGATATCTTTCGATTTCGCTTCAAGCCCTTTGACAACCTGTTCGGCCTGTCTGACGGACCTGTCGATCGAATTCATCTGCCCGACCGTTTGTTGGACAAGCTCTCCGCCTGTTTCGGCAATTTCCGTCGATTTACCCGAGGATTCTGTAATCGATTCTGATACGCCTGCGATTTCATTCAGCTTGTCATTCATTTGGCTGAGCCGCTGGGAACTCGCTTCAACTTTATCGCTTTGACTTTCAGCGCCGCTTGAGAACCGCTCGATGGCTAATGTAATGTGCTCCGTCGCTTTGCTTGTCTGGTCCGCGCTTGCCGTCAGCTGCTCTGATGAAGATGCTACATTGTCGACCGATTCCTGAATCGTGCTGATCAGCGAGCGCAACGAGTCAGCCATTTCGTTGAAGCTTGTGCCCAGCTGGCCGAATTCGTCTTTGGAGCGGACAGCGATTTTTTGTGTCAGATCTCCTTCGCTGATGCTTTTTGCAGAAGAGACGAGTTGATTTAAAGGCTTGCTGATCGCGCGGACGATAAAGTAAACAAGGATGCCGCCGAGAATAATCGCGCCTGCCAATGTCATGACTGCCATGTGAAGCACGGGCTGGGCAGCGTCTTTAATCTCCGCTGTGTTCATCTTTCCGCCGATTTTCCAGCCGGTTAGTTTGTTTGTCGTGAAGACCGTTTTCTTTTCTTTTCCTTTTTCATTAAAGGTGAACAAGCCGCTCTCTTTGCTGAACATTTGCTCTGTCAGATCAGCTTCTGCTTCTGTGCCGGCTTTCATTTTCGGATGGGCGACATACGTTTTCCCTTCGCCGATGATGAATGCATAGCCGGTTTTTCCGATGCTGATGCTGTTTGCCGATTTGATCAGCTTGTCAATGTTCAAGTCAAGGGCGACTACGCCAGAACCGTCTTTATTCTGCTTGGCGATCGTGACGACCATATGCCCCGTTGATGCAGACTCATAAGGTTCAGTTACAATCGTTTTCCCTTTTTCCTGGACGGCCTGTTTATACCAGTCGCGTTCTACCGGGTCATACCCGTCAGGCAATGGAGCATTCGGATATTGTGCGTAAACGCTATCCTCCGAACCGGTGAAGACGAGTTCGACGTCGGGATTTTGTTTTGCAAACTGCTCAAACCGCTGTTTAATGGCAGTCTGCCCTTTCTCTTTGTACGCTTTGTGATCAATCCATTCGCTGAAATACGCAATAGAAGTTTCCTTGCTGCCGATATCTTGCTGAATGATGTCGTTCAGTTCATCGATATTGTCTTTCGCACTTCTCAAAATCTCATCCTCAAGTGTGCTGCTGGCCGTAAAATATGAAGTAGCCGAAAGAACCAAGATTGGAATTGTTAAAATGAATATAAATGAGAAAATTAATTTTTTAGAAATAGAAGGACGTTTCATCCAATTTAAAAGCTTTTTCATGTGAGATTCCCCTTTCTCTACTTTTATCGGAGACGGGGTCTATTTTTTAAGTAAAAAAAGCGGAAAATTAGACCGTTTTCCTGCCCAAGCATCAGGCATACGCTAATAAAAAAGGAAAAAGGGTGTATCCTATGATAAGTGTTTCGGGCTACTGGCTCCGTCCAGAGGATATCGAAAAACTGAATGTCAGTCAGACGCAGAGAGACATTGCCAACCGGATGCTGGCCATGCCGTCCAGATATAGATACGGTTCAATCTCAGAACTGTTATTTGAGCTAAGATTCAGAGTGCATACCGTCGAATCGGCCAGAGAGCTGATCAACAGCGGAGCGAAGTTTGCCACCTTTTCAAAGACATACGGGAATGAAGAGTTTTGGAGGGTGACGCCTGAGGGGGCTTTGGAGTTGAAGTACAGGGCGCCGGCTTCAAAGGCGATTCGAAATATTTTTGAAAGCGGCTCTCTTTATGCTTTTGAATGCGCAACTGCGATTGTCATCATTTTTTATATGGCGCTCCTCAAAACGATCGACGATCAGACATTTGACCGGAATTATCAAAGAATCATTTTATATGATTGGCATTATGAGCGGCTGCCGATCTATACGGATAAGGGAAACGACTACCTTCCGGGAGACTGCCTGTATTTCAAGAACCCTGAATTCGATCCCGAAAGACCGCAGTGGCGCGGAGAAAACGCTATTTTACTTGAAAATAATCTCTATGCGGCACACGGTCTGGGGATCTTAAGCGGCGAAACGATCATTGAAAAACTGAACGGGCTGAGAAAGCCTCATGCACAGACGTCCGCCTATCTGCTATCTCAAGTGACACGGGTTGATATTCCTGCATTAATACAAATGATCAGATAGCACATCGGCAGGCACAAGCTGATCCATCAGCTCCTTCACCGTCGTTAGCCGCACGGAGGCCCGCACGCCCTGTCCGGACCACAATGACATGCCGTCCGGATTCCCTTCAAGCTTCGCCTGTTTTCTCATCGGCTGCGTCAGCGTATTTTGCAGAGGATAAGGCAGCGCTTCAGCTTCGTCCGGGCGCCTGTCTTCCATCCATTGATTGACGATGCCTCTTGCCGGCTTCCCTGAGAACAAACGGGTCAGCCTTGTGTCTGTTTCAACCGCTTCAAGCAATTTTTGTTTGTATGCAGGATGTGTTCCGCTTTCTTCGCACGTCAAAAAAGCGGTGCCGATTTGAACTCCCTGTGCGCCGAGGGCAAAAGCTGCCGCAACACCTCTTTTGTCAAAAATGCCGCCCGCCGCAATCACCGGAACCGACACGTGATCTGCCGCTTGGGGAATGAACGCCATCGAGCCGACAGCGGGCTCTCCCTTCGTTTTCAAGAAGGCACCCCTGTGGCCGCCGGCTTCACTTCCTTGAACAACGATGACATCCATCCCCAATTCTTCAAGCATCACGGCTTCTTCAACCGAAACGGCGGTACCCATTAAACAGCAGTTTCGGTCTTTCAATTCTTTGACGGCATCGGCCGGCGGCGGGCCAAATGTAAATGAAACGGCGCTGATCCCTTCCTTTAGTATGATTTCTATTTTCTCGTAAAAATCATCCCAATCGTGTTTCTCTTCTGGCACGAGTGAAGCCGACCGTGCATAAGGTATCTTCTCTTGCCACCCTTCATATTTTTCCCGGCTGACGTTTTCCCGTTTTTCCGGAATGAAGAGGTTGACTTGAAACCCGGCTGATGTCAGCTTTTTGGTTTCCAGAATCTGTTGTTGAAGAACTTCCGGCGCCAAATAGCCGGATGCAAGGCTGCCTAAGCCGCCGCAGTCTGATACGGCGGCGGCGAGCCTTGGTGTTGTCGGTCCGCCCGCCATCGGCGCCTGGATCACAGGCTTTGATAAAGAGAGACGTTCCATGAACTGATTCATTTTTATTTTCTCCTTTCAATCGGCTGTGATTTTAAAATAGCATGTCCGGTGCCTCGGGCCGTCGAACTCGCAGAAATATATGCCCTGCCAAGTCCCGAGGACAAGCCTGCCCCCTTCAATAATGATATGCTGCGATGCCCCGACCGTGCTCGCTTTCAAATGCGCGGCGGTATTCCCTTCCATATGGCGGTCAAGCTCATGTTCCCACGGATACACTTCATCGAACCGTCTCAGCATATCGCGTTTGACATCGGGGTCGGCATTTTCATTGATCGTAATGCCTGCCGTTGTATGCGGACAGTAGACGATAACAGCGCCGCTGGAAACGTCATTTTCAGAAATGAATCTTTGGACGTCATTTGTAATATCAAGCATTTCATCGCGACGATTTGTTTGAATCTGTATTTTTTTCAACATACGAATCCGCTCCTTTCCTGGCACCCTTTCTCTATTCGTTACAAATCGCCGATTTCCTGTCTGATCATGTAAACGCGCGCCTCATAAGGGTTCATCACAAAAGATGTAAGGTGCTTGTGCGCGTTGATATCAGCATTTGACAGCAGCAGTCCGTCTGTACATAAAGGGTATGCGGGATGATGGTAATACGCCTGGCGCGCGCTAAGGTTGACGATCACGATGGCCGTTTCTTCCCGAAGCTTTCGCAAGTATGCAAAAATCTGCCGGTCCTCAGGCAGGAGCAGTTCATATGATCCGTCGATGAAGACGTCATACCGCTTTCTGATCGCGATCAACCGTTTATAAAAATGATAGACCGACCGGGGGTCATGTTGCTGATGAACGACATTAATCAGCTTGTAATTTTCGTTCATGCAGAGCCACGGTTCCCCTTTAGTAAAGCCGGCATTTGGCCGATCCGTCCATTGCATCGGCGTGCGCGCGTGATCCCTGCTCTTTTTCCAAACCGCCTTCATGATATCTTCGTGTGAGCGGCCCTTTTCTTTTTGAATCCGGTAATCATTTTTAATTGAAACGTCATCATAATCATCTATATCGAAGAAAATCGCGTTTGTCATTCCGATTTCCTGCCCTTGATAAATAAACGGGGTGCCTTTCATCAAAAAATACATTGCAGCTAAGGCCTTTGCGCTGTCTATTCTGTATTTCCCGTCATCTCCCCAGACTGAAACGGCCCGGGGCTGATCATGATTTTCGATAAAAAGCGCGTTCCACCCTTTCCCTTCAAGAGCCGATTGCCAGTTTGACAATATCCGCTTGAGTTCGGGAATATCGAGTTCTCCGCCTTCAATCCCCCAAAGGCCTAGGTGTTCAAATTGGAAAATCATGCTGAATATCCCGTTTGGTTCTCCACCCCAGTCCTCCGCTTCTTCAGCGCTGACACCGTTTGCTTCGCCGACTGTCATGATATGAGGATACCCGGCGAACATATTTTCTTTTAGTTCCTGCAATAACGCTATAATCCCGTCGACATTCATATGATAAGCAAATGAAGGCACAAAAGAGAGCCCTTCCGGATTCGGCAGATCCGGAAGTCCTTCTTTTTTCTTAATGTGTGAAATCGCGTCAACCCTGAACCCGTCGATTCCTTTTTGAAGCCACCAGTTGATCATGTCATAAAGAGCGCTTCTCATGTCACTGTTTTCCCAATTCAGATCCGGCTGCTTTTCGTGAAACAGGTGCAGATAATACTGCTCTGTTTTTTCGTCATAAGTCCAGGCTGATCCGCCGAATATGCTTTCCCAGTTGTTCGGTTCGCTCCCGTCCTTTCCGTCTTGCCAAATATACCACTCCCGCTTCCCGGAATTCCGCTCTGCCCTTGATTCGATAAACCATGGATGTTCATCGCTCGTATGATTGATGACGAGATCGATGATCAGTTTCATTCCGAGCTGATGCGCTTCAGTCAGCAGAGCGTCAAAGTCGTCCATCGTGCCAAATTCCGGCATGATGCTTTGATAATCACTGATGTCATAACCGTTATCGGCATTGGGAGAATCAAAGACCGGACAAATCCATATGGCATCTGCCCCGAGCTCCCTGATATACGGAAGCTTCTCTCTGATTCCGTTGATATCTCCGATGCCATCCCCGTTCGAATCCATAAAACTGCGCGGATACACTTGATAGACGACAGCCTCTTTCCACCATGCCCTTGTCATTCAAACACCCCTTAGGAGTTCATTTCATTTATTATATAAATGTCTAATGACAGTTATGAGGTGTTTTAGACGAAGAAAAAACCGCCCTTTTTGTAAAAGAGCGGTGTAAATCCATCAACGGACCGTTACGTCCCAATTGGAAATATTAATTTGTCCTGTGCCTCCGAAAACTTCCGTACCAAATTCCACACTGCTGACATACTTTGTTTTGGAAAGCCAATGTTTGGAGTCGGCAAGATAATTCGTGAAATCCCGAATATTCAGGTTCGCACGCTGGGTGTTTGCCGCTCTGACAAATGAAAACACGTTCCACCCTTTGCCGCTTCCAGCATCAATATAGCCTTTATATACTTTCCAATTGTGCCCGCCAATCGAAACAGTTTCGACATAAGAACCGGCAGGTCCGGCATTTGTGTTATTGAGCCAGATCATAATCTCATCGGTTGGAGTCGAATCCCAGCTCGCCTTGTTTGTATTGTGGAGCCAAATGTCATATGCGGCATTGTAGGTGCCGTTTGCGCTGATCGAATAGCTGACTTTCGTGTTGATGTTTTTTTGATCTGACAATCGGGTCGGGAAGCCGCTGCCCGCAGTATAGCCTTCAGTCCAATGCCAGCCGCTGACGATCGATGGATAAGCTTTTACCGTGCTGGTATTGCTCGGCCAATTCCATACCCAGCCCATATCTGAATCATTGTTATGATAAATGGTCTGCCACCAGCCGCTGACCTGGTCGGCTCCCCATACATTGTTGAATATGTAGTATTTTTTGTTTTTAAAATACAATTTATCCGACGGGTTTGATGACGAAGCAGCAAGCGCCGAGAGCGGACCCGCCAGCAGCATGATGCATACGGCTCCCCATAGCAGAATCGATTTTAGAAAACGGTTGTTTTTCACGTATTGAAAACCTCCTCCTATTTATACATCATATTATAAAAAAGAACGAAACGGAGTACATTCGTAAAAAGTCATGAATTTCCATAGATCTATCCTCTTATCTTTGAATAAATATTGAAATAAAGAACGGCCATCGAACTAAAAAACAACCGCGGTCCGCCCGCAGCTGTCTTTTTAAAAATCCGTTTTTTTCACTTCGATGAAACGGATATGATGATCTTCAGCATCAAGAATTTTAAATTCGCATCCCTCAGTTTTGAAGATGTCCCCGTTTTTCAGCTCCATCTTTTGCGTCAAAAGCCAGCCGGCAATCGTATCGACTTCTTCGTTTTCAATCGCGATATGAAGGAGGTCATTCACTTCGTCGATTAATGCCTTTCCGTCCATAATATAATGGTGTTCGCCTTTTTTTATAATGTGCGGCATTTCGTCCTGATCAAACTCATCCCTGATTTCCCCGACGATTTCCTCCAATATGTCTTCAACCGTAACCAGCCCTGCCGTTCCGCCGTACTCATCAACAAGAATGGCCATATGGATCCGTTCCTTCTGCATGCGAATCAAGAGCTCCTGGATCGGTATGTTCTCAATCACCCTGATGACAGGTCTCATTAAGTCAGTTAAAGGAATCGTCTGGTCGAGAAAATACGATTTAAACAAGTCCTTGCTGTTGACAATTCCGATAATATGGTCTTTATCGTCCTTAATGACCGGATATCTCGTATAGCGTTCATTAATGACGGTTTCAATCGCTTCTTTTATCGATTGATCAGCCAATAGGGTAGCGATTTCCGTTCTCGGCACCATGATTTCCCGGGCCAGCCTGTTGTCAAATTCAAAAATTTTGTTGACGTATTTATACTCAGTCTGATTGATTTCTCCTTTTTTATAGCTTTCAGACAACATAAGCCGCAGCTCTTCCTCACTGATTGCCACTTCATGCTCTTTAACCGAATGGAACCCGAACAGCTTCGTTAACAGCCGGGCCGAACCATTCAGCAGTTTGATAAACGGAAACATGATTTTATAAAACAAAATGAGCGGTTTCGCCGTCCATAAGCTGACGGCTTCAGCTTTTTGAATCGCAATCGTTTTTGGCGCAAGCTCGCCGACCACAACGTGTAAAAATGTAATGATGATAAATGCGGTAACAACCGAAGCCACTCTTAAAACGGATTCAGGCAGGCCAAATAATTCAAAAAGTGGGTGGATGATCCGTTCGAATGTCGATTCTCCGAGCCAGCCGAGCCCTAATGCGGTGATGGTAATGCCGAGCTGGCAGGCAGACAAATATTCATCAAGATTTGTCACCACTCTTTTGGCCGCAATTGCCCGCTTATCACCACTTTCAACAAGCTGATCAATTTTTGTGCCGCGGATTTTGACGATCGCAAATTCGGCGACAACGAAAAAAGCCGTAGCTGCAATTAAAAGTATGACGAGTATGAGATTCAGGATATTCAAAAAAAGCCCTTACCAAATATGGTAAGGGGCCACCTCCTTAAGACGAATGGTTAATCATTACGACCGGACAGGAAAATTGCGACGAAGCGCAGCAGCTCAAACAGCGATACAAGCGCTGCTGCAACATATGTCAGAGCAGCGGCATCCAGCACCTTGCTGACGCCTCTTTCTTCCGTGTTGCGGATCATTCCTTCTGAAACGATGATCCTTTTTGCCCGTGAGCTTGCGTTAAATTCAACAGGCAGTGTCACAAGCTGGAAGAATACGGCCGCCGAAAACAAAATGATGCCGAGTCCGATCAGATTCAGGCTTCCGAGCAGCATTCCGCCGATAAACAAAAATGGCGCCACTCCCGAAGAAAAGTTCACGATCGGAAACATCTTATGCCTCAAAACAAGTGCGCCGTATGATTCCTGATGCTGGAGGGCATGTCCGCATTCATGGGAAGCAACGGAAACCGCTGCAATTGAACGGCCGTAATATACGGGTTCGGACAGGCGCACAACGCGTGCTGTCGGGTCATAATGGTCTGTCAAGGTTCCTCTTACCGGTTCAACCGGGATATCGTAAAGGCCGTTTTGGTCGAGAATCTGTCTGGCCACTTCGGCTCCAGTTCTCCCGCTTGACGCCTCTACTTTTGAATATTTTTCAAAGTTGCTCTTCACTTTAAATTGTGCCCAAATCGATAAACCTAATGCAGCAAATGTTAACAAGTAAAAAATCATGCTCATGCAATCATCTTCCCTCTTGTGATAAGTCGTTTAAAATTTTAATTGTAAATATATTTTATCCCGAGGGATTTCCTTTTGTACAGAAAAGTGCACTACCTTTTTCTTCGCGGTAAACAAACCCCGATAAAGATCAGCACCATTCCTGACATCATGATGTAGAAAGGCGGCCTTGTGGACAACTCCTTGAAAAACTCCCTCCAGAATACTTCATCAGAGGAATGATAAACGGCGTTTAAATCAAAAATGAATTGAATGGATGCCGCCGCCATCAGCTGGACTCCGACCAGTATGAAAAAGAGCCTCATTAAACAGGACATTCCGCTCCCATCCCTCATCCGTTTATAAAAAGTGTATGGAAGGACGGGAACCGATATGACGCCGCAGTAAAAATCTTCAGCTCTACCGGTTATTGTCGGTTAACGAAGGTTTATTTTTACCTGAAAAATTTTTGTAAAATAGGGATATACTGAATAAAAAGGAGAACTCGGGTGGTGACACGGTGAAAGTAACGGATCAGGAAAAAGAACAGTTAAGCACGGCGATTGATAAAATGAATGAAGGGCTTGATGCGTTCATTCTTCTCTATAACGAATCGGAAAAAGACGAGCAGCTGATCGAATTTGAAGAAGAAACGGCAGAAATGATCAAACAAGCCATCGAACAGCACGGGAAAGTAAGCACCAATCAAAAATTAAATGCAATCATCAAAGAGATTTTATCATTTTCCCTGCGGAAAGACGGTGAAGAAGCATGAAATCAAACCGTGTATTTATCGCATGGCTGAGGTGGCCGATATATGTTCGCATCGCAATCATTATCTTTTTATTGATCATCCTTTTCGGTCAGCTGATCACCTTCGTCGAGCCGCAGCAGTTTTCAAACGTTTTTGAAGGCGTATGGTGGGCGCTGATCACCGTCTCCACAGTCGGATACGGCGATTTTGTCCCTAAAACCGCGCTCGGCAAAACCGTCGGCATGCTCCTTATTTTAATGGGGGCAGCGTTTGTCACAGCCTATTTTGCAACGATGGCGACGGCCGCTTTCAGCAAGCAGCAGCGCTACGCCGAAGGCAAGGTCAACTACAGAGGCAAGGGACATATGATCCTGATCGGCTGGAACGAGAAATCCAACAAGCTGATGAGGACGCTCCAGGCCGCCGATTCAAACAAAACGATCGTGCTCATTGATGAAACACTAAAGGAAGGCCCCCTGATGGAAAACATTCATTTCATCAGAGGACCCGCTGCGGATGATGCCACACTGCAAAAAGCCAATATTGAAGAAGCTGAAATCGTCTTTATTACCGCCGATCAGCATAAAAGCGAAATATCTGCAGATATGCAGTCGGTCTTAACATTGCTGGCTGTTAAAGGCTTGAACCCGTCGGTGTATTGCGTTGTAGAAATCTTGACGGAAAAGCAGAAAAAAAATGCCGAGCGCGCCGGAGCGAACCAAATCATCAGTACGGCGGACCTTTTAAAAACAGCGATGCTGCAGCATTTTCTCATTAAAAATCAGCTTCCTGATCCGCTATTTAAGGAAGCCGATATTCATTTCAAAGTCCATCGGGTTCCGCTTCCGAAGACGATGGAAGGTGCGTCTTTTCAAGAAGTGATTCACCATTTCATGAAGGAAGACATTTTCGTCATCGGTATTCACCAAAAAGACGGGCCTGTGCTGTCTCCTTCATTTTCGTACAAGCTTCAGCCGACAGACCAGCTGCTGTCACTTTAGGAAAGAAGCGCCTTTTCGAGTTCTTTTACATACGATTGGCCAAGCTTTTCATAGACGCCGGGAATATCGGCGTCTTTTTCTTTTGGTTCAGCAAACTGGTCAAAAGATGCGCGAAAATTCCCCTGAACGACGTAGTCGTCCAGCGCTTCCTGATAGACGTGGCGAAGCAAAAACGGTGTACCGAGCTTGACCGTCGCATTTTGCGAATCAAGCTGTCCGTCCTCCGCTTCAAACGGAATCCGCAAAAATAAGTATCCTTCCTCATCATCAATTTTATAGTCAAAAAAGCCGCGGTCATATTCCCAGCCGCCGCTGATTACATAACCGAGAGGCTTGAGCGTCTGTTCGAGATGATAAAGAGAAAACGACCGGTTTTCCAGTTCAGAAGGTAAGCTTATCATAAAAAAACTCCTTTTTTCGTTTTTATACTTCAGGGCCCTAGCGCAATTGTTTATCAGGTTCGTGCAGGTGCCCTTCATTGATTTCCTTAAACAGATTGTCCTCCGGCTGCTGCTGATTGTTGTCCATCATCTGGAGAATTTTTTTATAATCTCCTACAGTTAAAGGCTTGGCGTCATCCTTTAACTCGTAGCCGATCATACCGTTTGATTCCAGCGTTGCATATTTCACATCGGATAATTTTGAAATCCCCTGTGTCCGGAGCCTCATTTCCAGCTGGTCGACGGTAATGCGGTGCTTTTTTAAGTTCTGCTCCTGAAGCTCACCGTTTTCGATCAATACAACGGCTTTCCCCACAATCAGGCTTTCAAAAAAATCAAACTTCATGTTAAAATACTCGATCAACAGAAGGACGATGATAAAGATCGATGCAGCTGCCACCGTTTTAAAAATGCTGTCTTCAATGATCGGCTGAACGATGATCGTTCCGATGGAAATCATGACGACGGTGGTGGCTATCGTCATCTGCGAAATTGATTTTCTTCCCGAAATTCTCAGCAGAACAATAGCCGTTAAGATGAGAAACAATGTTTCTAATACAAATGCCATAATGTCACTCCAAACCGTTTTATTTTTTTAGTATGGATCAGAAGCTTGTGCGGTATGAGTATATTTGAACGAATTGGGAAAGACAAAGGTATGAGCTTATGACGGGGAGGAACTTCGATTGAAAAGAAAAAAATTAGTAACGGCTGTGATCGTATTTATTGCTACATATGCACTGTTTTCACTCGCGGGCGTTTTATTCCCTGTAGACCGGGAATGGTATGAGTCATTGAACAAACCGGATTGGACACCGTCAGGCCGTTTGATCGGAACCATCTGGAGCGTGCTGTTCGCCTTCATTTCATTAGCGGCGGCGCTCGTGTATGTCACATACGATCTGAGAAAAAACGCGGCGCCATTTTGGATCATGCTGATCATTAACTATTTGTTTAACCAGGCATTCAGCTATTTTCAATTCACGGAAAAAAACGTACTTGCTGCCGCGGCCGACTCCTTTTTCGTAGCTATGACCGCCCTTGCGCTCGCCTTGATCACACTTCGAATTCATAAAAGAGCAGCACTTCTCTTAGTCCCTTATGTGTTGTGGAGTTTTTTTGCGACTTATCTCGCGTTTACGATTTACGGGATGAATCATTAGGTTAAAGAGCCCCGCCGGCTATGGCCGTGTTAAAATAAGGTGAACTGCTACCTTACAAGGGGGATCGGAATGGAATGAAACACTGCTTTCTGCAAACAAAACGCATCGGCTTTTCTTTATAGGCTAAAGAGAATTTGAATTTGGCAAAGACATTGTGGGGAAATCGAGATGTGGCCAAATATCTGACAGCAAACGGAATTATGACCGATAGCGAAATAAGAAACCGTTTGCTGCTGGAAATCGAACAATATAAAACACACGGTGTGCAATACTTCCCGATATTTAAAACAAGAAACAATGAATTCATCGGATGCTGCGGACTTCGTCCCTATCACCCGGAAAATGATGTGTACGAGCTTGGTTTTCATCTCGTCCGTTCGGCTTGGGGTAAAGGTTATGCATCTGAAGCGGCTGAGGCCATGATTGAATACGCATTTAACAAAATCCGGGCAAAAAAGCTGTTTGCGGGACATCACCCTGAAAATACAGCTTCACGAAAACGATTAGAAAAATTAGGATTCATCTACACACATGACGAATTTTATCCGTCTACCGGACTTCAACATCCGTCATACGAATTAAAACAGCCTCCGGGACAATAAGTCCGGAGGCTGTTTTTTCGTTTATTGATCCAAACGTTTCTCAAGCTCTGCTTTTTTCTCTTCGAAGCCAGGCTTGCCGAGGAGAGCGAACATATTGACTTTGTATTTTTCAATTTAAACAGGGTGAAACAGAGGTAAAACACGCGGAGATTATGGGAAACATGCTTTTTAGAATTAACTCGGTTTATGTGGTCATGTGGTCATTTTTGTGGTCATTAAAAAGCATCAAGAGCATTGTTGAAGCCAAGTGTTAGAAGGCTTAATAGAAATTCCCCCTCATTTGTTTTAAAATGTAAATGTTCGTTTTAAAACCAGAGGGGGATTTTTTTATGAAGAACTTTATTTTTTTATTATCCATTTTTCTTTTATTCTTCACTTTATCCGCGTGCAGCAGTGAAAATGCGTCTTCTGAAGAAAAAGAGACAAAGAACGCTGAGAGTGAAGACAGTAACATCCAAACAAATAACGTTGAGAGTAGCCAAAAAGCATTTAACTTCAGCCTTGAAGAGTTTGCACAGGCATACAATGAAAAAGCTGAGGAAATTGAAAACGATGAAGAAATGAACTCTCCTATTCTCAATCGAATTATTTTTGATGATATTGGGGATTTTGAATATGACGAAAATAAAAATATCTATACAAGAGTGCTAATAAGTGAAAGTGATGACTCCGGTGGCAGTTTTACTTTGAATGCATGGTATGATAACGAACAAAATTTCAACGGTTTAAATTTATCCACTTTTGGCTCAGATAATATGGCATCCGATATGGGTCTCTTTAATACACTCGTAGTTTTTCAAATTTTAGGAATTGATATTGGACATTTAAATGAACTTTTAAAAAGCGATCAAGATATGCTGGATATAGAAGATGGGGATTACTCTGTACATTTAGCCAAACTTCCAGATACAGCAGTAATAATAAAAATCGAACCGAAATAAGCCCTTCTCTTAAAGAAGTTTTTTAATGGCTAATTTTTCTTGTTGATAACAGAACAAACGTTCCCTTGTAATCATTTCAAGGAGATGAACACCATGAAAGATGACAACTTGAAAGATCGGGGATCAATCAAATGGACGGCCATGATGCTGCCCGAGCATGTCGGCCTGCTCCGCGAATTAGAAAGCAATCAGAACAAAGTGAAAAGGCCGGTTCTTGACATGTCTCAGATCGAGGATATGGAAATGGCCATAAGTGAAGCAATGGAGTTTAATAATCCAGTTCAGTTTTCTGTATTTAAGCCGCTGCCAATGCTTAACGGACCGGAAACCGGAGAGATCGTTCAAATAGAGGGCCATATCCATTACATAAACCAGTTGAAGAAAACTTTCCATGTCTTGGATTCTAAAGG
>NZ_JASGCA010000022.1:0-55758 GCF_030449715.1 Bacillus sp. LB7
ACGGAAGTTAAGCTCTTCAGCGCCGATGGTAGTTGGGGGCTTCCCCCTGTGAGAGTAGGACGCCGCCAAGCGCTTAAAAAGACCAGCTTATATAAGCTGGTCTTTTTTGTCGGAACTTCATTGATACAAACACCTAACACTTCCCGGCTACATATACTAATCTAACCTTCAAAAACATTCTTAATTTTGTATACAAATGTTGTTCTTTGGGAATACTGAAACCCATGGAGGTGGAATGGATGAGTAAGTCTAATCATGGGGAAACGTGTATCATTTGCGAGGAAAATAAAACCGAAGGCATTCACCTTTATACGAAATTTTTATGTTCGGATTGTGAGAAAAAGATTATATCTACATCAACATCAGACCCCGAGTACTCTGACTATGTCAAAAAATTAAAGAGTCTCCGGACGCCGCCATTATATTCTTAGACCGTTTCAGGTCTTTTTTTTTTAGCCTTTTAGTCTGTATGGATGAAAGGTATAATGAAAGTGATGAAGACACGGTTAAGGTGTCTTTTTTGCTATACACACGATTTTCGAGCTGAAACTTTGTTTAGCTGATATCCGTATTAGAAAGTAGTATAAAGAAACGACCGCTTTATCATAAAAAAGAAATTTATATATTAGGAGTAGTGGTGTAATGAAACCGATTCTTCATTTTATGCTTCGTGCAACTGCTGCAAGTGCATTGTCCGTGCTCCTTTGGTTCACCAGCTTCTTCGCGCTTAACCAGACTTTTCTGCTGTCTTCCGCTTATGCAGCAGGAACCTGGGTTGCCGTTTATCTTGGCGGGAAATGGTACGGAACCTATTTGTTTTTAAAAGAAAACCAGCTTACACGGCGGGAATATGCCTATATAAAGCAGAATCTGCGGGAAGCTAAGCTGAAAATCGCCCGGTTAAGGAAAGCCTTATTCGCAGTCAAAAACATTCAAATGATTAAACAAAATATAGAAATCCTTCGTATCGTCAGAAAAATTTACAGCATCACAAAGAACGAACCAAAGCGTTTTTACCAGGTTGAACGCTTTTATTATCAAAGTCTTGATTCAATTGTTGAACTGACGGAAAAGCATGCGTTTTTGGCGTCACAGCCAAAGCGTAATGCGAAGCTTGAAGTTTCTTTAAGCGAAACGCGTATGATGATCGATAAGCTTGCCAAGCAATTGGAAGACGACCTTTATGACTTGCTGAAAACAGACATTGATCACTTGGAGTTTGAACTGGACGTCGCGAAGCATTCAATGAAAACAGACTGATGGAGGAAAGCTGAAAATGAGCGAATATAAACCATCGTTACACAAAACTGGCGTACAGCTTGAAATTGATGATTTGCTTTCCGATCCTTTTGGACAAGGAGAAAAGTCTGTCACCGGCATGGAGGAAGAACACAGCGGCCAGCAAGTAAATCTGGTTGATACGTTATCCGAAGAAAAACGCCGGCAGGCATTCCAACTGGCCGAACAGATCGATCCAAAACAACATGACAGCATGACTCTGTATGGAACGCAAGCTCAATCCAAGCTCTTGAATTTTTCACAAGAGATGCTTGAGCACGTCCAAAAAAAAGATATCGGTGAAATTGGGCAGGTCTTAAGCGACCTAATGAAAAAGCTTGAACAGGTCAGCCCTGATGAATTGAAAACTGAAAAAAGGAACTTCTTTTCCCGTTTTTTCGGAAGAGTATCCCATTCTGTTCAAGAAGTCTTATCAAGGTATCAAAAAACCGGCGCCCAAATAGACAGAATCAGCGTAAAACTTGAGCATTCCAAAAGCGCGCTGATCAATGATAATAAGATGCTCGAACGGCTGTATGAAAAAAATAAAGAATATTATGAAGCGCTGAATGTCTATATTGCAGCCGGTCAGCTGAAGCTTGAAGAGTTAAAACATCAAACCATTCCTGAATTAAAAGAGGAATCGAAAACAGAACATCATCATATGGCCGTGCAGGATGTAAATGATTTGATTCAGTTTGCCGACCGGCTCGAAAAGCGGGTTTATGATTTAACATTGAGCAGACAAATTACGCTGCAGAGCGCCCCGCAAATCCGCTTGATCCAACATACAAATCAAGTGCTGGCGGAAAAGATCCAATCTTCGATTATGACAGCAATTCCCCTTTGGAAAAATCAGGTTGCTATTGCGCTCACTCTGTTGAGGCAGCGCCGAGCCGTAGAAGCTCAAAAACAGGTGTCAGCCACTACAAACGAACTGCTCTTGAAAAATGCCGAGATGCTGAAGGCCAACACGATCGAAACGGCCAAGGAAAATGAGCGCGGTTTTATCGATATCGAAACATTGAAAAAAGTGCAGGACAATCTGATCGGAACACTTGAGGAGACGCTTAAAATTCAAGAAGAAGGCCGTTCCAAGCGCGTTCAGGCAGAAGAAGAAATAAGGGCAATGGAAGATGGTCTCAAGGCTAAGCTGCTGGACATGAAAGAAAACCAAAACCGTTTATCATAAGCAAGATAAACATTTACCAAAACGTCCTCCCTTTATGTAATCCGCCTTGAAGGGTATAATAAATGCAGAATGTCATACCGTCACACGGGTGACGAAGAAAATAGAGAAGATGACTAAAGGATCGGTTTATATGAAGACACCTTTATATACAGCATTGGTGAACCATGCTGAAGGACACCATTATTCTTTTCACGTTCCGGGACATCACAATGGAGATGTCTTTTTTGATGAAGCGAAAACTTTTTTCGAAACGATTCTCAAAGTCGATCTGACTGAACTGACAGGACTGGATGATTTACATGAACCATCTGGCGTCATCAAGGAAGCGCAGGATTTAGTTTCGCGGCTTTACGGCGCGGAAGAAAGTTTTTTTCTCGTCAATGGTTCGACCGTCGGGAATCTGGCGATGATCCTGGCTGTTTGTCAGCCGGGCGACACGATACTGGTTCAGCGGAACTGCCATAAGTCTGTATTTCATGCGATTGAACTTTCAGGCGCCCATCCGGTTTTTTTGACGCCGGAAATTGATGAGGCGATGGCCGTTCCCACACATATACTGTATGAAACGGCAAAAGATGCAATTTCACAATATCCGCACGCTAATGGAATCGTGTTGACATATCCCAATTACTACGGACATGCTGTTGATCTGAAGCCGATCATAGAAGAGGCCCATCAACATGACATTCCCGTTCTAGTCGACGAGGCTCACGGCGCTCATTTTGTGCTGGGCCATCCATTTCCCCAGTCGTCGCTGAAAGCGGGCGCCGATGTTGTCGTTCAGTCTGCGCATAAAACGCTCCCGGCGATGACAATGGGATCTTATCTGCATATGAACAGCCGCAGGATTAACAGGGACAGACTAACATACTATCTCTCCGTGCTTCAAAGCAGTAGTCCTTCCTACCCAATCATGGCATCTTTGGATATAGCCAGGGCATACGCCGAAGATATCATGAAAACAAATCGAACAGCCGATATTGAGAAAGAGCTCATCAACATGAGAGAAGTCTTTTCTCAAATGAACGGAGCCGAGATCGTCGAGCCGGCTGATGCCGGTATCCAGCAAGATCCGCTTAAGCTGTCTGTCAGATCAGCGTATGGCCACTCCGGTTTTGAACTGAAATCCATATTTGAAGCAAACGGCATCCATCCTGAATTGGCAGATGAAAGGCAAGTCCTGCTGGTCCTGCCGCTTGAAGGAAAAAATAAGCCTGCGCCGGAACTGATCAGAACAATCGGCAAAGAAATCAAAGATACAGCTGTTCAACACGATCATCCTGCCGGAATCGGAATCCCTTCTGAAAAAGTCACAGCTGTGCCTTACCGGAAAAGCAAGTTGTCAGCCTTTAAAAAAGAATCGGTGCCTTTTGCGGAAGCCGCGGGCAGAATAAGCGCAGAACCGGTCATACCTTACCCTCCGGGTATTCCGTTGATCATGGCGGGTGAGAGAATAACAAAAGAGACGATCAGCCTGCTGACGCGGCTCGTCGATCTGAATGTACACATTCAGGGCAGCAATCAGCTCAAACAAAAGCAATTAACTGTATATATAGAAGAGGAGAAATCATGAACGGATTATTTATTACTTTTGAAGGGCCTGAAGGTGCGGGGAAAACGACAATCCTTCAGGCTGCGGCAGACCAATTGACGAAAAACGGCTATTCTGTTCTTGCGACAAGAGAACCGGGCGGCATTGAAATATCTGAACGAATTCGCGAGGTTATTTTAAATCCAAGTCATACGGCTATGGACCCGAAAACAGAAGCCTTATTATATGCAGCCGCCAGAAGGCAGCACCTTGTCGAAAAAGTAAAACCGGCGCTTGAAGAAGGAAAAATCGTCTTATGCGACCGGTTCATCGACAGCTCGCTTGCTTATCAGGGGTATGCCAGGGGACTTGGCATTGATGAAGTATTTTCTGTTAATCAATTTGCGATCGGCAGTATGATGCCGAATATGACGATTTATTTCGACATCGACCCGGAAGAGGGAATGAAGCGGATCAATTTAAATCATGCCAGAGAAAAGAACCGGCTTGATCTGGAAAAACTCCATTTTCATCAGCTTGTTCAAAAAGGCTATGAAGAAGTTATGAACCGGTTTCCGGGCCGATTTCGGATCGTGGATGCCAGTCAGAATGTTGAACATGTGTTAAAAAGGGTAAATAACATCATTGAGGAAGCATTAAAAGAAAATCAGTTGTGACCTGTTTACCATTCATTGTTATAATGGTAGCAAGAGTATCCTTAAGTGTTTCCATCCAAAAGGGGGCTTTTCAAATGAAGTTAATTATCGCTGTTGTTCAAGACCAAGACAGCAACCGGCTTTTAAAGGCTTTGACCGATCACAATTTTCGCGTGACTAAACTGGCGTCAACCGGCGGCTTTCTGAAATCGGGAAACACAACCTTCATGTTGGGTGTAGATGATATTCGAGTAGACAAAGCTTTAAGCTTGATAAAAGAAAACGGAAGCAAGCGCGATCAGCTGATTGCCCCTGTTTCTCCAATGGGCGGAAATGCCGATTCATATGTTCCTTATCCCGTTGAGGTTGAAGTGGGCGGGGCAACCGTTTTTGTACTGCCGATCGAGCAATTCCATCAATTTTAAGGGTTGAGGATATGAAAATAAGTCAAGAACTGCGTACAATGATAGAGAAACAACAGACTCCGCCTGCAAGAGGAGAAAACGTTTCTGCTTCATTTAAAGAGAAGATGAATATACAAAGCGGCAAGCTTCGAGTTGAACAGCTGACAATGCTTTTAACAGATATTGAAGCGTTCGGAAAACGCCTGTCAAAGTCGAGAAACTTCAAAGATTTGGCCAGGTTCAAAGGCTTGATCAAACGATTTGTAAAAGAGACCGTTGAAAACGGTCTGACGGTGGAGAATTCAAGAAGCTTCGATCTGTACGGAAACAGCAGGACATTGAGCATTGTAAAAGAACTGGACGAAAAGCTTGTGCAATTAACAGAGGATCTGATGGACCAAGAAAAATCCTCTATCGAACTTTTAGAACGCATTGGCGAAATCAAGGGTTTACTGATAAACCTTTACACATAGAGAGTGATGGTATGGCTACAACCTGGACAGAAATGCAGAAGCTTCAGCCACGTGTCATGAAGCTTTTGCAAAATAGTATAGAAAGAAACCGGCTCGCCCACGCCTATTTATTTGAAGGGCGCAAAGGGACGGGCAAATTAGACGCAGCAACCCTTCTCGCAAAAAGCTTTTTTTGCCTTGAAGACGGAGCGGAGCCATGTGAGTCGTGCAGGAACTGCCAGCGGATTGAATCAGGAAACCATCCGGACGTTCACGTTGTGCATCCGGACGGACTTTCCATTAAAAAGGGACAAATTCAGGCGCTTCAGGAAGAGTTTTCAAAGACCGGTTTGGAATCGCATAAAAAGCTGTACATTATCTCCCATGCGGATCAAATGACGGTCAATGCGGCGAACAGCCTTCTGAAGTTTTTAGAGGAGCCGAGCAGCGATACAATCGCTGTTCTTTTAACGGAACAGCCGCAAAAATTGCTCGATACGATCATATCGAGATGCCAGGTTTTATCCTTTCAGTCGTTGCAGCCCGAATCAATTGAAAAAGAACTGATCAAACAAGAGGTCTCACCGAATATGGCAGCCCTTTTGTCGAATATGACAAATAATTTATCGGAAGCGCTCGAATTGAGTCGAAATGATCAGTTTGCAGAGTCGCGAGCGAAAGTGATAAAATTGTATGAAGTCTTACACCAGCGAAAAGGACATGCTTTTTTCTATATTCAAGATCAGTGGATGCCCTTTTTCAAGGAGAAAGACCATCAAGAAATGGGTCTTGATATGCTTTTATTTATATATCGCGACGTGTTGTCCATTCAGTTGGGACATGAAGATAAAATACTATTTCAGGACTTATTCCAATCATTAAAACAGCATGCGCTGCAAACAACACAACAAAGAGTGACAAACCAGATACTTGCTGTTTTAGAAGCAAAAAAACGGCTTTATTCCAATGTGAATGCTCAAGGATTAATGGAGCACTTGGTTTTAATGCTGCAGGAGGGATAAGCTTGTACAACGTTATTGGTGTCCGCTTTAAAAAAGCGGGCAAAATATATTATTTCGATCCGAACGGATTTCAGATAGATAAAGACAGCTGTGTGATCGTCGAAACGGTTCGCGGTGTTGAATACGGGCAGGTTGTCATCGCCAACAAGAAAGTAGACGAGAACGATGTCGTGCTGCCTTTAAGAAAAGTGATCAGAGTTGCTGATGAGCGCGACCGCCTGATCGTTGAAGAAAATCAAGAAGCTGCGCTGTCCGCCTTTGATGTCTGCCAGAAAAAGGTTAACGAGCACGGCCTTGAGATGAAGCTGGTCGATGTGGAATTCACTTTTGACCGCAACAAAGTCATTTTTTATTTTACGGCTGACGGAAGAGTCGATTTTAGAGAACTCGTCAAAGATTTGGCATCTATCTTTAAAACGAGAATCGAACTGAGGCAAATCGGCGTCAGGGATGAAGCGAAGATGCTGGGCGGCATCGGACCGTGCGGAAGAATGCTTTGCTGTTCCACATTTTTAGGTGATTTTGAGCCTGTGTCTATTAAAATGGCAAAGGATCAAAATCTGTCGCTGAATCCGACGAAGATTTCCGGACTATGCGGACGGCTGATGTGCTGTCTGAAATATGAAAACGATGAATACGAAACAGCAAAAGAACAGCTTCCGGATATCGGGGAAGTGATCGCCACGTCCAGCGGCCCGGCAAAAGTCGTCGGCTTGAATATTCTCGAACGCATTCTTCAAGTCGAATTGACAGACTGTGACAAAGTCGTTGAATATACGTGGGATGAGCTGTTGCAAGAAGGTGTCGTATCTGCACAAACCACAGATTAACGAGGTGTGAAACCTTGGATAAAAAAGAATTGTTTGATACAGTGATAAGTTTAGAAGAACAAATCGGGTCTCTTTACCGCCAGCTTGGAGATCTCAAGCAGCATATCGGGGAAATGATTGAAGAAAACAATCATTTACAGCTTGAAAACGAGCATTTGCGCAAGAGGCTGGAAGAAACGGATCAGAGGCTAAAAAACGCAAAATCCGATGAAAAAGAGATAAAAGCAGAAAAGACAGGGCATGCTGATATTGGAGAAGGCCATGATAATTTGGCGCGCCTGTATCAGGAGGGCTTCCATATTTGCAATATCCATTACGGAAGTGTTCGCAAAGAAGGAGACTGCCTGTTCTGCCTCTCGTTCTTAAATAAAAAATAAGAAAGGCTTCCGGCGGAACGGAAGCCTTTTTAACGGTACAATGTGTTTAGGAAAGGGAAAAGACATGATTCAACTAAAAGACGATGAACGACTGGATTATTTACTTGCTGAAGATATGAAAATCGTGCAAAGCCCGACAGTTTTTGCATTTTCCTTAGACGCCGTTCTGCTGTCGAAATTTGCATATGTTCCGATACAAAAAGGAAACATCATTGATCTGTGCACAGGGAACGGGATTATTCCGCTGCTTCTCAGCACCCGCACAAAAGCCGCCATTACCGGGGTGGAAATTCAGGAAAGGCTGTATGACATGGCCCTCCGCAGCGTGGAATACAACAATCTGCAAAAACAGATTCATCTCATCAGGGACGACTTGAACAATATGCCGCAGGTGCTCGGATACAATAAGGCTGATGTCGTCACATGCAATCCTCCTTATTTCAAGACGCCGCAAAAAACAGAGCAAAACTTAAATGAACATCTGGCCATTGCCAGACATGAAATTTACTGCACGCTTGAAGACGTCATTCGCGTCAGCAGCAAGCTTTTAAAGCAGGGCGGCAAACTTGCTCTCGTTCACCGGCCGGGGAGGCTGCTCGAAATCTTTGAATTGATGAAAGCCTTCCAAATCGAGCCGAAACGGGTCCAATTTGTTTACCCGAAAAAAAGCAAAGAAGCCAACACCATTTTAGTGGAAGGAATAAAAGACGGCCGGCCTGACCTGAAAATTCTGCCTCCTTTATTCGTGTATGATGAACAAGATCAATATACACCTGAAATAAGGAAGATTTTATATGGAGACGAGTAGCCATTACTTTTACGTGCTTTCGTGCCGGGACGGCAGCTTGTACGCCGGCTATACAAACAATATCGAGAAGCGCCTGAAAACCCATAATGACGGGAAAGGCGCGAAGTATACGAGGGCAAGGCTGCCGGTTCAACTCCATTATGCAGAATGCTTTTCAACGAAGCGAGAGGCGATGCAGGCCGAGTACTATTTTAAAAAATTATCGAGAAAGAACAAAGAACGTTATATAGAAGAAAAAAGACGGGAGGGTGTTGATTATCAACCGGCAAAAGAGCTTTGACCAAAAATCAGACATGGGTATGTTATATCTCGTTCCGACACCCATCGGCAATTTGGAGGATATGACATTTCGAGCGGTTTCTGTGTTAAAAGAGGCGGAAATTATCGCTGCGGAGGATACGAGGCAGACGAAGAAATTGTGCCATGTATACGAAATCGATACACAGCTTGTCAGCTACCATGAACACAATAAAGAAAGCAGCGGACACAAAATTTTGGAATGGCTGAAAGAAGGTAAAAATGTCGCGCTGGTCAGTGACGCCGGAATGCCGACAATATCTGACCCCGGGGCTGAAATCGTCCGCGATTTTATCGAAATGGGCGGCTATGTCGTGCCTTTGCCCGGTGCAAATGCCGCTTTGACCGCACTGATTGCCTCAGGCATTGCCCCGCAGCCGTTTTTCTTTTTCGGTTTTTTGGACCGTAACAAACGGGAAAGGAAAAAACAGCTCGAGGCTTTGAAGAACAGACAGGAGACGATGATTTTTTACGAGTCCCCGCATCGGCTGAAAGAAACCTTGTCAGCCATCAGAGAGGTATTCGGCAACCGGCAAATCGCATTGACAAGGGAACTCACGAAAAAATTCGAAGAATTTATCAGAGGTTCGATAGAAGAAGCGCTCACATGGGCTGAACAGGAACAGGTGCGCGGAGAGTTTTGCCTTGTGATCGAGGGAAGCCGTGAAGAAACGATCGAAGAATCGTTCTGGTGGGAGCACCTTTCAGAAAAAGAACATGTCGAGCATTATATCAGCGAAGGATATCATTCAAAAGAAGCCATTAAAAAAACCGCGGTAGACCGCGGCGTTCCGAAACGGAAAATTTATGACGCTTATCATATTCAAAACTAAAAAAACCGCCCTTGCTTCGGCAAGAGCGGTTTTTGTATAATCAATATAATTATTTTTGAGATTGAAGTTGTGCTTGAATTTCGTTAATGATTTGCTCAGCGCCTTCAGGGCTAAGAACCAATTTACCGCCTGCAAGTTTAAGGTTGTCATCAGAAACTTCACCTGTAACTTGGCAAGTCATGTTTGGTTTATATTTTTTCAAGATGATTTTTTCGTCATCTACATAGATTTCAAGAGCGTCTTTTTCCGCGATTCCAAGCGTACGGCGAAGTTCGATCGGAATCACCACGCGTCCTAGCTCATCAACTTTACGTACAATACCTGTAGATTTCATATTCATTCTCCTCCCGAAAGATTGTTATTTTTATAGGTGTTTATTATCTTCGTCATTATTCGACAAAATCCTTACAGTCCTAGCATAACAAGGTTTCCAATAAACGTCAATCATTTTCTTTTCTATTGTTTGTAAAAATTAGATCATATAGTCAAAAGACCTTGGAAGAACTGATGTAACAAGGGAAATGAAGATGATAAAACAGTAGGATCAATCAAAAAAAAGCCCTTAAATCAAGACTTTCGAACTAAGGTTTTTCCTCATATCGATTATATACGACATTATTCGACAATGAAAGCATTTTTTTGTCGAAGTATAATATTTCTTTCTGTTAAAAAATTTGTAATCGACCGTATTCATGATGGATCGACAATGTATATTTTCTTGAACTTGAAGGCTAAGATGGTATCATATAAAGAGGGATTATATATTGAGTATATACTGAATGAATACACATGCCGCTCTCGTCCTTTGGGCGGGAGTTTTTTGACATTTTAATTGGGAGGTTCCATCATGCCGCAAGAAAAAAATACGTTTTACATCACTACACCCATTTATTACCCGAGTGGAAAGCTACATATAGGACATGCCTACACAACCGTTGCCGGTGATGCGATGGCTCGGTATAAAAGACTGAGAGGCTTTGATGTCAGATACTTAACAGGTACAGATGAGCACGGACAAAAAATCCAGCAAACAGCGGAGAAGGAAAATATCACTCCGCAGGAATTGGTCGATCGTGCGGCAGAAGACATTCAGCAGCTTTGGAAAAAGCTCGACATATCCAATGACGACTTCATTCGGACGACAGAGGAACGTCATAAAAACGTGATCGAAAAGGTTTTTCAGAAGCTGCTTGACAATGGTGATATATATCTTGACGAATATGAAGGCTGGTACAGCATACCTGACGAAACGTTTTACACCGAAACCCAGCTCGTTGATGTTGAGCGAAACGAGAAAGGCGAGGTGACCGGAGGAAAAAGTCCTGACAGCGGCCATCCCGTTGAGTTAATCAAAGAGGAATCTTACTTCTTCCGCATGGGAAAATACGCGGACCGGCTGCTCGCTTTCTATGAAGAAAATCCTGAATTCATCCAGCCTGAATCCCGCAAAAACGAAATGATCAACAACTTTA
Organism: Bacillus sp. LB7; assembly: GCF_030449715.1. Taxonomy (NCBI): domain Bacteria; kingdom Bacillati; phylum Bacillota; class Bacilli; order Caryophanales; family Bacillaceae; genus Bacillus; species Bacillus sp. LB7. Next base: position 11,153 of record NZ_JASGCA010000022.1, read on the forward strand.
TCAAACCGGGTCTTGAAGATTTGGCTGTTTCCCGGACGACGTTCGACTGGGGAATAAAAGTGCCCGGCAACCCGAAGCATGTCATCTATGTTTGGATAGATGCGCTGTTTAATTACATTACGGCACTTGGCTTTAATACGGCAAACGATGAAAATTATCAAAAATATTGGCCGGCAGACGTTCATCTTGTCGGTAAAGAGATCGTCCGTTTCCATACCATTTACTGGCCGATTATGCTGATGGCATTGGACCTTCCGCTGCCGAAAAAAGTTTTTGCCCACGGATGGCTGCTGATGAAAGATGGAAAAATGTCTAAATCAAAAGGAAATGTGGTCGATCCAGTCACATTAATCGACAAATACGGGCTTGATGCATTGCGTTATTATCTTCTACGCGAAGTGCCGTTCGGTTCTGACGGCGTATTTACACCGGAAGGATTTGTCGAACGGATTAACTATGATTTAGCGAATGATTTAGGCAACTTGTTGAACAGAACGGTCGCCATGGTCAACAAATACTTTGACGGCCAGGTTCAGTCGTACGAAGGCCCGGTTACCGCTTTTGACGAACCGTTGTCATCATTCTCGCAAAAGACAATTGAAGCGTACGAACAGGCGATCGAAAATATGGAGTTTTCTGTAGCGCTTTCTTCATTGTGGCAGTTTGTCAGCAGAACGAATAAATACATCGACGAGACGGCCCCATGGGTACTGGCAAAAGATAAGGACAAAGAAAAAGATCTTCAATCGGTCATGTACCATTTGGCAGAGTCATTGCGTATCACTGCTGTATTGCTGCAGCCGTTCTTAACGCAGACGCCTGAAAAGATTTTTGCACAGCTCGGTGTTACGGATGCGTCATTGAAAACCTGGGACAGCATTAAAAGCTTCGGCCAGCTGAAATCGGTAAAAGTTCAAAAAGGAGAACCGTTGTTCCCGCGTCTAGAGGCCGAAGACGAAGTCGCTTATATCAAAGCAAAAATGCAGGGGACGGCTCCAAAAGAAGAACCGAAGCAAGAGGAACAAGCAACTGAAAGACTTCCGGAAGTCACGATCGACGATTTTATGAGCACGGAGCTGAGAGTGGCTGAAGTCATCCATGCCGAACCTGTCAAAAAAGCGGACCGTCTGTTAAAGCTTCAGCTTGATTTGGGTTTTGAAAAACGCCAGGTCGTTTCAGGAATTGCCAAGCACTACAAACCTGAAGAGCTTGTCGGCCGGAAAGTCATTTGTGTAACAAACTTAAAACCGGTCAAACTAAGAGGAGAACTTTCTCAAGGCATGATATTGGCTGGAGAAGACAACGGCGTTCTGTCGCTTGCAGCGGTAGACAGTTCATTATCAAACGGAACGCGAATCAAATAAATGTTGGCAAAGGGTGTTCCACGTGTAACATTTCGTCGAACACCTTTTGTTTTTTCGACAATATCTAAAAAAAGGTGGCATTTTGATGTTATTTGATACACATGCACATTTAAATGCCGAGCAATTTAATGAGGATTTGGAAGAAGTCATTGCTCGGGCAAAGGAAGAAAAAGTGGAGCACATTGTTGTTGTCGGGTTTGATCGTCCGACGATCAAGCGCGCAATGGAATTGATTGAAGCATACGATTTTATCTATGCTGCCATCGGGTGGCATCCGGTTGATGCAATTGATATGACCGATGAAGATTTGGCTTGGATCAAAGACCTCTCAGCCCATGAGAAAGTTGTGGCGATCGGTGAAATGGGACTTGATTATCATTGGGATAAGTCGCCGAAGGACGTTCAAAAAGAGGTGTTCAGAAAACAGATCGCTTTGGCAAAAGAAGTCGGCTTGCCAATTGTGATTCACAACCGTGATGCAACAGAGGATGTCGTTTCCATTTTGCGGGGAGAAGGGGCTGAGGAAGTCGGCGGAATTATGCACTGTTATACCGGAAGCGCCGAAATTGCACAAGAGTGCATTAATATGAATTTCTACCTATCTTTCGGGGGACCCGTCACATTTAAAAATGCCAAAAAGCCGAAGGAAGTGGTCAAACAAATACCAAATGACCGACTTTTAATTGAGACGGACTGCCCGTATTTAGCGCCGCATCCATACAGAGGAAAGCGGAATGAACCAAGCTATGTCAAGCTTGTCGCCGAACAGATTGCTGAATTGAAAGGGATGACTTATGAAGAAATAGCGGCCGTCACCACAGAAAATGCAAAAAAACTTTTCGGCATCAGCTGACACGATTTGATATCGAGCCTTGTTCAAGCTTGTCTCTTCGGGGGACGGTTCTAAAAAGTTCTACATGTCTGTTTGCACTCATAGGATATCTTTGTCGACAAGTCTTTCTTTCTTTTATGAGGTGGTTTTCCCATAATAAAAGAGATGGCGGGCTTGCGGAGAAATAGAGAGGAGGGTTGACAGGCTTGTAGATACTCTATATAATCTCCCCGAGGAGAAGGAGGCGTTTTTCATCATACAAAAAATGAAAAAGCTGTTTTCCGTAAAGCTTAGCAAAAGCAGATGGATACTGATTGCTGCTGGACTGCTTGTCGCAGGAAGCGGAACTGCTTACGGAGCACATGAGCTCGCTAAACAGCAAGTCACCATTTCGATAAACGGGAAAAAGCAGGATGTTCGCACGAATGCTGAAACCGTAGGTGAACTGCTGAAAAGCTTAGACATCGAGACGAGGAAAGAAGATCACATCTCTCCCGCTGAAGATACAAAATTAACGGCGAACATGAATGTTGAGTATGTTGCCGCAAAACCTGTTCATTTCGCGGTCGACGGACAGGAAAAAGAAATCTGGACAACAGCGGGTACTGTCGGCAAACTGCTGAAAGATTTAAATCTAGAGTTGGCGGAACACGATCAAATTGAACCCTCAGTTGATAAAGAAATAACGAAAGATATGAAGCTGACTTTGCAAAGGGCTTTTAAAGTAACCGTAAAGGATGCCGGAAAACATAAAGATATATGGACGACTTCGACTACGGTCGCTGACTTTTTAAAACATCATAAGATCAGCATAAAAGGCGATGATGAAGTTAAGCCTGCGCTTGATAAAAAGCTGACAAAAGATCAGGCGATTCACATTACTCGTATCAAAAAAGTCACCGATGTAGTGGAAGAGAACATCCCTTTTGAAGTCCGGAAAAAAGAGGACGATTCACTTGAAAAGGGGAAAGAAAAAGTTGTACAGGACGGTAAACATGGCAAGCTTAAAAAGCACTATGCCGTTGTGATGAAAAACGGCAAGGAAGTTTCCAGAGAACTGGTTAAAGAGGAAACAGCAGCTGAAAGCAAAGCCAAAATCATCGCTGTCGGTACAAAGCAAGCCGCAGTGGCTACAGTCAGCGCGAATGTATCGCGCGGAAATCAATCCTCAGGAAAAGAATTTTATGTATCCTCTACAGCTTATACGGCAAGCTGCAACGGATGCTCTGGCCACACTGCGACCGGCGTTAACTTAAAAAATAATCCGGGCGCTAAAGTGATCGCTGTCGATCCGAGCGTCATTCCGCTGGGTTCTAAAGTACATGTAGAAGGATATGGCTACGCGGTTGCAGCGGATACAGGCTCAGCCATCAAAGGCCGTAAAATCGATGTATTCTTTCCGAGTAAGTCTACAGCTTACCGCTGGGGCAACAAAAGAGTTAAAATCAAGGTGTTGAACTAAATATCATTTATTATGCTTCTTATATAAGCAGAGGGATTTTGCGCCCTCTGTTTTTTTGGTTATAATAGATCCATCTTGTTTTCTAATAAATTAGACGGTTTTATTACAAAAAGGTTTCAATCATTTTAAAAATGTAATAAAAGGTTTTTCACCATACGGAGGAAGAAATGAAGATTAAAGAAATCATTGTTGTCGAAGGCCGTGATGACACAGCAAAAATCAAATCGGCTGTTGATGCTGATACGATTGAAACAAACGGATCTGCCATAGGGGAAGATGTCATCAAACGGATTCGGCTTGCCCAGGAAACGCGCGGGGTCATTATTTTAACCGATCCTGATTTCCCGGGGGAAAAAATCAGAAAAACGATTGCAGAAAAAGTCCCCGGCTGCAAGCATGCATTTTTGCCCAAGCATTTGGCAAAGCCTAAAAATAAGCGCGGAATCGGTGTTGAACATGCTTCGCTTGAGGCAATCCGCGAATGCTTAAAAACCGTTCAGGAGGAAATGGAGACGACGAAACCTGAGATTGAGGCTCGGGATTTAATCGAAGCCGGCCTGATCGGAGGCCCTCTGGCAAAACAAAGGCGGGAGCGGCTCGGCGAGATATTGAATATCGGCTATACAAATGGGAAACAGCTTCAAAAGCGGCTGCAAATGTTTCAGATCAAAAAGAGTGATTATTTAAGCGCACTGGATGTTGTGCTGCGGGAGGAAGAGCATGAATAAAGATATCGCCACCCCAATTAGAACGAAGGAAATTCTCAATAAATACGGATTTTCATTCAAAAAAAGCTTGGGGCAGAACTTCTTGATTGACACGAACATATTGGACAGAATTGTCGACCATGCCGGGGTGACGGAGCGTACCGGCGTGATTGAAATCGGTCCGGGGATCGGGGCATTAACCGAGCAGCTGGCAAAGCGTGCGAAGAAAGTGACAGCCTTCGAAATCGACCAAAGGCTCCTGCCGATTTTAAAAGATACGCTTTCTCCGTATGATAATGTGACTGTCATTCACCAGGATGTCCTGAAAGCCGATGTCCGGGCGGTAATGGACGAGCAGTTTCAAGACTGCGATGAGGTGATGGTTGTCGCCAACCTCCCGTATTACGTCACGACTCCCATCATTATGAAGCTTTTAGAAGAAAATCTGCCGCTGAAAGGGATCGTCGTCATGCTTCAAAAAGAGGTGGCGGACCGAATGGCTGCGAAACCTTCTACAAAGGAATACGGGTCACTTTCTATCGCGGTTCAGTTTTATACGGAAGCCAAAACGGTCATGAATGTGCCAAAGACTGTATTTGTCCCTCAGCCTAACGTGGATTCCGCGGTCATCAGGCTGACGCTGAGGGGGGAACCGGCTGTCGCGGTTCAAGATGAAGCCTTTTTCTTTCAAGTCGTAAAATCAAGCTTTGCACAGCGCCGAAAAACACTTTTCAACAACCTTGTTAACAACCTGCCGAATGGCAAAGAGAAGAAATCAGAAATTGAAAGAGCGCTTCAGGATTCACAAATCGACGGAAAGCGACGCGGGGAATCGCTGAGCATTGAAGAGTTCGCCGTCATATCTGACCGCTTGAAAGCAGTCCTTCTTTAATGGAGGGCTTTTTTTATTTGAAGCCGGGCTTTAAGCCTGATCAGGCTTGTCATCCGTTCACCACTTGAAGGGCGGGCACATAGGCTAAAGAAGCACCTTTACTTTTCATTGCTTTATATTCATCAGGATGGGGCTTAGTCTATGTGTGGAGTGAAAAGCATGCAATTTAAAATAGGCGATATGGTCGTCAGAAAATCTTATCGAAGAGATATTTTATTTCGAATCATACGAATTGATCAATTGGCAAATGGAGAACCTGTGGCTGTTTTGCACGGAGATGAGGTCAGATTAATCGCTGACGCGCATTTAACGGACCTGGAGATCGTCCGCGAGGCTGAGCGGCAGATGAGAAAGCAGGAAGAAGAATCGAGAATGAAGGAATCCCTCGATCTTCTCCGCCAGGATTACAAACTCCTTCACAATAAACATGAGTACCGCGCCACAAACCAATATAACAATCAACAGCAATACTTTCATATGCCCGGAAGAGTCCTTCATTTAGACGGGGATTCGGCTTATTTAAAAAAATGTCTGGCGCTCTATGAAAAGATCGGGGTTCCTGTATACGGTATTCATTGTTATGAAAAGAAAATGTCATCGGTCATTGAGGAACTGATCGATGAGTACCGCCCGGATCTTCTCGTCATCACCGGACACGATGCCTATTCTAAGCAGAAGGGTGATATTAACAATCTGGATGCCTACAGGCATTCAAAAGATTTTATCGAAACCGTTCAAAAAGCGAGAAAAAAAATTCCCCATCTTGATCAGCTTGTCATTTTTGCCGGCGCATGCCAGTCCCATTTTGAATCACTGATCAGAGCCGGTGCAAATTTTGCAAGCTCTCCGTCAAGAGTCAACATCCATGCGCTTGATCCGGTCTATATCGTCGCGAAAATCAGCTTCACTCCGTTTATGGACCGCATTAACGTCTGGGAAGTGCTCAGAAACACACTGACGAGGGAAAAGGGACTCGGAGGCATTGAGACGCGCGGCGTATTGCGAATCGGAATGCCATATAAAACAAAAGAAAACGATTAAACGAGCCCGCCGGATGGCGGGTTTTTGCCATGCAGCCGAATGTTTTTTACCTTTTTTTTAAAAAACATACATAATGAAACGAAAAATGAGGAAAATAAGGGAAAGTCGGCGTATAATTTGTCACAAATATTTTATTGACAGAGGCTTATGAACGTTGATATAATTTAAATTTTATTTGACAAAAATGGGCTTCTGGTGTATACTGAATATAGTGAGGTGGATGCAATGGCGAAAACGTTGTCCGATATTAAAAGATCGCTTGATGGACATTTGGGAAAAAGGCTGACGTTAAAAGCAAACGGTGGCCGCCGAAAAACGATTGAGCGTTCGGGCATTTTAGCTGAGACGTACCCTTCTGTTTTTGTGATACAACTAGACCAAGACGAGAATTCGTTTGAAAGAGTTTCATACAGTTATGCGGATATTCTTACTGAGACGGTTGAATTGAGATTTTCTGATGATAAAACCAGCTCAGTAGCCCTTTAATAAGCAGTGGACTTTATGTTTGCTGCTTTTTGTTTTGCCTTTTTTTATCCAGAATTTTTCGGGGAAGTTCTGCACAAATCGAGCAAAGCTAATACATGTCACTTGTTTTATGATGAGTCAGACGGATGGTATGATACTTGAAAGGGGCTGTTTCGCATGGGCAGACGTCGAAGCATCATGTCAGAGGAATTCAAAAATGAATTGGCTAAGGATCTTGGATTTTACGACACGGTAAAAACCGAGGGCTGGGGCGGAATTCGGGCCAGAGACGCCGGTAACATGGTGAAGAGGGCCATTGAATTAGCCGAACAGCATATGGCTCAAAATCAGCAAAATCATTAAAACAGTGACATACGGAGGAGCTTCTGTCCTCCGTTTTTTTCATTGATCCGTTTTCAGCCGACCAGGTGCTGCAAGCGCCTTGAGGATTCACGGCAGAGGGCAATCGCGATCTGCCGGAATGGCCGCATGCTAAAGCCGCGACGTCCTGCACGGGCGCATGCATTTGTACTTGCAGGGAAGGACCGCATGCTAAGATCGCGGCGTCCTGCCGCAACGCATGCATTTGTACGTCCTGTACTTCAAAATATGTTACAATGTGGATACTTATGTTTAGATGGAGAAGTAGGTGAATGGATTGCGTATTTTAGAGAAGGCGCCGGCTAAAATTAATTTGTCGCTCGACGTTCGCCGCAAACGTCCAGATGGGTATCATGAAGTAGAGATGGTCATGACGACAATTGATTTGGCGGATCGGATTGAATTAACCGAGCTGGCAGAAGATAAAGTAACGGTTTCGTCGCATAACCGCTTTGTTCCCGACGATCAGCGAAACCTTGCTTATCAGGCTGCAATGCTCATGAAAGAACGATACGGCATTAAAAAAGGTGTTTCTATATTTATTACGAAAGTGATTCCCGTTGCTGCGGGGCTTGCGGGGGGAAGCAGCGATGCGGCTGCCGTGTTCAGAGGGCTGAACCGGCTGTGGGATTTGAAGCTTTCGATGAATGAACTGGCTGAGCTTGGCGCTGAGATCGGGTCTGATGTCTCCTTTTGCGTACATGGAGGAACGGCTCTTGCAACGGGGAGGGGAGAGAAAATCCGTCATATCGAGACTCCGCCGCACTGCTGGGTTGTGCTGGCAAAGCCGACGATCGGCGTATCAACTGCAGAAGTGTACAGGCAGCTGAAAGTCGACGAGATTGAACATCCGGATGTTCAAGGTATGATTTCTGCGATCGAAGAGAAGAGTTTTCAAAAAATGTGCGACAAACTCGGCAATGTTCTCGAATCTGTTACATTGAATATGCATCCCGAAGTCGCGATGATCAAAAATCAAATGAAGCGGTTCGGCGCCGATGCTGTGCTGATGAGCGGGAGCGGCCCCACCGTGTTCGGATTGGTTCAATACGAATCAAAAGTACAAAGAATCTATAACGGATTAAGAGGGTTTTGCGATCAAGTTTATGCGGTGCGGATGATCGGAGAACAAAATGAACTTGATTAAATCCGTATGTTAAGTTATATTATTTTTAAAAATATTCGGATTTTGGAGGTAAGTGCATGAAGTTTCGTCGAAGCGGCAGATTGGTGGATCTGACAAATTATTTGTTGACCCATCCGCATGTCTTAGTGCCATTAACCTTCTTTTCAGAACGGTATCAATCTGCTAAATCATCCATTAGTGAAGATTTAACCATTATTAAGCAGACCTTCGAGCAGCAGGGAATTGGGACGCTTCAGACCGTGCCGGGAGCAGCAGGCGGCGTTAAATACATTCCAAAGGTAAAACGAGATGAAGCGGAGGAATTTGTAAAGTCGCTCGGTGAGTCATTGATCGATTCGGAACGGATATTGCCCGGCGGATATTTGTATTTAACCGATATCCTTGGCAAGCCCTCTGTATTAACGAAGGCCGGCAAGATATTTGCTTCAGCTTTTTCAGACAGGGAGATCGATGTCGTGATGACGGTGGCGACAAAAGGTATTCCTCTGGCATATGCGGTAGCCAGCTACCTTGATGTGCCGACGGTGGTCGTCAGAAAAGACAATAAGGTAACTGAAGGTTCAACGGTCAGCATTAACTATGTGTCTGGATCTTCCAACCGCATTCAGACGATGTCTCTTGCAAAACGCAACTTGCAGACGGGCTCGCGTGTTTTGATTATAGACGACTTTATGAAAGCGGGAGGAACGATCAACGGTATGATCAATCTTCTCGAGGAATTCAATGCCCATGTAGCGGGCATCGGTGTTCTTGTCGAGGCTCAGGGAGTCAAGGAGCGGCTGGTCGATGAGTATATGTCCCTTTTGACTCTTTCTGAAATTGATATGAAGGAAAAAAAGGTGGAAATACAAAACGGAAACTTTCAGCGTTTTTTTGCAGACAATGAATAGGAAATGGGGAGTTTGAGATGACAAAGGTTGTTCAGACAAAAGAAGCACCGGCGGCGATCGGACCGTATTCACAAGGAATTGTTGTCAATAATATGTTTTACAGTTCAGGGCAAATTCCGCTGACCCCGTCGGGTGAAATGGTGACTGGAGACATCACAGAACAGACGCATCAAGTTTTCCGCAATTTAAAAGCTGTGCTGAAAGAAGCGAACGCCTCTCTGGAGACTGTCGTCAAAGCAACCGTGTTTTTAGCGGACATGAATCAGTTCACAGAGGTGAATGAAGTTTACGGCCAGTACTTCGATACCCACAAACCGGCGAGATCATGCGTTGAGGTGGCAAGGCTGCCGAAAGACGCGCTCGTTGAAATAGAAGTCATCGCATTAGTGAAATAGAAAAAAACCCGAAAAGATGGTTTTGATCTCAAAATCATCTTTTTTGTTTGGAAAATTTGTCAATTCAGTGTTTTTTTATCCCAATATTACAAAAATATTTTTAATTATGCAGGAAAACAAAAAAAACCGTTGAATAGTTACACTAATGTTTTTATATTGGGAAAAGGTGGTGAACTACTGTGGAAGTTACCGACGTAAGATTACGCCGCGTGAATACCGATGGTCGCATGAGAGCGATTGCATCCATCACGCTGGATCACGAATTTGTAGTGCATGATATTCGTGTAATTGATGGAAACAATGGTCTTTTCGTTGCGATGCCAAGTAAGCGTACACCTGATGGAGAATTTCGTGATATCGCTCATCCAATCAACTCAAGCACCCGCGGAAAAATTCAGGACGCGGTGTTAAATGAATATCATCGTTTGGGTGACGTTGAGGAAATAGAATATGAAGAAGCTGGAGCTTCTTAAAAAAGAAGGGCTTATGGATAAGCCCTTTTTGTTTTGAAAAAAATAATCTTATCATAATAAAATGACAATATATGGTTGGAGATTGCGTATAACAGTAACAGAAGGTAAAACATATGACGTTTTGAGAATCCCCCATCCCAAAGGAATCAATTTGTCTCCCTGATCAGTGAATCCTAAATATACTCTGAATATCCAGAATATGCTGTCTTGATTTCCCGATTTCTCATTTTGGCTTGCTTGAAATCAACTCATATTTAGGATATATTTTTCTATGGATAATAGGGATAATGGAGGCCAATACATGGATAAGCGGTTTGCAGTTGTGTTAGCAGCTGGTCAAGGAACAAGAATGAAATCAAAGCTTTATAAAGTTCTTCATCCGGTTTGCGGAAAGCCTATGGTCGAGCATGTTGTCGATGAAGCTTGCAAGCTATCATTAGAAAAACTTGTCACAATAGTTGGACATGGTGCGGAAGATGTCAAAAAACAGCTCGGGGAAAAAAGCGAATATGCCCTGCAGGCTGAACAGCTCGGAACAGCCCATGCCGTTAAGCAGGCCAAGTCGATTCTTGGAAGCGAAAAAGGAACGACAATCGTCATTTGCGGAGATACCCCGCTTTTAACTGCCGAAACGATGGAAGCCATGCTCACGGAGCATCAGAAAAAAGCAGCAAAGGTGACGATTTTAACCGCTGTAGCGGAGGACCCGACAGGCTACGGACGCATTATTCGCAATGAAAACGGCGATGTTGCAAAAATTGTCGAACATAAAGATGCAACAGACGAGGAAAGACTTGTCAAAGAAATTAACACAGGAACTTATTGTTTTGACAACGAAGCTCTTTTTCAAACGATCGAGCAGGTTTCCAATGACAACGTACAAGGGGAATATTATCTTCCGGATGTCATTGAGATCTTGAAAAAACAAGGTGAAACTGTAGCCGCTTATCAGACTGGCAACTTCCAGGAAACGCTCGGAGTCAATGACAGAGTCGCCCTTTCACAAGCGGAAATCTATATGAAGCAGCGGATCAATAAACGCCACATGCGAAACGGCGTCAGCTTAATCGACCCCGACAACACATATATTTCACCGGAAGCCGTCATCGGCAGGGATACCGTGATTTATCCCGGCACCGTTATTAAAGGGCGGGTTGTCATCGGTGAGGACACGGTCATCGGACAGAACAGCGAACTGGAAAACAGTACGATCGGCAGCAGAACGGTTATTAAGCAGTCCGTTGTCGTGAACAGTGAAGTCGGTGACGATGTTACGATTGGGCCGTTTGCTCATATCAGACCCGATTCAAAGATCGGCAATGAGGTAAGGATCGGGAATTTCGTCGAAGTGAAAAAATCGGAATTTGGTGATCGCAGCAAAGCATCTCATTTAAGCTACATAGGGGACGCGGAAATCGGAACGGATGTCAATCTTGGCTGCGGGTCGATTACCGTAAATTATGATGGGAAACATAAGTTCAAAACAAAGATTGAAAATGGGGCATTTATCGGCTGCAACTCCAATTTGGTCGCTCCGGTGACAATCGGCGAAGGCGCATACGTAGCCGCGGGTTCAACGATTACCGACGATGTACCAGGCAGGGCTTTGTCTATTGCCAGAGCAAGACAAGTCAACAAAGAAGACTACGCTGAGAACATACACAAAAAATAATCCTAAATCGGAGGTTTACCATGTCTAAATATGAAGACGACAATTTGAAGATTTTTTCTTTAAACTCAAATCCGGGTCTTGCGAAGGAAATCGCAGATGCCGTCGGAGTTGAGCTGGGAAAGAGTTCTGTTAAACGCTTTAGCGACGGTGAGGTCCAAATTAATATTGAAGAAAGCATCCGCGGCTGCGACTGCTATGTCATCCAATCGACGAGCGCGCCGGTGAACGAGCATATCATGGAGCTTTTGATCATGGTGGATGCGCTGAAACGCGCGTCTGCGAAAACGATTAATATCGTGATGCCTTACTACGGCTATGCCCGTCAGGATCGTAAAGCCCGTTCCCGTGAGCCGATCACAGCAAAACTGGTGGCAAACCTGCTGGAAACTGCCGGAGCTACCCGTGTGATTGCACTTGATCTGCACGCGCCGCAAATCCAAGGTTTCTTTGATATACCGATCGATCATTTAATGGGTGTTCCGATTTTAGGTAATTATTTTGAAGAGAAAAATTTCAAGGATGTCGTGATCGTGTCCCCTGACCACGGCGGTGTGACGCGTGCCCGGAAATTGGCAGACCGCTTGAAAGCGCCGATTGCGATTATCGATAAACGCCGACCTAAGCCGAATGTAGCCGAGGTTATGAATATCATCGGACATATTGAAGGGAAAACTGCCATTTTAATTGATGATATTATTGATACGGCAGGAACGATTACGCTAGCGGCCAATGCGCTCGTCGAAAGCGGCGCAGAGGAAGTGTATGCATGCTGTACACACCCGGTTCTTTCCGGTCCGGCAATCGAAAGAATCGACAATTCGAAAATTAAAGAGCTCGTTGTGACCAACAGTATTGAGCTTCCTGAAGAAAAGAAAATCGCGAAGTTCAAGCAGCTTTCTGTTGCACCGCTTCTGGCAGAAGCGATTATTCGTGTGCATGAAAAACAATCTGTCAGCTTCCTGTTCGATTAATTTGCTGATGCTGGTTTAAAGTTTTGTCGTTATGGGTATGGTTTTAGAAAGACCAATCTAACGATAGGATGGTGCTGAACATGGCAATTTTAAAAGCGGAAGAAAGAACGGATTCCAGACGGTCTTCTTTAAGGAAGATCCGGCAATCCGGGTATGTGCCGGGTGTCATTTACGGAAGAAACCTGGAAAACAAATCCGTTGCGTTAGACAGTATCGAGCTTTTAAAAATCTTGCGCGCTGAGGGCAAAAATACGATTATCAACTTGGATATAAACGGAGACCAGCACTCTGTTATGGTGACTGAGCTGCAGACGGATCCATTAAAAGATTCAATCGTACATGCTGATTTTAAAGTGGTTGATATGGAAGCGGAAATGGAGGCGACGGTTCCTGTAAACCTTACGGGTGAAGCAGAGGGCATTAAACAGGGCGGTGTTCTTCAGCAGCCGCTTTACGAGCTGTCTGTCACAGCGAAGCCGAAGAACATTCCGCAAACGATCGAGGTCGATATTTCCAGTCTCGAAGTCAACGATGTTCTAACCGTCGGCGATATTCCGTCTAAAGGCGATTATTCATACAACCATGAGCCTGATGAAGTTGTTGCATCCATTCTTCCTCCTCAAAAGCAGGAAGAAGCGGAAGCCGAATCAGCCGCTCAAGACGTTGAGGAACCAGAAAAAGGCACTGAAGAGGAAAAAGAAGAATAAATACGCAAGACGTAATCCTCCCGCGGTTACGTCTTTTGTGCTAGAATGAGGGGAAATTAGGATGCTCCCCCTCAGTATGCTGAGGCAGGGTTTTGCTTAAGGGAGGATATAGAATAATGCTTGTGTTTGCAGGATTGGGCAATCCGGGTAAAACATATGAAAATACGAGACATAATGTAGGATTTATGACAATCGACGAGCTCTCAAAAGAGTGGAACATTCCGCTTGATAAAACAAAGTTCAACGGTCAATACGGAATCGGATTTGTTTCCGGCAAAAAGGTTCTACTTGTTAAGCCGCTTACATATATGAATTTATCGGGAGAATGTTTGAGGCCGCTTTTGGACTATTATGAGATCCCTGTTGACAATTTGAAAGTGATTTACGATGACTTGGATCTTCCAACCGGAAGAATCCGTTTGAGGACGAAAGGAAGCGCAGGAGGCCATAACGGCATCAAATCGATGATTCAGCATCTGGGAACAACGGAATTTAACCGGATCAGAATCGGAATCGGCCGTCCGGTCAACGGCATGAAAATCGTCGATTATGTGCTTGGCGCTTTTACGGATGAAGAAGAGCCGGCGATACAAGAGGCCGTCAGACAATCGGCCAAGGCCTGTGAAGCTTCTTTGGAAAAACCTTTTTTAGAAGTTATGAATGAATTTAATGCAAAGGTATAAGGCAAACGGGAACGGAACATACTAGTTTTAAAAAGACTCGGTATGGAGGTTCCTTTATGGCTTTACATTATTATTGCCGGCATTGCGGCGTTAAAGTCGGAAGTCTTGACCATTCTTATGTAAACAGTGAACAGTTAGGCTTTAACCACTTAACAAACGATGAAAGAAACGATATGATTTCTTATATGGATAATGGGGATTTATACGTAAAGACGATATGTGAAGATTGTCAAGAAGCGCTTGAGCGAAACCCGGATTATCACCAATATCAATCGTTTATTCAATAAATAGCTTTGGTGTAGAGACTAGACCAAAGCATTTTTCTATTTGAGGAAGAGAGGAGGGGCTCATTTGAACAATATTCAATCCTATATTACACAAAGCGATGATTTTAAATCCATCGTCAACGGCTTAAACGAAGGGCTGAAGGAACAGCTGCTTGCGGGGCTCTCCGGATCTGCCCGGTCGTTATTTACAGCCGCTCTTACAAAAGAAACGAGACGGCCGGTATTTTTAATTACGCATAACCTTTATCAGGCTCAAAAAATTACAGATGACTTGACAGGGCTGATAAAAGATCAGCCTGTCCTTTTATATCCTGTCAACGAATTGATTTCTTCTGAAATTGCGGTGGCAAGCCCTGAGCTGCGCTCGCAAAGGCTTGATGTCTTAAATCGGCTTGCAAGCGGTGAAACGCCAATCGTGATTGCTCCGGCAGCAGCCGTCAGAAGAATGCTGCCCCCTGTCGAAGTATGGCAAAACAGTCAGATTCGTATTGAGACGGGGCGCGACATCGACCCGGAACAGCTGCTTCAGAAGCTTGTTCAAATGGGGTATGAGCGTACGGATATGGTGGCGGCTCCAGGCGAATTCAGCATTCGCGGAGGGATTATCGATGTCTATTCATTGACCGAAGAAAACCCTGTCCGGATTGAATTGTTTGATACAGAAGTTGACTCGATTCGTATATTCAATACGGATGATCAGCGCTCACTGGAAACGCGCGATGAAGTAACGATCGGCCCTGCGAAGGAACTGATCGTGCGGGATGAAGATCGGCAAAGAGCGCTTGAACAAATCGATAAAGGCCTTGCCAACAGTCTTAAAAAGCTGAAGCTTGATAAACAAAAGGAAATTCTTGACCAAAATATTGCTGTAGATAAAGAGCGGCTCAAGGAAGGGCATATCGGCCAGGAAATGGTTAAATACCTTTCTTATTTCTATGAGAAGCCTGCTAGTTTACTAGATTATTTCCCGAAAAATACTTTGCTGATACTAGATGAGATCAGCCGTATTCATGAAATGGAAGACCAGCTGCAAAAGGAAGAGGCAGAATGGGTGACGAGCCTGCTGGAAGAAGGGAAAATCCTTCATGATACGGCAATGTCATTTCCTTTTCACAGCCTCATTTCAAAACAGTCCCGCCCAATTTTGTATTACTCGCTGTTTTTAAGGCATGTGCAGCACACCAGTCCGCAAAACATCGTCAATGTTTCAAGCAAGCAAATGCAGAGCTTTCACGGACAAATGAATGTGCTCAAAAATGAGATTGAACGGTTTAAGAAATCGAAATATACAACGGTTTTTCTAGGGGACAGCAAAGA
This sequence comes from Bacillus sp. LB7, assembly GCF_030449715.1. Classification (NCBI taxonomy): domain Bacteria; kingdom Bacillati; phylum Bacillota; class Bacilli; order Caryophanales; family Bacillaceae; genus Bacillus; species Bacillus sp. LB7. The sequence goes on from NZ_JASGCA010000022.1 coordinate 26,839, forward strand.
GCGCGTCAAAAAACTTGCGTCAGTATTGTCCGATTATGACATCGAAGCCGCCCAGGCCGACCAGGATGCAGCGCTTGCCCAAGGCCAGATTTACATTATGGAAGGCGGCCTTCAATCCGGCTTTGAACTTCCGATGATCAAGCTGGCCGTCATTACCGAGGAAGAGCTGTTTAAAAAGCGTGTCAAAAAGCAGGCGCGCAAACAAAAACTGACCAATGCCGAACGGATCAAAAGCTACTCGGAGCTCCAGATCGGCGATTATGTCGTCCATGTGAACCACGGTATAGGAAAGTATTTAGGGATCGAAACGCTGGAGATCAACGGGATTCATAAGGATTACCTGAATATTCACTACCAGGGAAGCGACAAGCTTTACGTACCGGTTGACCAAATTGATCAGGTGCAAAAATACGTCGGATCCGAAGGCAAAGAGCCGAAGCTTTATAAGCTCGGGGGAAGCGAATGGAAACGGGTTAAGAAAAAAGTTGAAAGCTCTGTCCAGGATATCGCCGATGACTTGATCAAGCTTTATGCCGAAAGGGAAGCAAGCAAAGGTTACGCGTTTTCTCCAGACCATGAAATGCAGCGTGAGTTTGAAGCCGCTTTTCCTTATCAGGAGACAGAGGATCAGCTGAGATCGATCCATGAGATTAAAAGAGACATGGAAAAAGAAAGACCGATGGACCGGCTCCTTTGCGGCGATGTGGGCTACGGCAAAACCGAAGTGGCGATCCGCGCCGCCTTTAAAGCGATTGCAGACGGAAAACAGGTCGCGCTCCTTGTGCCGACTACGATCCTCGCACAGCAGCACTATGAAACGATATTGGAACGCTTCCAGGACTACCCGATTAATATCGGTTTGCTCAGCCGGTTCCGGACGAGAAAAGAAGCAAATGAAACGATCAAGGGCTTGAAAAACGGAACGATTGACATCGTAATCGGCACTCACAGACTGTTGTCCAAGGATGTCGTGTACAAAGATCTTGGACTGCTTATCATCGATGAAGAACAAAGGTTTGGTGTCACGCACAAGGAAAAGATTAAACGCATTAAAGCGAATGTCGACGTTTTGACATTAACGGCAACTCCGATACCTCGAACCCTTCATATGTCCATGCTCGGTGTCAGAGATTTGTCAGTCATTGAAACGCCTCCGGAAAACCGCTTCCCGGTACAGACGTACGTTGTCGAATACAACGGAGCCCTGGTCAGAGAAGCGATAGAACGCGAGCTGGCCAGAGGCGGTCAGGTTTACTTCTTGTACAATCGGGTGGAGGATATTGAAAGAAAAGCGGAAGAAATCTCGATGCTTGTGCCTGACGCCAAGGTGGCCTATGCCCATGGGAAGATGACAGAAAACGAACTCGAATCGGTCATGCTGAATTTCTTAGAGGGAGAATCGGATGTGCTCGTCAGCACAACGATTATTGAAACGGGCGTTGATATTCCAAACGTCAATACCCTGATCGTATTTGACGCAGATAAGATGGGGCTTTCCCAGCTGTACCAGCTGAGGGGCCGCGTGGGCCGCTCAAACCGTGTAGCTTACGCTTACTTTACGTACCGGAAGGACAAAGTCCTTACGGAAGTGGCCGAAAAAAGGCTTCAGGCGATTAAAGAATTTACTGAACTCGGGTCAGGATTTAAAATCGCGATGCGCGATTTGACGATCCGCGGCGCCGGAAATCTTTTAGGTGCGCAGCAGCACGGGTTCATCGATTCTGTCGGTTTCGATTTATATTCGCAAATGCTCAAGGAAGCAATAGAAGCTCGCAAGGGAGATGTACCGCAAGCTGAAAAATTTGAGCCGGAAATCGATTTGGAGCTTGACGCATATATTCCGCAGACTTATGTGACAGACGGCAAGCAAAAAATAGATATGTATAAACGGTTCAGAGCGATTTCAACCATTGAAGAAAAGAGCGAGCTTCAAGATGAGATGATCGACCGCTTCGGCGAATACCCGAAAGAAGTCGAATATTTATTCGCCATCGCAGAGGCGAAGGTATATGCCATCACAGAACGCGTCGAGCTGATCAAACAGGATAAAGACGCCGTCAGACTGACGATTGACGAAAAAGCGAGTGCCGAAATTGACGGCCAAAAACTGTTTGAACTCGGCAGCAAGTACGGCAGACAAATCGGCCTCGGGATGGAAGGGAAGAAATTGAAAATTTCGATTCAAGTGAAAAACCGACAACCGGAAGAGTGGCTTGAAACGCTTCTCGAAATATTGAAAGGCCTTCAAAACGTTAAAAAGCAAACGATCGCTTCATCATAAAAATTTGTTGTTTCTCGCGTATATTACATTTGATGTGAAGGATACTAAAACCAATCAAGAGTGGAGAGTGTTACATAAGTACACAGCTCTATTTATATCCACCAGATATATCATCAAATGAAAGAGAGGCAGCAGAGATGAAAGCAACTGGTATCGTACGTCGAATTGATGATTTAGGCCGGGTCGTGATCCCGAAGGAAATCCGCAGAACTTTGCGCATTCGTGAAGGAGACCCTTTGGAAATATTTGTGGACCGGGATGGGGAGGTTATTTTAAAAAAATATTCTCCGATCAGCGAGCTCGGCGACTTTGCAAAGGAGTATGCTGATGCGCTTTATGACAGCATGGGCCATTCCGTGCTGATTTGCGACCGGGATGTGTATATCGCAGTATCCGGGGGGTCTAAAAAAGACTATTTAAACAAATCAATCAGCGACATGGTCGAAAAGGCGATGGATCAACGCAGTTCTGTTTTGGAAGGAGACGCGAAGACAATTCAGCTTATTGATGGTATTGACGAAGAGGTTGCTTCTTATACCGTCGGTCCGATTGTTGCAAACGGTGATCCGATCGGAGCGGTTGTCATTTTTTCGAAAGACCAGTCAATCGGCGAAGTGGAACATAAAGCGGTTGAAACCGCCGCCGGTTTTTTGGCCCGTCAAATGGAACAATAGGTCTCATTCCTTTTATTTTGACATTCCTGCTCGAACGAATGAGCTGGAATGCCGAAAGCGTTTTTCTCAGCTTGAATCAGCATCAGCAGTTGGAACAGCACCTTTTGGGCTGTTCTTTTTTAGTTCACAGTTGCAGGCGGGGTATGAGCCCTGAATATGGTATAATAAGCACGTTTCGTGCGCTTTTTAGAAAGCGGAGAGAAAGCGCATTGGAAGGAGCTTAAAGGAATGGGGTTTTTAAGAGGCCAAAGACAATGGATTTGGCAAGGTGCCTTTGTATTATCATTGGCGGGGATATTATCAAAGATATTAAGCGCTGTATATAGAGTGCCTTTTCAAAATATAGTTGGAGATGTCGGTTTTTATATTTTTCAGCAGGTGTATCCGATGATCGGAATATCTGTGATGCTTGCCACCGCCGGGTTCCCGGTCATCATTTCAAAGTTGTTGAATGATTACGGGTCGGCAAACCGGGCAAAAATTCTCCGGGTGTCTATGCTTTTTTTATCGGCTGTGGGCCTTGGCTTTTTTCTTCTCTTGTTTGCCGGATCCGAAGCCATCGCAGGGTTTATGGGTGATCCCGACCTTGCCGGGGTGATCCGCGCCGTGTCGTTTTCTTATTTGCTGCTGCCGTTCGTGTCTTCGCTGAGAGGCTATTTTCAAGGAGGCGAACAGATGCTTCCGACGGCACTTTCTCAAATTGGAGAACAGACACTCCGGGTCGGGGCGATCCTCATTTTAACGTGGTGGCTCGTCAAAAACGGCTTTTCCTTATATGACGCCGGGGCAGGGGCTGCTATTGGCTCCCTTGTCGGCGGCCTTGCGGCGTTTTCCATTCTCGCCGTGTTTTGGGCCAAGCGTGAAAAGCATCCCGCGGCCGCCGGGATAGAGGCCGGTACAGGCGATATTTTGAAACAGCTGTGTCTGTACTCGGTTACGATTTGCACCGCCGGCCTCATGCTGATTCTCATCCAGCTCGTCGACGCATTGAACTTGTATTCATTGCTGGCCGGACAAGGAATGGACGAACTTCAGGCGAAACATACAAAAGGTGTGTATGACAGGGGACAGCCGCTTTTGCAGCTGGGTACCGTTTTTGCTGCGAGCATTGCGACAGCTCTTGTCCCGTCCCTTACAAAAGCGAAGAAAAAGGGAGAAACGGCGGTTCTGGAGGAAAAGATCCGGTATTCGCTAAAAATGAGCTTCGTCATCGGGACTGGAGCAGCCGCCGGTCTGATATGCATTTTGGAGCCGGTGAATGTCATGCTGTTTAAGAACAGCGATGGAACGGCTGCGCTTCAAATTTTCAGCGTGTCGATTCTGTTTGCATCGTTGGCGATCACGATGACTGCTGTTTTGCAAGGGCTCGGCCATACATGCCTTCCGGCTGTTTCCGTCTGCTGCGGCTTTTTTGTGAAAGCCGTATTGAACGAGCTCCTGATCCCAGGTTTCGGCATTTCCGGCGCCGCTTTTGCGACTATGATGTCATTCGCCGCTGTCGCTGGGCTCAATTTTTTTCAGCTGAAAAGGAAAGGCTGGATCAAGCTGCCTGAATACAGGATAGCCAGTGTTTTGCTGTCGGCTGTGATCATGTCGGCCGCGCTGGCGGTGTGGCTTTTTGCTTTTGAAGCAGCCATACCTCATAAAAGCAGATGGATCGCGGCGGCGGAAAGTCTTAGCGCCGTTTTCGTCGGCGGCGTTGTCTTTTTGTCCGGTATCTTCACATTACGCGTGTTTTCAGAAAAAGAACTTGAGCTTGTACCTTTTGGCAGCAAGCTCCTGACATTAAAACGAGAAAGGGGCGGCAGGCATGGCAGGTAAAATCACGGTAGTCGGCCTGGGGGCAGGCGATATGAATCAATTAACCCTCGGTGTTTATAAACGGCTTACACAAGCGGAGGTTCTTTTTGTCAGGACGAAAGACCATCCATTAATAGAAGACTTGAAAAAAGAAATAGCGGAGATTCATTTTTTTGATGAGGTCTATGAAAAGCATGATCAATTCGAAGATGTTTACGAGGAGATCGTAGATAGGCTGTTTGAGGAGGCGAAGCAGCGGGATGTGCTCTATGCCGTTCCGGGCCATCCGTTCGTCGCTGAAAAAACGGTCCAGCTTTTGCTTGAGAGGCGGGACGCTCATCAGGCCGACGTCGTTGTCGAGGGAGGCCACAGCTTTATTGATGCGACGTTAAATGCTTTGCAGATCGATCCGATTGACGGGTTTCAGTTTGTAGACGCCATCCGGTTTTCCGCTGACGAAGTCGAGCTCCGTCATCATTTGATTATTTGCCAGGTGTATAATCAAATGACGGCATCAGAGGTTAAACTGACGTTGATGGAAAAGCTTCCTGATGACTATGAAGTCGTCATTGTCACAGCGGCAGGAAGCAGTATGCAAGACATTCGGACAGTGCCTCTTTACGAATTGGACAGAAGCGTGGGTATCAACAATTTAACGAGCGTCTACGTTCCGCCTGTCAAAGACGAAGAAATTCTGTACCAGGAATTTTCGATGTTCCGCAGCGTCATCAGGAAGCTGCGCGGACCGGACGGCTGCCCGTGGGATCAAAAACAAACCCATGAATCGCTCAAAAAATACTTAATTGAAGAATGCTATGAGGTGCTCGAGGCGATTGATGAAGAAGATCCGGACCACCTTGTTGAGGAGCTCGGCGATGTGATGCTCCAGGTTCTGCTGCATGCGCAGATCGGCGAGGATGACGGCCTTTTTGCAATTGACGATGTGATTCGCGGGATCACCGCAAAAATGATCAGAAGACATCCGCATGTCTTCGGAGAAGTATCTGTTCGTGATGAGGCCGACGTCATGGTAAACTGGGAAGAGATCAAGAAGCAGGAGAAACAAGCGGACGATCCATCCCTCCTCGACGACATTCCAAAGCCGCTTCCCGCTTTGTCAAAAGCGAACAAGCTTCAGAAAAAGGCGGCAAAGACCGGATTCGACTGGTCGAATGTCCAGGATATTTGGAATAAAGTCCACGAGGAAATGAAAGAGTTTTCTTCAGAAATTTCCGAAGCCGAACAGACCAGCAAAAAAATGAAAGAAGAGTTCGGCGACCTTTTATTCGCGCTCGTCAACATCGGCCGGTTTTATAAAATTGAACCGGAAGAGGCCCTTGCGATGACAAATGCCAAGTTTTACAGAAGGTTCACGCATATTGAACAATCTGCAAAGCGCATGGGCAAGGATCTGGAAAGTATGACGCTTGAAGAGATGGACAAATTGTGGAATGAAGCGAAAGACATTGAAAGGAGCTGACAAGTGATGAGACTCGACAAATTTCTCAAAGTATCAAGGCTGATTAAAAGACGGACGCTTGCAAAAGAAGTGGCTGACCAGGGAAGAATTTCGATCAATGGCCAGCAGGCGAAAGCAAGCTCTGTTGTCAAAGCGGGAGACGAGCTTGCGGTGCGTTTCGGCCAAAAGCTTGTAACCGTCAAAGTCAATGAATTGAAGGATACGACAAAAAAAGAAGAAGCCGCTGATATGTATACCGTTCTCAAAGAAGAGAAGCTGGGAGGAGAATAGGCTTGTTCTAAAAAAATCCCCCGTCTCATACAATGCAGTATCGAATCTTTAGTATGAGGATATGGGGGATGAATCGATGAATGTATATTATGATCAGCACAACCCTTCCGGCGGGGCATCTGGTCCTGAACATAATGTGACGATGAAGGGCCGCAAGCTGCTGGATATATCCGGTGTCAAACAGGTCGAGAGCTTTGACAATGAGGAATTCTTACTTGAGACGGTCATGGGCATGCTGGCGGTCAGAGGCGAAAACCTGCAAATGAAGAATCTCGATGTGGAAAAAGGCGTTGTCTCCATCAAGGGAAGAGTGCTTGATCTCGTCTATTTGGATGAGCAGCAGGGGGAGAAAGCTAAAGGATTTTTTAGCAAGTTGTTTAAATGACGCTGACCACGCAGTTCTATACGATGCTGGCCATGGCCGGAATGGGGGCATGGCTTGGCGCTTCCCTTGACACCTACACCCGTTTTGTCGTTCGCTCGAAAACAGCAAGGTGGCTGTTGTTTCTCCATGACTTTTTGTTTTGGGTGGTACAAGGTCTCCTTTTTTTCTATGTTTTGCTGAGCGTGAATGAAGGGGAATTCCGAATTTATATCTTTCTGGCGGTCATGCTTGGATTTGCCGCTTATCAAAGCCTTTTTAAGCAGATCTATATCAAGCTTTTGGAATGGATGATTTCCTTTTTTATATTCATCTCCAGGCTGGTCTCAAAGATGATGCGGATGATGGTGTTTCGGCCTGTTGTATGGACGTTTCAAGCTATTTTAGCCATCATTCTCTTTACAATGAGAAATATCTATGTTCTTTTTCGTTTTTTTGCGGTATGTTTATATAAGATATTAAAATTTGCAGGATATCCGATTTATTTAATACTATATCAATGCTGCAGGCTTCTTCCCGCCCCGGTTCGGGGATTGTTGAGACGCTTTTTGCAAAAAGGAGCAGGATTTTTCGAAAAGGGGAAGAAACTATTCATAACCATTAAGGCAAAACTTTTAAAAAAATGAAGGGAGGCCGTCTGGAATGAATGATCCCACGAGACGCAACATATCGCAAATACAGAACGAATACAAAGAGCAGATGGAGCGAAAACAGCAGCAGCTGATAAGAAAAAGACGCGGTCTATACAGACGGTTGATTGTTTTCGGCGCCGTTGTGCTGCTGTCGGCGATTGTGATTGTCAGTTCGCTTTGGTCGCAGACTTCGGATATCAGCGCGAAGCAAGAGAAGAAAGCAGAGCTTTTGAAACAATTGGAACAACTGGAAGCAAAAAAATCGGATTTGAAAGACGAGATCGTGAAATTAAAGGATGAGGACTACGTTGCAGAGCTTGCCAGAAAGGATTATTACCTCTCAAAAGATGGCGAAATCATCTTCAAGTTTGAAGATAAGAGCAAGTAGCCTTGTTGACACTTAATTTTTTCTTTATGTATAATTAAACAAATGATCTTTTTTAAGTCTAAGGAGGAGCACTTTTTTTATGTCGATTGAAGTTGGCAGCAAGTTGCAAGGGAAAGTAACAGGTATTACAAATTTCGGAGCGTTTGTTGAACTGCCTGGAGGATCAACAGGTCTTGTTCATATTAGCGAAGTAGCCGATAACTACGTGAAGGACATTAATGATCATCTGAAGGTTGGTGATCAAGTAGAAGTTAAAGTCATCAATGTTGAGAAAGATGGGAAAATCGGCTTGTCGATCAAAAAGGCTGTAGACCGTCCTCAATCATCAAGACCTGCGAGACCTAAAAATGATTTCCGCTCTAAAGAAACGTTTGAACAGAAAATGAATAAGTTTTTAAAAGACAGTGAAGATCGCTTATCGTCTCTAAAACGCAACACGGAATCAAAACGTGGAGGGCGCGGAGCAAGAAGAGGTTAACTTGCTGCTTTCTATATATACGAAAGGCATTCGTCTTATCCCAACGGATGCCTTTTTATTTTCTCTCATAAAATTTTTATTAAAATTTCTATTGACGGATAGAACAATCCTTTGTATTATAGAACTTGTGCGTTAAAAGAAATCAACAACATGGCGGTGTAGCTCAGCTGGCTAGAGCGTACGGTTCATACCCGTGAGGTCGGGGGTTCGATCCCCTCCGCCGCTACTTATATGAAGGCCCGTTGGTCAAGTGGTTAAGACACCGCCCTTTCACGGCGGTAACACGGGTTCGAATCCCGTACGGGTCATTCCGGAAACCGGCTTCTTCTGAAGCCGGTTTTTTTGCTGCATAAAAATACGCAAAATAACGGGAATGGACTCGACTTATCAAGAGTGATTGAAGCATGCTACAAAAAGCGTCGAACAGTTCTTTGAATTCATTACCTTCTTTTGACAAAATCCTATTTCATCTTTCGCTATAATGGCAAGCAACGAATAAACGAGTGGGAGATGAGAGCATGGAAAAAGCGGAAAGAAGAGTGAACAGCCCAATAGCTGGACCTGCTGTTCAAAAATTGTATTCATGGTTTGGCAGCACGATGAAGCTTGTGATGCAGCATTTATATTCCCTCTTTTTTTATAAAGGGCTGATCTATATGGTCATCGGTTTTTTATTGGGACGAGCCTTCATTCTGTCAGAGGTCATTCCCTTTGCTCTTCCATTTTTCGGAGCGATGCTTTTAATTAAAAAAGATAAAGCTTTTCTTGCATGCCTGGCGCTTCTTGCCGGAGCTCTGAGCATATCGCCTCAGCATTCGCTGTTCGTGCTTGCGGCTCTGGTTGCATTTGCGATATGTTCCAAAATGACGTCTCTTATTATAAAAGACCGCGTCAGAACGCTGCCTGTCGTTGTCTTTTTGGCGATGGCTGTGACAAGATGCGGATTCGTATATGCCGAATACGGAACGGTTTCGGGTTATCACTATATTATGGCTTTTGTTGAAGCCGGGTTATCGTTTATCCTCACACTGATTTTTTTGCAAAGCCTGCCGATTGTCACCTCAAAGCGGGCGAAACAGTCGCTGAAAATCGAAGAGATCATTTGTTTTATGATTTTAATCGCTTCTGTTCTCACAGGTTTGACAGGCGTTTCTTTTCAAGGCATGCAGGCTGAACTGATATTGGCCCGTTATGTCGTGCTCGCTTTCGCGTTCATCGGGGGCGCGAGCATCGGCTGTACAGTCGGAGTTGTGACCGGGCTGATCCTCAGCCTCTCAAATATCGGCAATTTATATCAGATGAGCCTGCTGGCTTTTTCAGGTCTTCTCGGCGGTTTGTTAAAAGAAGGAAAAAAGTTCGGTGCAGCGGTCGGCTTATTGATCGGATCTCTATTGATTTCTCTGTACGGAGAAGGTTCAGCAGAACTTGTGCCGACGCTTTATGAATCACTGATTGCAATCGGCCTGTTCCTTTTAACCCCTCAGTCGATTACGAAAAAAGTGGCTAAGTATATACCGGGAACGACTGAACACGCTCAGGAACAGCAGCAGTATGCAAGAAAAATCCGCGATGTCACCGCGCAGAAGGTCGATCAGTTTTCGAGTGTTTTTCACGCATTATCCGAAAGCTTCGCTACCTTTTATCATTCGGTTCCAGATGATGAAGGAAAAGAAAAAGAGATCGATCTGTTTTTGAGCACTGTAACAGAACACTCCTGCCAGTCCTGTTATAAGAAAAACAAGTGCTGGGTTCAGAACTTTGATAAAACATATGACTTGATGAAACGAGTTATGCAGGAAACAGAAGAAAAGCAATATTTTAAAAACCGCAAGCTGAAAAAGGAGTTTCATCAGCACTGCTCCAAATCAAAGCAAGTAGAAGCGCTGATGGAAGACGAGCTGTCTCATTTTAGGGCAAACCAGACATTAAAACAAAAGGTGCATGACAGCAGGCGTCTCGTCGCAGAGCAGCTGCTCGGAGTTTCTCAGGTTATGGCGGACTTTTCTCGGGAAATAAAAAGGGAGAGGGAGCAGCATTTTATTCAAGAAGAACAAATTCGGGATGCGCTGCAGCATTTCGGCATTGAAATTCAACAAGTCGAAATTTACAGTCTTGAGCAGGGCAACATCGATATCGAAATGAGTATCCCGTATTGCAACGGCCACGGGGAGTGTGAAAAAATCATCGCTCCGATGCTGTCCGATATTTTGGAAGAACAAATTATCGTCAAAGCGGAACAGTGTGCCGGCCATCCGAATGGATATTGTCATGTTGCTTTCGGTTCGGCGAAGTCATACAGGGTGGTGACGGGAGCCGCGCATGCAGCAAAAGGAGGAGGGCTTGTCTCCGGCGACAGCTACAATATGATGGAGCTCGGCACCGGCAAATATGCGGCCGCCATCAGCGATGGTATGGGAAATGGCGCAAGGGCCCATTTTGAAAGCAATGAGACGATCAAGCTGCTGGAAAAGATTCTTCAGTCGGGCATCGACGAAAAAGTGGCGATTAAAACGATCAACAGCATTCTTTCATTAAGGACGACAGATGAAATATATTCGACATTGGATTTATCGGTCATCGATCTTCAGGATGCGAGCTGCAAGTTTTTGAAAATCGGCTCTACCCCGAGCTTTATTAAAAGAGGCGATCAGATTATCAAAGTGCAGGCCAGCAATCTGCCGATCGGCATCATTACAGAATTCGATGTTGATGTAGTCAGCGAGCAATTAAAAGCGGGAGACCTTTTGATCATGATGAGCGACGGAATCTTTGAAGGGCCTAGACATGTTGAAAATCATGATCTGTGGATGAAGCGGAAATTGAAATCTCTGAAAACCGAGGAGCCGCAGGAAATCGCCGACTTGATCATGGAAGAAGTGATTCGGACAAGGTCGGGTCTGATTGAGGACGATATGACGGTGATTGTTATCAAGCTGGATCATAATACGCCAAAGTGGGCCTCCATTCCGGCGCCGTCTTTTTTCCAAAAGAATCAAGAGATTTCTTAGCTTTCGTATAAATCAAATTTCTTCTGGCGATGATGGAACTAAATCAAGATATCTTTGTCCAGGAGGAATAAAAACGATGAAAAAGGGGCACTTGAATCAAATCCTGCTTTTGACGGACGGCTGTTCAAACCGCGGCGAAGACCCGCAGGCCATGGCCGCTTTTGCGAAGGAGCAGGGGATTACCGTGAATGTGATTGGGATTATGGACGAGCATGAAATGGATCAGGAGGCGATGAAAGAAGTTGAAGGGATCGCTCTCGCAGGCGGGGGAGTTCACCAGGTTGTTTACGCGTCGCAGCTGTCGCAGACCGTACAAATGGTGACAAAAAAGGCGATGACGCAAACCCTTCAAGGCGTTGTTAATAGTGAGCTCAAACAAATTCTCGGCAAGCATACCGAAATGGATGAACTGCCTCCTGATAAACGCGGTGAAGTCATGGAAGTCGTAGACGAGCTCGGCGAGACCGTACATCTTCATGTATTGGTTCTTGTCGATACAAGCGCGAGCATGAATCCGAAGCTGCCGACCGTTAAAGAAGCATTGATAGACCTTTCCATCAGTCTCAATTCAAGAATCGGCGAAAACGAATTTGCGATGCTTATATTTCCCGGGAAAAAACAAGAGGTCGAGCTTGTGCTTGATTGGACCCCGAAGTTTGAATCTCTTTCTTCGATATTTTCCAAGCTTTCAGCCGGCGGCATTACGCCGACAGGACCCGCAATACGAGAGGCGATTCAGCATTTTAACAAAATCGGCTCAAGAAGGAGAATGTTAGAAGACGATGAAAAACGCTTCGACGAGTTTGGCGGCTAGTCTAAAGCCGGGTGCAGCCGTTGTTGGAAAGTGGAACAATCATTCCTACAAGATCATCAGACAGCTTGGAAAAGGGGCGAATGGCGTTGTGTATCTGGCCGATTCAGGAAAGGGCCGCGTTGCATTAAAAGTGAGCGATGACAGCCTGTCCATTACCTCGGAAGTGAATGTTCTGAAATCTTTCTCAAAGGCCCAGGCAAAAGCAATGGGGCCTTCTTTTTTTGATGTGGATGACATGGTGGTTGCGGGCACGGGCAAAAAACTCTCATTTTATGTGATGGAATATATTGAAGGTCCGCTTCTTCTAAGATATGTAAACGAAAAAGGCGAGGAATGGATCCCGGTGCTGATCAGCCAGCTTCTCTCAAGTCTGTCGGCCATTCATCGCGAAGGATGGGTGTTTGGGGATTTAAAGCCCGAGAATTTAATCGTGACGGGCCCGCCGCCGCAAATCCGCTGCATTGATGTGGGCGGGACGACAAAAGAAGGCCGGGCAATCAAGGAATATACAGAGTTTTTTGACAGAGGCTATTGGGAATTCGGAACCCGTAAGGCTGAGCCGTCGTATGATCTGTTTTCAGTCGCCATGATTATGGTGAACTGTGCGGTGAAAAAAGAATTTAAAAAGACAGCAAGACCTCAGGAACAGCTTATGTCAGTCATCGACGGACATCCGTTTTTAAAGCGGTATAAGCCGGTTCTTGCTTCTGCTTTAAAAGGAAGCTATCGGACAGCTGATGAAATGAAGGGAGACCTCCTGGAAATCGGCCGGCCGGCCCGAATGCAAAGCAGCCGCCAGTCGAGAACCGCCCGTTCTTCATCGGCATCCGCCCCGTCTCAAGGCCCGCGGCATAAGCGGGGGACGCCTCAGCAGCAAAGGTTAAGGAGCGGGCGCAGAAAGCAAAGAAACAGTTCTAAATCCGGCGGTGTTTTTGAAACGCTGCTAATCGTCGTAAGCGTTCTTGCCCTTTACTTTGCGTATATCGTTCTCTTTTTTATTTAGCTCTGCTTTGCCGGCGGATAGCTCTTCTTTGCAGGGACCGATTGAAAGTGTTAGGATATTTATATCTTTTGAAATACACCCTGCTCTTAGTGGGAGGACATTGTGAAAAGTATTGAAGATTTCATGAAAAAATACGAACTGTCATTTGATGGAGCGACACTGGTTTCAGGTGTCTCCGGAGGGCCTGATTCGATGGCTCTGCTGCATGCTCTGCACCGTACGGTTCCTGACTCGGCGACGCTGATTGCCGCACACGTCGATCATATGTTCAGAGGCGAAGAGTCTGAGCAGGATATGCGGTTCGTTCAGGACTACTGCGAGGCGGAAGGCATACAATGCGAGGCGGTGCAAATCGATGTCCTGACATTTGCCGCGGAAAACAATTTGAATAAACAGGCTGCTGCGAGAGAATGCCGGTATGCGTTTTTTCAAGAGTTAATGAAAAGGCGCCGGGCTGAATATCTGGTTCTGGCTCATCACGGAGATGATCAGGTGGAAACGATGCTGATGAAGATGGCAAAAGGCACTGTCGGGCTCGGGCTTGCCGGAATTCAGCCAAAGCGCCGTTTTGACAGCGGCTGGCTGCTCAGGCCGTTTCTAAGGCTGTCAAAGGATGATCTTTTGGCTTACTGCAAAGAGAATCGAATACCGTATAGAACCGATCCGAGCAACAGTGAGGATGATTACACCAGGAACCGGTTCAGGCACCATGTTCTCCCTTTTCTGAAGAAAGAGTCGGAAGATGTCCATAAAAGGTTTCAATCCGTCAGTGAAATCCTGACAGAAGACGAATTATACTTACAGGCATTAACGAAAGATAAAATGAATACAGTAATCACAAGCAAGTCAAGTTCCGGTGTCGAAATCAGCATCGATCGGCTTCTTGCACTCCCTATGCCTTTACAAAGAAGGGGAGTTCATCTAATATTAAACTATCTTTATGAAAACGTTCCATCAGCGTTTTCAGCCCATCATATTCAAGTGTTTCTGGATTGGATTTCACAAGGTGGACCATCCGGTTCCCTTGATTTTCCGAATGGGCTAAAAGTTGCAAAATCTTATCATACATGTTTGTTTACATTTCAGCGTTTACAATGTGAAAATGTTTCCTATCATTATGAAATAAGCGGGGCAGACGAAGAAGAACTGATGCTTCCCGACGGCTCCTCCCTTCATGTGAGCGGATCCGGTTCAACCCGGAAGCTGCAAGGAAACGATGTTTTTGCAACAAGTCCCAAGCAGGTTCAATTTCCCCTTTATGTACGGACAAGGCAAAATGGAGACCGAGTCAAACTTAAAGGGATGAACGGCTCAAAAAAGGTTAAAGATATATTTATTGATGAAAAAGTGCCTCTTGCGAAAAGAGACAGCTGGCCCATTGTAACAGACGCGGTTGGAAACATTATTTGGATACCTGGTCTGAAAAAAACCATTTTTGAGGAACTTGATGTTACAAACAATGATCGCATTGTATTACAATATAGACAGCATGAAAAGTGTAGGGGGCTAGCAAAGAATGAAACAGGATATTGAAAATATCTTGATCTCAGAAGAAGAGATCCAAAAGAAAGTCAAGGAGCTGGGCGCGACTCTGACAGAAGAGTACAGCGGCAAGTTTCCGCTGGCAATCGGTGTGTTAAAGGGAGCCATGCCGTTTATGGCTGATCTTTTGAAGCATATTGATACATATTTGGAAATGGATTTCATGGATGTATCAAGCTACGGCAGTTCAACGGTTTCTTCCGGAGAGGTAAAAATCATTAAGGATTTGGACACATCTGTAGAGGGCCGTGACATCTTAATTATTGAGGATATCATCGACAGTGGGCTGACCTTGAGTTATCTTGTAGAGCTTTTCCGATACCGCAAAGCTAAATCGATTAAGATCGTAACCCTTCTTGATAAACCAAGCGGGCGAAAAGCGGATATCAAAGCGGATTACGTCGGCTTTGAAGTTCCCGATGCTTTCGTTGTCGGATACGGTCTCGATTATGCTGAACGCTATCGTAACCTTCCGTACATCGGAGTGCTGAAACCTGCGGTTTATGAGAGCTGATTCGGGCTTGTTAGCGAAAGGGATATCTGTTGTATTGGAACGATTTTCTATGATACTATTGAACATAGTTGTGCTTACTGTGGGAGGAGGTAAGGAATGAATCGGGTCTTCCGTAATACCATTTTTTATTTACTTATTTTATTAGTTGTGATCGGAGTTGTGAGCTACTTCCAAACCGCAAATCCGAAAACAGAAAATATGACGTATAGTGACTTTGTTTCAAACCTAGATAACGGGAAGGTTGAAAATGTCTCCATCCAGCCTGTCAGGGGTGTGTACGAGGTTCGGGGACAGCTGACGACCTATGAGAAAGATCAATATTTCCTGACCCATGTTCCTGAAGGAAAAGGGGCAGATCAAATCATTGATCAAGTGAAAAAAACGAAGATACAAGTAGAACCTGCACAGGAAGCAAATGGATGGATGACGTTCTTTACCACCATCATCCCTTTTGTTATTATCTTCATTCTTTTCTTCTTCCTGCTTAATCAGGCTCAAGGCGGCGGAAGCCGTGTTATGAACTTTGGAAAAAGCAAGGCGAAGCTCTATACAGAAGAAAAGAAACGCGTCAAATTCAAAGATGTGGCAGGAGCGGATGAAGAAAAGCAAGAGCTTGTGGAAGTCGTTGATTTCCTCAAGGATCCCCGCAAATTCGCCGAACTCGGAGCAAGGATTCCGAAAGGCGTGCTTTTGGTCGGACCTCCGGGTACCGGTAAAACATTGCTGGCGAAAGCTTGTGCCGGTGAAGCTGGGGTGCCTTTCTTCAGCATCAGCGGATCTGACTTCGTTGAAATGTTCGTCGGGGTTGGTGCATCACGTGTTCGCGACTTGTTCGAAAACGCCAAGAAAAATGCGCCTTGTCTGATTTTCATCGATGAAATTGATGCTGTCGGACGCCAGCGGGGAGCAGGCCTTGGCGGAGGGCACGATGAACGTGAACAGACGCTCAACCAGCTTCTTGTTGAAATGGACGGATTCAGCGCCAATGAAGGAATCATCATTATCGCTGCGACAAACCGCGCCGATATTTTAGACCCTGCATTGCTGCGTCCGGGACGTTTTGACCGTCAAATTACCGTTGACCGCCCAGATGTCAAAGGCCGTGAAGCTGTACTTCAAGTACACGCAAGAAACAAGCCGCTTGATGAATCCGTAAACTTAAAAGCGATCGCGATGCGGACGCCTGGATTCTCAGGTGCAGACCTTGAAAACCTTCTAAATGAAGCGGCTCTCGTAGCGGCGCGTCAAGATAAGAAAAAGATCGATATGCGAGACATCGATGAAGCGACAGACCGCGTCATCGCCGGACCTGCAAAGAAAAGCAGGGTAATTTCGAAAAAAGAACGCAATATCGTGGCTTATCACGAGGCGGGACACACCGTAATTGGACTTGTCTTGGATGAAGCGGATATGGTGCATAAAGTAACGATCGTACCGCGCGGCCAAGCGGGCGGATATGCCGTCATGCTTCCTAAGGAAGACCGTTATTTCCAAACCAAACCCGAACTTCTTGATAAGATCGTCGGCTTGCTTGGAGGCCGTGTAGCTGAAGAAATCATCTTCGGTGAGGTCAGCACGGGTGCCCATAACGACTTCCAGCGCGCTACAGGCATTGCCAGACGAATGGTAACCGAATTCGGTATGTCTGAAAAGCTCGGTCCTCTTCAATTCGGACAATCGCAAGGCGGGCAAGTGTTCTTAGGACGCGATTTCAACAATGACCAGAACTACAGCGACGCGATTGCGTATGAAATCGATAAAGAAATTCAGCGCTTCATTAAGGAATGTTATGAACGTGCAAAAACAATCCTTACGGAAAATCGCGACAAACTTGAGCTGATCGCTCAAACGTTGCTGGAAGTTGAAACGCTCGACGCTGAGCAAATCAAACATTTGTCTGAGCACGGAAGACTTCCTGATCGCACATATTCTGATGATCAGGAAAAGACAGACGATGTGAAAGTTAACATCAATAAACGAGATGACGAAGAGAAAAACGAGGATGAAAAAGAGTAACGACTCTATTCCGCCTCTTCAAGAAAACTGCCAAGCGCTGCTTTTGGCAGTTTTCTTTTTTATGGTTGAAAAAACCTCTTTGGAAAATCTTTGTTCACTATGATTTGATTCGTTTACAAACAGAATCGGCATCGTGTATTGTATGATGGTAGAATGTTTTATGCCCAAGTAAGAGAAACTAGTCAAAAGTGGTGATCAGAATGTTGCTTGTTATAGATGTGGGAAATACAAACACCGTCCTCGGCATCTACCACGAGGGAGAGCTCGAATATCATTGGCGGATTGAGACAAGCCGTCATAAAACGGAAGATGAATTCGGCATGCTTCTTCGTTCTTTATTTGATTATGTCGGACTGATGTTTGACCAGATCGAAGGAATTATTATTTCATCAGTTGTACCTCCGATCATGTTCTCCCTCGAAAGAATGTGTATTAAATATTTTCAGATCGAGCCTCAGATTGTCGGTCCGGGAATGAAAACAGGATTAAACATAAAATA
Organism: Bacillus sp. LB7; assembly: GCF_030449715.1. Taxonomy (NCBI): domain Bacteria; kingdom Bacillati; phylum Bacillota; class Bacilli; order Caryophanales; family Bacillaceae; genus Bacillus; species Bacillus sp. LB7. The sequence goes on from NZ_JASGCA010000022.1 coordinate 44,620, forward strand.
CGATAATCCGAAAGAAGTCGGAGCAGACCGCATTGTAAATGCAGTGGCGGCTATTCATCTCTATGGAAGCCCCCTGATTGTCGTTGATTTTGGAACCGCTACAACGTACTGTTATATTAACGAGCGCAAGGAGTACATGGGCGGTGCGATCGCGCCGGGCATCACGATTTCAACTGAAGCGCTTTATTCGAGAGCTGCCAAGCTTCCCAGAATTGAAATTGCACGGCCAGATCATATTGTCGGCAAAAGTACGGTCAGCGCGATGCAGTCCGGAATCCTTTACGGTTATGTCGGACAGGTTGAAGGCATTGTCAAACGGATGAAGTGGCAGTCCAAGAAAAATCCGAAAGTCATTGCGACGGGCGGTCTTGCTTCATTGATAGCAGACGAATCGGAATGCATCGATATCGTTGACCCGTTCCTTACGTTGAAGGGACTAGAGCTTATTTATGAACGGAATCGTGTTGAAAGTGTATAGGAGGATGAGGTATGGATTATTTAGTGAAAGCCATCGCATATGACGGCAAAGTGAGAGCATATGCAGCGAATACAACAGAAACGATTCATGAAGCCCAAAGAAGGCATAACACATGGCCTACCGCTTCCGCCGCTTTAGGAAGAACGATGACGGCGGCTGTCATGCTCGGTGCCATGCTGAAAGGCGAAGACAAGCTTACCGTCAAGATTGAAGGAGGCGGACCGATCGGCGCGATTGTCGCTGACGGAAATGCAAAAGGAGATGTCAGGGGCTACGTGTCCAATCCGCACGTTCATTTCGACTTAAATGAACACGGCAAACTGGACGTCAGAAGAGCCGTCGGCACGTCCGGCACACTAAGCGTAGTAAAAGATCTCGGTCTCCGCGATTTATTTACAGGCCAGGTTGAGATCGTTTCCGGAGAAATCGGCGAGGATTTTACATATTATCTCGTATCTTCTGAACAGGTTCCTTCTTCGGTGGGTGTAGGGGTGCTCGTCAATCCCGACAATACGATTTTAGCTGCAGGCGGATTTATCCTTCAGCTGCTGCCGGGCACGGACGATGAAACCATCACGAAGCTTGAAACAAACCTTTCTCAAGTGGAGCCCATTTCAAAGCTGATACAGAAAGGTCTGACACCTGAGGAAGTGCTGGCTGCGGTATTGGGAGAAGAACCGGAAGTACTGGAAACCGTTCCTGTCCAGTTTACATGCAATTGTTCAAAAGAGCGTTTCACAAGAGGCATCATCGGTCTTGGCAAAGATGAAATTCAACAGATGATTGATGAAGATGACCAAGCTGAGGCTCAATGCCATTTTTGCAATGAAACGTATCTGTTTACAAAGGAAGAGCTAGAAGCGATTCGAGATGAAATATAAGCCCGCTATGCAGTAGCGGGTCTTTTACAATGGGGAAAGGGGAGACACCATATTGAAATCAAGAACACTTTGGCCGATTATTTTAGGTGCGATTTTTGTCAATTGTATCGTGATCGCGTATGTTCTGACGAAATCGCAGACAGCTTCTTCACCGTCCGCTCAAGAAGTCATTGCACATATCGGAAAAAACGGCATCACGCGTGAAGAATGGCTGAGCGAAATGGAAGAGCGCTACGGAAAATCAACGCTTGAAGATATGATCAACGACCGCGTTGTCACCCAAATGGCCGAAAAAAATAAGATCAAAGTGTCTGATGAAGACATTGAAAGAGAATTTCTGCTGATTAAAGCTGTGTACAATTCCTTCTACGAAGACGAAGACACGACAGAAAAAGAATGGAAAGGGCAGATCAAGCATAATATTCTTCTTGAAGAGCTTCTGACAAAAGATATTGTGATTTCTGACAGCGAATTGAAGTCATTCTATAACAAGAATAAGGACTTATATAAATTCGATGATTCTTATCGCCTCAAGCATATCGTTGTCAAAGATAAAGACGAAGCAGAACAAGTTCTTAAAGAGCTGAAAGAAGGATCCAGCTTTGAAGCAGCTGCGGCTGAACACTCGACTGACCGGTACACGGCTCCTTACGGCGGCGACCTCGGGTTCGTCAATGATCAGCACGAAAACATTCCGGCCGAATATTTAGAGAAAGCTCAGCAGCTAAAGGAAAATCAATGGGTGGATGAACCGATTAAAACGAGCCAGGGCTATGCAATCATCCAGCTCAAAGAAAAGCTCCCGGGGCAAGCTTTCACTTACAGCGAAGTGAAAGATCAAATCAGAAGGCAGATCGCGATGGATCAATTAGGCGACAAAGCTTCGGTGAAGACGCTTTGGAAAGATGCGAAAGTATCTTGGTTTTATGACGATAAAAAATAAAGATTGACAAAATATTTTGATATTGATAAATTAGATATAATCCCAATAAAATTACTCGGAAATTGAGGTGTTCAAATGGTTCGCGTTGCAAACTCTGTTTATGACTTAATCGGAAATACACCTGTCGTTAAATTAAATCGACTAGTTGATGAAGACAGTGCTGAAGTATATGTGAAACTAGAGTATATGAACCCTGGAAGCAGCGTAAAAGACCGAATTGCGCTTGCCATGATAGAAGACGCTGAAGAGAAAGGCCTTCTGAAAGAAGGAGATACACTGATTGAACCGACCAGCGGAAATACGGGAATCGGACTTGCCATGGTCGCTGCAGCGAAGGGCATCAAAGCGATTCTTGTTATGCCTGATACAATGAGTTCTGAGCGCCGCAACCTTCTGCGTGCATATGGAGCTGAGCTTGTGCTGACTCCGGGTGCAGAAGGAATGAAAGGCGCGATTAAAAAAGCGGAAGAACTGGCTGAGGAACACGGCTATTTTATGCCTCAGCAATTTAACAATCCTGCGAACGCAGAAGTTCACCGCCGCACGACGGGAAAAGAAATCGCCGAACAATTCGGAGACGGTTTAGATGCATTCATTGCAGGTATCGGAACCGGCGGAACGATAACAGGTGCCGGAGAAGTCCTGAAAGAAAAAAATCCGTCCATCAAGATTTTCGCGGTGGAACCGACTGATTCTCCTGTTCTTTCCGGTGGAAAACCAGGCCCGCACAAAATTCAGGGAATCGGAGCGGGATTCGTTCCGAAAATCTTGAATACGGAAATTTACGATGAAATCATCACAGTGAAAAACGAAGAAGCCTTTGAATTTGCCCGTAAAGCGGCGAGAGAAGAAGGTATTCTCGGAGGAATTTCTTCGGGCGCGGCGATTTATGCTGCTCTTCAAGTCGCTAAAAAGCTTGGGAAAGGCAAAAAAGTTCTCGCTGTGCTTCCTAGTAACGGAGAGAGATACTTAAGCACGCCTCTTTATCAATTTGAATAGGCTCCAGCTGAAACGGGAGGCTGCCGACGATGTCGGCGGCCTTTTGTTATTCACGGACGAGGCCATTTTAAAAGCTCGGTGTCCTTGAGTGAACATGCTCAAGGACTTTTTTCTATATTGGAAATGAAATTCTCTTTTCCTAGAAAAAAGATATGCATTACAATAAGGACATTAGACTAACGGCAGAGGAATGATATGATGAGACAACGAAGGCCTGTAGCCAGAGCGTTCCCATTTTCCAATCAAAGGTTTTTAGAGCAATTTGAAAGCCTGTCGAAAGGAAAGCAATACCGCGTTCTGCTCGAAAGCGCGAGAGGCGGAGAATACAGCATAGCCGGGCTCGACCCTGTCGCAATAGCAAAAGGGAAAGACGGCATCACGACGATTCAATACAAAGGGGACATCATATTCAAAGAGGGGGATCCGTTTCTGCAGTTTTCTCAGTGGTTTGAAACGCTGAAAACGGAGACGGTTGCAGATTTTCCCGACTTTCAGGGCGGGGCTGTCGGTTTTCTAAGCTATGACTATGCCCGATATATTGAGAAATTCAAAATCCTGTCTATCGATGATCTGCAAACGCCGGATTTATTCTTTCTCGTATTTGATGATATAGCCGTCTATGACCATAAGCAGCAGCAGCTTTGGGTGATTACCCACACCGATGAAGAAACGCCGGCCGCTGCGGAAGAGAAATTGGACAGGCTTGAGCAAATGTGGAATGCGGAACATCCGAAGACCGCTGGCGGTCATCAACCAAATGATAATAAAAGCCCGTCATTCGCGGCCTCATTTACAGAAACCGGCTTTTCTCAGGCCGTTGAGAAAGTGAAGCAATACATTGCAAGCGGCGACGTATTTCAGGTGAACCTTTCTGTTCGCCAGTCGGAGCGCCTGTCTGCGCCTCCTTATGAGGTGTATAAGATGTTAAGAGAAATCAACCCTTCTCCGTACATGTCCTACTTGGAAACCCCGGATTTTCAAATCATCTGCGGGTCGCCCGAACTGCTCATTAAGAAAAAGGGCACCAGGCTTGAAACAAGACCGATTGCCGGGACGAGATCCCGCGGGGCGAATGAAGCGGAGGATGAAGCGCTCGCGAACGAACTGATCATGAATGAAAAAGAGCGCGCCGAACATGTGATGCTCGTTGATTTAGAGCGTAATGACCTCGGCAGGGTCTCCAAGTACGGTTCGGTCAGGGTCGATGAATTCATGGTGATTGAGAAGTATTCCCACGTTATGCATATCGTCTCTAACGTGTGCGGTGAACTTAGGGACGAATGCGATGCCGTGGATGTCATCCATGCTGTGTTTCCCGGCGGTACGATTACAGGAGCGCCGAAAGTCAGAACGATGGAAATTATAGAGGAGCTTGAGCCGACGAGACGGGGGCTTTATACTGGTTCTATAGGATGGTTCGGATATAATCAGGATATGCACTTTAATATCGTTATCCGAACGATTTATGTGAAAGCGGGCCAGGCGTTCATGCAGTCCGGAGCTGGAATCGTCATCGATTCCAACCCTAAGCATGAATATAAAGAGTCAATTAAAAAGGCCCTGGCGATGAAAAAGGCGCTGCAGTTGAGTGAAGAAGAGAAAAAAGAGCAGAGGAGAGCTGAGATATGATTCTAATGATCGACAATTACGATTCATTTACGTACAATTTGGTTCAGTATTTAGGCGAGCTTGGCGAGGAGTTAGTCGTCAAGCGGAACGATGAGATCACGCTTCAGGAAATAGAGGATATGTCGCCTGACTTTTTGATGATATCTCCCGGTCCTTGCAGTCCGGATGAGGCCGGGATCAGCCTTGAAGCGATCCGCCATTTTGCCGGGAAGATACCGATTTTCGGAGTCTGTCTCGGACATCAGTCGATCGCCCAGGTTTTCGGCGGCGATGTTGTCAGGGCGGAACGGTTAATGCATGGGAAAACTTCCGAGATTTTGCACGACGGGTTGACGGTCTTTAAAGACTTGGAATATCCGCTTACGGCCACGAGGTATCATTCGTTGATCGTCAAACCGGATACGCTGCCCGGTTGTTTTGTGACATCGGCTTGGACGGAAGAAGGGGAGATTATGGCCATCAGGCATAAAGAACTGCCCATTGAAGGCGTTCAGTTCCATCCGGAGTCGATTATGACTGCCTCCGGAAAAGAAATGCTGAAGAATTTTATTGAGACTTACCGAAAGAAAGTGAACACATGATCATTTACCTGAACGGTCAATATGTGAAGGAGGAGGAAGCAAGACTTTCTCCTTTTGACCATGGTTTTTTATACGGAATCGGGGTATTTGAAACGTTCCGCCTTTATGAAGGGGAGCCCTTCCTTTTAGACCGGCATATGGACAGACTGAACAACGCTTTGGAACAGCTGAGAATTGAGCTGGAGCTGACAAAAAGCGAAGTGCTTGCCATTCTTGACAGGCTGCTTCAGTTGAATCAGCCCCCGAATCTGGATGCCAAGGTCCGGTTAAATATATCTGCCGGTCCCGGTGACTCAGGTCTTTTTCCTGATTCATACAAAAAACCCGGTGTTATGGTGATGATGAATCCTTTTCATCCTGAATCGGTTCCGGTTGAAAAGGAGGGTGTCATTTTACAGGTCCGACGCAATACGCCAGAAGGTCCGTTCCGCTTGAAATCACATCACTTTTTAAATAATCTGTTCGGAAAAAGAGAGCTCGGACCAGACGCTGCCAAAGAAGGGATTTTTCTTACCGAATGCGGAGCTGTAGCCGAAGGGATCATTTCCAACATTTTTTGGCAAAAAGACGGTTGTGTATATACACCTTCTCTTGATACCGGTATATTAGGCGGCGTCACCCGGCGTTATGTCATCGAGCGCCTTGAAGATATGGGAATCGAAGTCATGCAGGGAGTATACCCTTTAAAGGAGCTTCTCTTTGCGGACGAAGCATGGATGACCAATTCCGTACAGGAAATCGTTCCATTCCGGAGAATCGGCAGCACTGAATTTCCGGGAAAGGATGGAAATTTGTCGAAACGTCTGCAAGAGGCATACACTAACGATAGAAAAGCAGCAAAAGACTAAATTTCAATTAAAGGGTGAAGGATATGGCGCTTCAAACAGCGGTGCGTTCAAAGAAGCTGATCGCAAAGCAATACACATTGTCTTATGAAGATAAAACATTGATCATGGGGATTTTAAATGTGACGCCCGATTCTTTCTCAGACGGCGGAAAATATAACAGCATCGACCGCGCCGTCATTCATGCAAAGCAAATGATCGAAGACGGCGCCCATATCCTTGATATCGGAGGAGAATCGACAAGGCCGGGAGCGGAAAAGGTTTCTCTCGATGAGGAGCTGTCAAGGGTCATACCTGTAATTGAAAAACTTGTTCAGGAAATCGACGTGCCGATTTCCGTTGACACTTATAAAGCAAAAGTGGCGGATGAAGCGCTTAATGCCGGTGCAGCGATTATCAATGATGTCTGGGGAGCGAAAGCAGACCCTGACATGGCCCGGGTTGCGGCCGCTCATAATGTGCCGATTATCTTGATGCATAACCGCGAGGAACGGAATTATAACGACTTGATCCCGGACATGCTGTCTGATTTGATGGAATGTGTGAGCATCGCAAAATCAGCAGGCGTTCAAGATCATCACATCGTCCTTGATCCCGGTATCGGCTTTGCCAAAACGTATCATGACAATCTGGCGGTCATGAACCAGCTTGAGAAATTCAGCGAACTCGGATACCCGGTTTTATTGGGGACGTCACGCAAAAAATTTATCGGCCGCGTCCTGGATCTTCCGCCTGAGGAGAGGGCGGAAGGCACGGGCGCGACGGTATGCCTCGGTATTCAAAAAGGGTGCGATATCGTCAGGGTGCATGACGTCAAGCAAATTTCCAGGATGGCAAAAATGATGGATGCCATGATTGATAAAGGAGGCGTTTATCATCGATAAAGTGTATGTAGAGGGCATGGAGTTTTATGGATATCACGGTGTTTTCAAAGAAGAAAACAAACTTGGCCAAAGATTCCGCGTTGATCTGACAGCTTTTCTAGACTTAAGCGAAGCCGGAAAAACGGATCGTATTGATGCCACCATTAACTATGCAGATCTGTATAAGCTGTGCAAAGAGGTTGTGGAGGGAGAGCCGGTTAACCTTGTCGAGACCCTCGCAGAAACGATTGCCGCAAAGGTGCTGAAGCATTTTGAAGCGGTTCAGGAATGTACGGTCAAAGTCGTCAAGCCTGATCCGCCTATACCGGGACACTATAAATCGGTGGCCATCGAGATGACGAGGAAACGACAATGAACAACACGGCATATATAGCGCTCGGCTCGAATATCGGCCAGCGGGAAGAATATTTAAAAAAAGCTGTCTCTCTCCTCCATCAACATCCGTCTGTACAGGTGACGGACATCTCGTCGATTTATGAAACAGATCCTGTCGGGTATACAGAACAAGATCTATTTTTAAACATGGCTGCAGCTGTTAAAACATCTCTTTCACCGTTTGAATTGCTTGAGTTGACTCAGCGTATTGAAAAAGAACTCGGCCGCAAACGCGACATCAGATGGGGGCCGAGAACTGCAGACCTTGACATTTTGTTGTATAATCGTGAAAATATTGAGACAGAGCAACTTATCGTTCCTCATCCTAGAATGCATGAACGTTTGTTTGTGCTCATCCCGCTGCTGGAGATTTATCCGGATCTTGAGGGAGCTGTCAATCATGCGAAAAATCAAGAAGGTGTAAGAGTATGGAAGCAGAAATCTGGGGTAGACGAATTCGTGCATACCGAAAGCTGAAGGGTTATACTCAAGAAGGGTTTGCAAAAGCATTGGGTATATCCGTTTCTGTGCTTGGTGAAGTAGAACGCGGGAATCGTATGCCGTCGGAAAGCATGCTCAGGGATGTAGCCAATACTTTAAATATTACAGTGGAGGAATTATCTCCATCAGAAGAATAAGAAAGGAGGACTAGAAATGTTTAAAATCGGTGATATAGAATTAAAAAACAGGGTTGTGCTTGCGCCGATGGCCGGTGTCTGCAACTCCGCCTTCCGCTTGACGGTTAAGGAATTCGGAGCGGGGTTAGTCTGCGCCGAAATGGTCAGCGATAAAGCGATCCTTTACAATAATGCAAAAACGATGGGAATGCTTTATATCGATGAACGTGAAAAACCGCTCAGCCTGCAGATCTTCGGCGGCGAAAAAGAAACGCTTGTCGAAGCGGCGAGGTTTGTTGATCAAAACACAACTGCGGATATTATTGATATAAACATGGGATGTCCGGTGCCAAAGATCACAAAATGTGATGCAGGAGCTAAATGGCTGCTTGATCCGAATAAAATTTATGAAATGGTTTCAGCAGTAGTGGAGGCCGTTGACAAGCCGGTGACCGTCAAAATGAGAATGGGCTGGGATGAAGACCATATCTTTGCCGTTGAGAATGCGAAAGCTGTAGAGCGCGCCGGCGGAAAAGCGGTCGCTCTTCACGGACGGACCCGCGTGCAAATGTACGAAGGAACGGCGAACTGGGATATTATCAAAGAAGTGAAGCAGTCCGTTTCAATACCGGTAATCGGAAACGGTGATGTCAAAACTCCGCAAGATGCAAAACGCATGCTTGATGAAACAGGGGTTGACGGTGTCATGATCGGCCGTGCAGCGCTGGGTAACCCGTGGATGATTTACCGTACGGTTCACTATTTGGAAACAGGCGAATTGAAAGATGAGCCAAAAGTGCGTGAGAAAATGTCTGTCTGCAAACTTCACCTTGACCGATTAATCGGGCTGAAAGGAGAAAATGTTGCGGTCCGCGAAATGAGAAAGCACGCAGCCTGGTATCTAAAAGGCATAAGAGGAAACGCAAAGGTCCGGAATGAAATCAACCATTGCGAAACGAGGGATGAGCTCGTTCAGCTTTTAGACGCGTTTACGATTGAAGCCGAGGCAAAAGAGCTTCAGGATGCAAAAGTAGGATAAATCCGACCTCTGCTCACTGCCAGTTTTCACTGGCAGTTTTTCTGCTTTTTTCCTGAAAGACTAAAAGTAACGGAGTGATATATGATGAGTCATGAAGAGCATAACCATGAAGAATTAAACGACCAGCTGCAAGTCAGGCGCGATAAAATGAATCAATTGAGAGAAAACGGGAAAGATCCTTTCGGGCAGCGTTTTGACCGCACCCATCAATCAACTGATCTCATTGAATCGTATAATGAATTCTCAAAAGAAGAATTAGAGGAAAAAGCAATTGAAGTGACGATTGCCGGCCGGATGATGACAAAGCGCGGAAAAGGAAAAGCGGGATTTGCGCACATTCAGGATTTAAAGGGCCAGATTCAGATCTATGTCAGAAAAGACAGTGTCGGTGAAGAGCAGTACGAATGGTTTAAAAGCTCTGACCTCGGGGACATCGTCGGCGTTACAGGCGTCATGTTTAAAACGAATGTAGGCGAATTGTCTGTGAAAGCTACATCTTTTGATTTATTAACAAAAGCACTTCGTCCGCTTCCGGACAAATATCACGGATTAAAAGACATCGAACAGCGCTACCGTCAGCGTTATTTAGACTTGATCGTAAATCCGGAAAGCAAAAATACGTTTATTACGCGCAGCAAAATCATTCAATCGATGAGAAGATACTTAGATGACCACGGATACTTAGAAGTTGAGACGCCTACGATGCACGCGATTCCGGGCGGAGCGTCTGCCCGTCCGTTCATTACGCATCATAATGCGCTTGATATGCCGCTTTACATGAGGATCGCTATCGAGCTCCATTTGAAAAGGCTGATTGTCGGCGGATTGGAAAAAGTCTATGAAATCGGACGTGTATTCAGAAATGAAGGGGTTTCCACACGGCACAATCCTGAATTTACGATGATCGAACTTTACGAAGCTTATGCTGACTATAAAGATATTATGAGCTTGACGGAAAACCTTATCGCTCATATTGCACAAGAAGTGCATGGCACTACAACCGTTCAATACGGAGATTATGAAGTTGACCTCAAGCCTGAATGGAAGAGACTTCATATGGTCGATGCTGTTAAAGAAGCCACCGGTGTGGACTTCTGGAAGGAAGTATCGGTTGAAGAAGCAAGAGCATTCGCGAAAGAACACGGAATTGAAATTTCTGAAAGCATGTCAGTAGGACATATCATTAATGAGTTCTTCGAGCAAAAAGTTGAAGAAACGTTGATTCAGCCTACTTTTATATACGGACACCCTGTGGAGATTTCTCCGCTCGCTAAGAAAAACCCTGAAGACCCTCGATTTACAGACCGTTTTGAGCTGTTTATCGTAGGCCGTGAACACGCGAATGCATTTACTGAATTAAATGATCCTATCGACCAAAAAGAACGCTTTGAAGCGCAATTAAAAGAACGTGAAGAAGGAAACGATGAGGCGCATATGATGGATGAAGACTTTGTCGAAGCACTGGAGTACGGAATGCCTCCTACCGGTGGTCTTGGAATCGGTATTGACAGACTGATTATGCTTTTGACGAATTCTCCTTCAATCAGGGACGTTTTACTATTCCCGCAAATGAGACATCGTTAATTGACGTTTGGGCAGCAGCAGCGTAACAAGCGGCTGCTGCCCATTTAAAACAAATTAAATTTTTTCTCAAAAAAGTATTGCACAATCATAAATACGGTGGTATATTATTATTCGTTGCCGCAAAACGGCGGCGAAAGAAAAAAAGAACTTAAAAAAAGTTCTTGACTTAATATCCGAGATTGGATATAATATAAAAGTCGCTTTAATAATGATCTTTGAAAACTAAACAAGACAAACGTACCTGTTAATTCATTAAATAAATCGCACATTTGTTGTGCGTAGTC
>NZ_JASGCA010000023.1:0-47849 GCF_030449715.1 Bacillus sp. LB7
GGGGGAGTTTTCTTAATACAACGCTGAAAGCTTTTTGGAACCCTAGGCCTAGCCTAGGGTTTTCTTTTTCACAAAAACAGCCTGCTTTCCGCTCCAGGGCGGAAAACAGGCTGCCGGATACGGCACAGTCTATTTTGAAGACTGGCCCTGCATGCTTTTGGCAACCATCAGAAGTTCATCTTGAGAAAGGTCTTCTGATGAGATGAAATAGTCGACTCCGTCATAAGTCCATGACAACGATTTATCCGTCAGTGCGCCGACCGTGAAGCCGAGGTCAACCGGCTCTCCATTCATGGACACGGAAGTGGACGTTTTGGCGACGCGGGCTTTTTCCTGAATCAATGTAAAGGACTTTTCACCGCCGTATGTGATGACGATTCGTTTGCCGTCTTCAGTCGCCATTTCTTTCTCCTCAAGCTTTTTCACGCCTTGAGGCACATCGAGCGGCGTTTTGACGGCGAAAGAGTCTGACACGTCCGCGCTTGTCGCTACGTCAATTTGAGACAGCGTCATATTTTTCTTTTCATCAAATGCGTCTTTATCGAGCGGCTTATCGAATTCAAAGCTTGTAAACTCAACCTTTACCATCGGTTTGCGGTCCGTATCCATCACTTTAACCGATGAAGGAGCCATGGTCTTTTTATGGAAAACGATTTCCTGGGTCGGCAGCATCTGATTATGCTGATAATTCGTTTTCGTTTCAAAAATGTATTTTGAATCCTTTGCGGAAAAAGAAGCTTCCCCATCATTTTTGACATCTTTTACGAGCGATTCGAATAAGTATACCTGGCTGCTGTTATTGGGCCAGTCGCTGTGAAAGCGGAAGCTTTTATTCAGCGACGGAGTCAAAACAAACACGCCGTTTTCATTGCGCAAGATCACCTGGCTCTGGTCTTTTTTCGGGTTTTCCAAGTAGACCCGGTAGAGAGAAGGTTTTTTATGCCAGATTTCCACATTGTACTCCTGCGGTTCATTTCCCGTTTCAATCGTCATTTTCGCTTTTGCCTTATAGGACGTGTATTCTTTTGCCTTCTTGTCGAGCCCCGTCACAACATCTTCTTGCGATTTTTGGCCGCAGGCAGAAAGCATAAGGATTACAAGCAGCCCCGTTAAAAGCAAAACAAAGCTTTTTCTCACCTTTTTTCAACCCCTTTTTAATCATTGATGTAAAAAGGAAGAAACCGCTTGTTCGACTTTAACGGTACGCCATAAGAACAGGGCCGGCTGTATCGGCGTGCGTACCATAAAAGCCTGCAACGACTCGTCTCCCTTATTGCACTACCCAATATATGAGCGTGTCTCAGACAATATGCAGACTAGCATGACAACCTTTCAAAATCATTTTTCTCCTCCGTACTAATCGCCGCTGCCTGTTCATAAACGTGTTACTATATATGTACGAGATCATTGTAAAGGGGCTTAAATCATAAGCATGTTTATTAGAACAGAAAATTTTCAGACGTTTATCAGGCTCTACCCGGTCACATCCGCCATACTGGCCCTGCAGCTTGCCATCTGGATTCTTTTTTTACTTCCGTTGACGGCCGTACAGATGTGGTCTGATTTATTGATTGGATTTAACTGGGGGATAGTGAATGGAGAATGGTGGAGGTTTGTGACACCGATCTTTATTCACGCCGGGTTCGGCCACCTGCTCTTTAATTCGATGTCGATCTTTTTATTTGCCCCCGGGCTGGAACGAATGCTCGGGAAACTCAAGTTTCTCATCGTTTATATCGGGGCAGGAGTGATCGGCAATATCGGCACATATTTCATCGAACCGCTGGAGTATATGCATGTCGGTGCTTCGGGAGCGATATTCGGCTTGTTCGGCGTGTACCTGTACATCGTGCTGTTTCGAAAAGAGCTGATGGGAAGCGCCAATTCCCAAATCATCGTCACCATCCTCGCCATTTCGGTTTTGATGACGTTTGTCAACCAAAATATCAATATCATGGCGCACATCTTCGGACTGCTGGGCGGACTCGCTCTGGCTCCTCCATTGTTAAATAAAAGAGTGAACGGCTTTTAACCGTTCACTCTTTTTTCATAAGAATACCATGCAAAAATATCGTCCGAATCTTTCTCCTCGACATCAGCCACCGAAAACTTCTCCATTAAAGCAGACGATTTTGTTGATGTATGAATCGAAACAAGCTGTCTTCTGCGCTGGAAATATGAGCGGCTGACTTCGAACACCTGCATGCGCCTGCGCTGAATGACAGCGGTTGTTCTGCCGATGAAGCGCGATGACATGATGATTTTGCTGCCGCTGATCTTCCATCCGGCATCGCGGTATGATAAACAGCCGATGATCCAGTAAAAAGGAATCAATACAGCGGACAAATAGCCCCACGGCGGAAACAGAATCGAAAGCGGAACGACAGCGAGAACCGGCCAGGATGCGCGCAGGAGATAGCGGCGCAGTGCGCGTTTCGGCAAGCGGTTCAAATCGTCTTCCGGCGCATAATCCGGAATGAATTCGCCGAGGCGCTGTTTGATCATTTTTTTGCTGATAATCGGAAATAAGACGGCTGATTTATCCTCTTCCAAAACGTTTCCGCCTGCGCTGACAATCGTGACGGCTGCAAGTCCAAAAGGCTGCCTGATCAGACTCTCCTTGATTTTAATCGCTTGAATCCGCTGCAGCGGAATCGTGATTTGATGCTTTTCAATCAGTCCTCTGGAAATGACGATTTCTTTCTCTTTACGGACGACTGTAAAATTGGCGTATTTCAAAAGCATCCCGACAATGCTGAGAAGCCATGCGATGAAAAGGGCCACAAAAGCGGCTAAGGCGATAACAGCCGCTCCAGCGCTGTTCAAAAACGCAAAGCGGTCATACAGCCAATCCAAGTCAAAGAAGTCGTCGACTTGAGTGAAAAAAGCGAATACCCCTGAAATAATGACGCCGATGCCGCTTGATGTTGACGCTGCAGTTAAAAGCTCCTGCCCGGTCATTTTGTACATCATTTCCGGCTCTTCCGCTGTTTCCTCCGCGTCTTCAGCAGTCTCTGCCAGCGGATCCGTGACATCGGCTCCAGTGCCTTCCGCCGCCTTTTTCCTTTCGAAAAGCGCTTGCTGAATACGTTCGGCTTCTGCCTGAGTAATGGCGACCAAGGAAACTTCCGCTTCCGTTCCTCCGCTTGCCGTTTCGACTTGCAGCTTCACCAGCTTGAACATTTGCTGAATGAGGCCTGCGCTCGTGTTGATCGTTTGAATCCGTTCGATCGGAATATACCTTTTTTTCTTATTGATCAGGCCTTCCTCTATTCGCAATTCATCCTCTTCGATACGGTATGTAAATTTGCTCCACTTGATGATGCTCGTCACGACCAAAGCAATGAAAAACAGCACGGCCGCGGCGATCGCCAGCATTTTGACTGTGTGCGACTGATTTAAAAAAAGCACTACGCTAAATGGAATGATAAAGTTTTTAACAGTCTCAACAAGGCCTTTAATAAAGTTGAGAATGACGGCGGCGGGGTGCATGCGTCTCGGTTCAGACATCATCTTCAGTCACCCTCGCCAGCCTGGAAATGGAGTCCCTGAGCTGATCGGCCTCTTCAACATCCAGAGCGGGAATGGAATGGGTCGTCGCGGCTGTTGAAATTTGCACGGAGGCGAGATTATATTTTCTGAGGATGGGGCCCTGCGATGTATCAACATGCTGGACTCTGACCATCGGAACGATCACGCGGGTCACCACAAAGATGCCGTGCTGAATATCGATTTCGTTCTCATGGACTTCGTACCGCCAGATTCTGTGGCGGATATTCGGAATAATAATAATGATGACAAATGAAATCGCCAGCCAAACGGCTGCTGACAAAACGCCGATCCATACCGGCCACTTAAATATCACCCCTGCGGCAACAAGGCCTGCTGCAGCCAGCATTAAAACGAATGATGTGATACAAGCTGTGATTCTCCAGACTTTTACGCCATCACGGCTGATTTGATTTTTCGGCTCGCTTCTCAAAACTCGATTCCCCCAATCTCATTCTATTTACGGTCTTCAGGCTGAAAATGTTTCGTTTAAAGGCTTTCGTTTTTAAAAAAAGGCGAATCCGTAAAAAAGGATCCGCCTTTTGCTTATGAATTATATGATTTTTTTTGGCGTCTGTCATTCGAAGAACGCTTTTTATCATAGGATGAACGATTGTTCTTTCCTCTGTAACCGCCGCCGTCTCTGCGTTTTGAGGAACGGTGGTGGTGATTTTTGTTTCGCTTCGATCTGAGCGGAGCCTCTTCCGTCAAACGGACAGGCGTATTGTCCGGCTCTTTAGTCATCATTTTAATGGCAGCCGCAACAACTGTCACAGAATCATGGTCTTCCAATAATTCCGCTGCAGCCGTCATATAGAAGTTCAGGTTATTTTCCTCAATGATCGTCCGGAGGCGGTCAACCGTCACCTGCTGCTGTCCTTCAATGGCCTCATCTAGAGTCGGTGCTTTCATGCGGTCCATTTTGCGTTTTGTCGTCTGCTCGATGGCGCGCAGCATATCTTTTTCGCGCGGTGTAATGAAGGTCATCGCCATTCCTGTTTTGCCTGCGCGGCCCGTTCTTCCGATGCGGTGAACATAGCTTTCAGGGTCTTGCGGCACATCGAAGTTGTAGACGTGCGTTACCCCTGAAATATCAAGGCCGCGCGCCGCAACGTCTGTCGCAACGAGCACTTCAATTGCGCCTTGCTTAAATTTCCGGAGTGCCACCATCCGCTTCGCTTGAGTCAAATCGCCGTGGATTCCTTCAGCTGTATAGCCGCGCAGATTAAGCGCTTCTGTCAGCTCATCGACGCGGCGCTTTGTCCGGCCGAATACAATCGCCAGTTCCGGAGACTGGATGTCAAGAAGACGTGTCAGCGTATCAAACTTTTTGCGTTCATGTACTTCAAGGTAGAACTGCTGAATGTTTGATACTGTCATTTCTTTCGCTTTCACTTTCACGTGCTCCGGGTTGGTCATGAAACGTTCTGCAATCCGTTTAATCGGAGCAGGCATTGTTGCAGAAAACAGCAATGTCTGGTGCTCAGCAGGCACATTGGAAAGGATGGATTCGATATCTTCGATGAATCCCATGTTCAGCATTTCATCCGCTTCATCAAGCACAACAGTGTTCACTGTTTGAAGACGCATTGTGCGGCGGTTGATATGGTCAAGCAAACGGCCAGGTGTTCCGACGATAATATGAGGATTTTTCTTCAGCGCGCGAATCTGGCGTCCGATATCCTGTCCACCGTAAATCGGCAGCACGCGAGCGCGTTTATCCTGTCCAATTTTATATAGCTCTTCAGAAACTTGAATGGCTAGTTCACGAGTAGGTGCGATAACAATGGCTTGAATGTTAGGAGACTCGGGGTCGATTTTCTCAACAAGGGGGATGCCAAATGCAGCCGTTTTTCCTGTTCCCGTTTGCGCTTGTCCGATCACATCTTTATTTGCAAGGCCGAGCGGAATCGTTTGTGCCTGAATCGGTGTTGCCTCTTCAAATCCCATACGCTTGATCGCTTTTGTGAGATCAGAACTTAATTGAAAATCTTGAAACGTTATTGTCAATGTATTCAAACTCCTTCTGCTTACTGTTTCAGTAATCGTGTTTTATCAATAAAAACTGCCCTTTGTGCAAAGGACAGGTCCATACTTATGCAAAGCCCGAATTACTTTACATGTTATATTACCATTCCGTTATACGTTTTTCAACAAGATGAGAATGAGCGGTGTGCTCTCTTGCCGGTTCGGCAGTCTCCTATGGACCTCGGGCGAAGCCGTCCGTCATCGAAATATAAAGCACGCCCGGAGGCGTCTTTTACACATTGTAACACAGGCTTGTGCGGCTTTCGACAGCATACGCTCATTTTTTCCCTGCCAACATCCCAGATTATTTTTTGCAGATTGCCGTTCAATTATTTATTTTTTTATGGATTCAATCGGCGTTTTTTTGAGAAACGCCTCAACGGTTTGAAATAGGGTAACGGAGTTTTCTTCAAGGCAGACATGGTGCTTGGATTCCGGCAAGAGGCACAGCTCTTTCTCTTCGGAAGGTATGGTTTCATACAAGTAATACGCGCTTGACAGCGGCACGATTGAATCACACTCCCCCTGAACAATAAGCACAGGGATCTGGAGGTTTTTCAAAGCAGGCTTTGTCATCTTGACGAGCTTGCGGAACTGAAATGCTGAAGACACCGGTGTGCTTGTCAGCTTTTGTTTATACCTTTTGTAAAGCAGATTATCCTCAAGCTTGCCTTGCAGAGAATCTTTGATCACATTCTTCAAATCCTGGATCAGCTGTCCCGGGCTGATGTACTGGGCGGCCGCACTCAATAGGACAAGGCGGCTGACCGAATATTTTCCGGCTAAATAGGCGGCAATCATCCCGCCCATTGAAAATCCGATTAAAAATACCGTATCACACGTTTTCAACAAGCGGACGAGCTCCACTTCCGCGCAAGCGATCCATTCCTGAAAACAGACGCCTTTTAAAACCGGCATCTCCCCGTGCCCGGGCAGCGTGATCATTTCGACTTGCCAATCAGCCGTTTGTTTTAAATGAGAAGCCAGCGGTTCCAATTCATACGGTGCTCCGGTAAATCCGTGAATGCATAAACATCCTATCATGACCATTCACCCGTTTTCTTTTACTGATGATCACATAAAAAACGACTTTATGATTCAATGTTCCCTTACAAATCTTTTATAACATCCTCAAGACGCATGCCTCTGGACGCTTTGACGAGGATCAGATCCCCTGTATTCGCTTTTTCTTTCAATGTCTTTTTCAAATCGTCTTTGTTTTCCGGGTTGAAATGAAGGACGCGGTGTTCCGGAAAATGTTTAAGCGCCCCTTTTGCAATATATGCACCGAGATCTCCGCACGTAAATAAAAAGTCGATCGAGTCCGGATTGACTGCCTGCCCGATTTCTTCATGAAACACTTTTTCTCCTTCGCCGAGCTCCAGCATATCGCCGAGGACGAGCATTTTCTTACCGTATCCCTTCATCTGTTCGACAAGCTCGATCGCCGCTTTCATCGATGTCGGACTTGCATTATAGGCGTCATTAATGATCGCAACGCCGTCCGGCGTCTTCACAAGCTCAAGCCGCATTCCGGTCACTTTCAGTTTCGTCAGCCCTTCCGCAATGTGAGCCCGGCTGACATTCAGAAGGTCTCCGGCCGCAATCGCAGCTAAAGCGTTTTTGACATTATGCTTTCCGAGGACCGGGATGAAGAACCGGTTTTCGATCCCTCTGACACGGAATGCCGTGCCCTCTTCCGTCTGTGTCATACCCTCAAGCTGATAGTCGAAAGCCGGATCCTCTCCAAACGTTTTTGTCTCGTAAGGCGGCTGGTTCAGCCTTTCGGCGAGCAGCGGTTCATCTCCGACATAAATGAGTGTGCCTTCTTTTGAAAGCCCATTGACAATTTCGAGCTTTGCCTCTGCAATTCCTTCTCTTGATCCGAGTTCCAGGAGGTGCGATTCGCCAATGTTTGTGATGACTGCGATATCAGGACGCGCCAGACGAGTCAGAAAATCGATTTCTCCTTTGGCGCTCATCCCCATCTCCAAAATGGCGATTTCCGTATCTTCTGGCATCGCCAGAATCGTCAGGGGCAGGCCGATGTGATTATTGTAGTTTCCTTCTGTCTTATGCACTTTATATTCGGTGCCCAACACAGCATGAATCATGTCTTTTGTCGTCGTTTTTCCATTTGAGCCGGTCACACCGACGATTTTCACGTCGAGCTGATGCCTGTATGCCTTCGCAAGCTTCTGCAGCGCTTCCAGCGTATCGTCAACTAAAATAACCGGCTTCCCTTCCGGAGGATTCGGTTCGCTCCGGTTCCAGAGCACGGCCGCGACGCCTTCCTGAAAAGCCTGCTCTGCAAAAACGTGTCCGTTGAACCGCTCGCCTGCAAGCGGAATAAACAGTTGGTCTTTCGCCAGTTTTCTCGAATCGGTTGAGACGCCTTTGACGAGACGCCCTTCAAAAGCTTCATTCGTCAAAACGCCTTCCGACATTTCAGCAATTTCTTTTACCGTTCTCGTTATCATGTATGTTCCTCTCTTTCTCCAGCAAGGAAAAGAGACACTACCACAAATAAGGATAGTGTCTGCAGCTGTATATAAGGGCGAACCGCTTCCGCGCCTTTCTCCATGAAAGCTCTCCGGATTCGGTCCGCTCCGTCCCGTTAAAATGTATGTTTGATCTGCTGTTTTTCTTCGTGCCGATCGATTGCCAAAGCGACAAGTTTTTCAATCAGTTCAGCATACTCAACCCCTGATTGCTTCCAGAGAAGCGGGAACATGCTGAACGGTGTGAATCCCGGCATCGTATTGACTTCATTGATCAGGACCCTGCCTTCGTTTGTAAGGAAAAAGTCCGCTCTCACAAGGCCTGAGCCGTCAATCGCCTGAAACGCTTTGACCGCCATGCTGCGCATTGTTTCGTATTCGTCCTCTGTCAGGGAAGCCGGAATAATCAAATCAGTGTCGCCGTCTTCGTATTTTGCTTTATAGTCATAAAAATCTTTCTTCGGAGCGATTTCCCCCGCGACTGAGCAGACAGGTTCATCATTCCCCAGAACGCCGAGTTCTATTTCCCGTCCGATGACGCCTTCTTCAACGACAATTTTCCGGTCATATTGGAATGCTAGCTCAAAGGCTTGGTCAAGCTCTTCACGGTTTCTGCATTTGCTGATCCCGACGCTTGATCCAAGGTTAGCCGGTTTTACGAAGCACGGATAACCAAGCTCCGCTTCCACTTGATCATAGCTTTCTTCTTTGGAGTGACTCCAGGTTTTTTTCACAAATGAAACGTATTTCGCCTGGTCAAGGCCTGCCTGTGCAAACAGATGCTTCATGACCACTTTATCCATGCCCGCGGAGGAAGCCAGGACTCCGTTGCCCACATATGGCACATTCAATAGTTCAAGCATGCCTTGAATGGTGCCGTCTTCCCCATTCGGTCCGTGCAAAAGCGGGAAAACAACATCAATCGAGTCTTCTTTCACATCAGCTTCGCCCGGAAACATATCGCGGTTCAGCAATGCCGGAGAAAATGTCTGGCCCGTCTGTTCAAACTGAAGCATTTTCACATTTGAAACCGGTTCTGTCAGTTGCGGCCCTCTCACCCACTCGCCTTTTTCTGTTATATAAATCGGGTGTATATCAAATTTTTCAGTATCTAATGCTTTCGTGACGGCCAGCGCGGTTTGCAGAGAAACGTTATGCTCCGCTGATTTTCCGCCGTATACCAATCCTAATCTTGTCTTCAATTCGTACTCCCCCCACTGGATTCATCTTTACTATCTTATCACTTTCCCGGGAAAATGATCTAATTATTTTAATACGGTCTAAAAACAGCATATAAAAAGCATTTGTATGTAAATCCTTTTCATTTTATATTAAAATGGCATTGAAAAGGAGAGGTTGCAATTGAAAAAAATCACAACAGAAGCACAATTTAATGAACTGATCCAATCCGATAAAGAAATCATCGTCAAATTTTACGCTGACTGGTGCCCGGACTGCACACGCATGAACATGTTCATCGGAGACATTCTTGAGGCTTATCAGGAAAATGACTGGTATGAGCTGAATAAAGACGATCTTCCTGAACTTGCCGATAAGTATCAGGTCATGGGTATTCCAAGCCTGTTGATTTTCAAAAACGGTGAAAAAACGGGTCACCTTCACAGCGCAAATGCCAAAACGCCTGAAGAAGTGAACGAGTTCCTGGCTGAACATATTAGCTAATTCGTTTAAAGTCCTGATTTTTTGTCTGAACCGCCGGACATGGGAGTACCCATGTCCTTTTTATACAAGACGGGACAGCAGCAATATTTGTTTCATAAAAGAATGAGCTTTCATTAATAATTCGACACGAGTATTTCCCGGGAAACGAAAATGTCGAAATTTCGCAAAAAGTTCTTGATTCGTTTTTTATATTCAGGTAGAATGTTTTTTGTTCCTATTTTGCAATTATTTTTTCTAGTTGTGAAGCCCTTGTTGGCTTCTTTTTTTTATATGCATTTTTGGATAATAATTCATATTTTTCAATTTTGTTCAATATGATTTTAAGGATGTCTCTTTACATTCTGTAATACTATTTAGTATAATACCCTTAATTGATAATGATTATCAATATCACTAATGGTTGACGAGGTGATCACATGGCCCCTCAATTAAAGAAAGCGGTGGAAATGAGAAAGAAACAACTCATTCAGCGGCTTATCCAGCTTGGCATATATAAAAAAGAAGAGCGCCATCTTTACGAATTGTCTTTAAGCGAACTTGAAAGCGAATACCAATCCAACAAGAAAGGCGGATAATCATGTCAAAACGGAAGATTAAAACCTTTCATCAGCTTGTCGAAGAATATAAGAAAGAAATCGCCAAGAACCCGAAAGAAATGGACGTCATTTATGACAAGATCGACCGCAGACACGAGAACCGCCTTTTGGCCATTTCTAAAGCAAAACAAACGTAAAAAAGAAGCCGCTCATTTTGAACGGCTTCTTTTTTACTATTCACTGAATGCAATGCCAGCAAGCTTGCCGATTGTCGCATCATCCATCGGCGGATTGTGGAGGCCCGCCCGGACATCGCGATAGAATCTTTGGAGCGGGTTCGTTCTCGCCAGGCTCTTCGCTCCGACGACTCTCATCGCCCTGTCTACGACAGCAATAGCCGTATTCGTTACCGTATGCTTAACCGCTCCGAGCTCACCTGTCAAAAAGGCGCGGCGCTCCGGGTCATCATAAAGCTCTGCGACATGATACATAAAGTGGCGGGCTTTCATGAGTTCCAAATCGATTTCGCCGATATGGCGCTGAACAGCAGGCACTTCTTTAATCGGAAATTTCAAGCTGTTCGGCTGATAGTCTTTTGCAAATTGGACGGCATAATCTCTCGCTGCTTGCGCGATACCTAGATAAACAGCCGGTATATGAAGCAGCCAGCCGTTGACTTTATCCGTTCTTTTACTTGCCAACAGCTCGACAAGCATGGATTCGTCGAGACGGACATCGGTCAGCACCAAATCGTGGCTTCCCGTCCCCCTCATCGCCGCCATATCCCACGTTTCTTCTATCACCAAGCCTTCCGCATCTTTATGGATCAAGAAAACGCCGACCGTTTGCTTCTCTTCAATCCAAGCGGTGACAAGAAAGTAGTCGAGAACCGGAGACATCGTTGTAAATGTTTTACGTCCGTTTACAATCCAGCCGCCATTCTTTTTGACTGCATAGGTTCCGGGGCGTCCTCCTCTTGTCGGGCTTCCCGTCTGCGCTTCACTTGCAGCTCTGTTAATCAGCGCGCCCTTAAATGCTTCATGTGAAATCGATGAAAACACATGCCGGTCCCAGCTGTTTCCTTCCGCCAGTTCGCCCATCACGCTTAAGTGCCAGCCGATGCTGAGAGCCGTCGGTCCGTCTCCTTTTGCAAGCCGTTCCTGAAACAAAAGCATATCGTAGACCGAAATGCCTTCTCCCCCGTAATCTTTTCCGACCGTCAGCGCTGTGTAGCCTGAATCCCGCAGCTTTTGAATATGTTCTGCGGGAAATTCGGCATGTTCGTCATAGTACGCTGCTGTTTTCTCAAATTCATCCGCCAGTTTCCCGATTTTACCGAGCCATTCCTGCTGCCTTTCCGTTTTCACAAATATTGAACACACACCGGTATCCTCCTGACCAAATTCCGATAGATTTAATAAGTATTATAGTTCGTTCCCGGCTCGTTGTGCAAATGATAGCCATGGCAAAACAAAAAAGCGCACCTTCAGCGAGGTGCGCTTTGGATTAAACGACTTGACCGCCTCGACGGTCAACTTTCATACCGAGATAAATCAGCATGTAGGTTAAGTAGCCCATCGTGATCGTGAGGCCGCCGAAGAAGAAATCGGAAAAAAGCGGTTCTTCATATGCAGCGATTCCGGCCAGCACGACCCAGCTTCCATAAAGATACGCCATAAAGAAGCGGACGCCGTTTTTTAATTTATATAACAGAAACAAACCTGCGAGCGAAAAGAGCCCGAGCGCAAGTCTAAAATAGACGAGATGATCGAAATTAAAGGCAAAAGAAACAAATGAAAATGACAACAGCAATACAATTGGCAATGCCGTAATAAATTTTTTCATGGATGTCTCATCCCCCATTCCCTTATCCTAAAATTATAATTGAGAATAGGAAATTCACACGGTAATTACGACATATTTCACAAAAATGTCATTCCTTTTGTCACACTTTAGACAAATTATTTTATACTTTCATATCGCGTTTACAAAAGGCCCACCACGCCGCTCCGAGAAAAAACACGAGATGGAGAAAGACGATGAAGAGCGAAAACAAAGGCGTCATCCCGGCAAAAAGCGGCTTGGCCTCTCCGGCGTATTGCGTTAAATTGGTATTGGCGAACAATAAAAATTTACCGAGCGGTTTTTCCAAATACGACATAATCGTCACAAGCATTTTGGCGCCGTACAGCACGACAATCGACACCATGATGCTGAGCGCGCTGCTTTTAAACAATGCAGAGCATAAAAACGCAAAGGAAACCATCATCCATACTTCAAACCACTGCGTCCCGATCATTGTCACCGTATTGATAAAGAGCGGCTCCGCTTTTTCGTCGAGCTTCACGCCGAAAAAGAGCAGACCGAATAATAAAGAAAATCCGTAGTAAATGATAAAAAGCCAAATGCTTGCGAGCACGCTCGTCACGTATTTTGAAACAAGAATTTTTTCTCTTCTGACTGGGCGGATCAGCAAAAATTTGATCGTCTTTTTATCATATTCAAAGGATATAATTGAAGCCGCCACCACAATCGAAAGCCCCTGCAAGAGGATATTCAGGTTTGGGGTGAATGAAAAATAGCCGATAAAATGATCCTCTGTCCCGGCGCTCATCAGGATTCTTTTCGTTATGAGCGCGAGGAGAAATTGAAAGACTGCGATCAGCGCCAGCGATACAAATGTTACTTTTCGCTTCAGCAATTTAACATGCTCGTTTTGAATCAGTTTAAACATCAGCATTCCTCTCTTCCGTTCCATTCGTCCGCGCCATATATTCATCCTCAAGAGACTGCTTAAACGGAGCAATCGAATAGACGTCAATATGATTGGCGACAAGCTGTTGATTTAAAGCAGGAATTTGCGTTTTCGCCACCTTTACGGTAAGCAGGCCTTTTTCGGCGTGAGCTTCGTATCCCTGGTCTTTCAGCCACTGAAGCGCTTTGTCATGAGGCTGTACCTCCAGCATCGCCTTTTCCTGCTTTTCATCTGCATCATTGAGGTCGACGGTTGATTTGATTTTTCCTTGTTGAAGGATGACGACCCGATCGCACAAATCTTCCACTTCCTTCAGCA
Source organism: Bacillus sp. LB7 (assembly GCF_030449715.1). Taxonomy (NCBI): domain Bacteria; kingdom Bacillati; phylum Bacillota; class Bacilli; order Caryophanales; family Bacillaceae; genus Bacillus; species Bacillus sp. LB7. The sequence goes on from NZ_JASGCA010000023.1 coordinate 13,371, forward strand.
AGTGGGTCGCAAACAGGATCGCCGTTCCTTCTTCTTCGGCGAGTTCACGCAGATGTTCGCGGAAATCTTTCATTCCCGCCGGGTCCAATCCGTTCGTCGGCTCGTCCAAAATCAACAGCTTCGGCCGGTGAAGAATCGCCTGGGCGATACCGAGGCGCTGTTTCATTCCGAGCGAGTACGTTTTGACCTTGTCTTCTGCGGCATCTTCAAGACCGACCCTGCTGATCACTTCCGCCAGTCTTTCCCGTCCGATTCCAGCGTGCATATTTGCATAGTGTTTCAGATTTTCATAGCCTGTCAGATACGGATAAAATTCAGGATTTTCAACGATGGCTCCGACGGACCGGATCGCTTTTTCAAATTGGCGGTCAATCGAAAAGCCGTTTATGACAATTGATCCGCTTTTCATTTTCATTAAGCCGGTGATCAATTTGATGAGGGTCGTTTTTCCTGATCCGTTCGGGCCAAGCAGGCCGATGATCTCCCCTTCATCCGCCGTTAAGCGGATATCCTTCAATATCGTTTTGCCGTCTATGATTTTATCAACATTTTCTATATGTAAAACAGGCTGCTTTGTCATAGCCCCCTCCTCTTTCCCCAAAAAATAAACAGTGCCGAAAAGGCACTGTTTGATTATATCATTTTTGAGTTACACGGAAACTTCACTATGAGGGGCTTCAATTTTGCCGTGTTTCTTTTCCGTTTCGGTGACGATGACTGCACATGCTGCATCGCCTGTTGTATTGACAGCCGTACGAATCATGTCCAGAAGTCGGTCAATTCCCAATATTAGCGCAATTCCCTCAACTGGAAGGCCAACTGTTTGAAGAACCATGGCGAGCAGAATCAGTCCGACACCCGGGACACCCGCTGTTCCGATGCTGGCAAGCACTGCCGTGAGAACTACCGTCAAAAGCTGTGTGAATGTCAGGTCATAACCGTACACCTGAGCGATAAAGACTGTTGCTACCCCTTGCATAATTGCCGTTCCGTCCATGTTGATCGTAGCTCCGAGCGGCTGAACAAAACTTGAGATCGGCTCTGGAACTTTCAGCTTTCTTTGAGCGACATCCATCGAAACCGGAAGCGTCGCGTTGCTGCTGGACGTACTGAAAGCGACAAGCATAACCTCTGAAAAATCTTTAAAGAATGTGAGCGGGTTCCGCTTTGCCAGAAATGCAATCGCTGAGCCGTATGTGACGATGGTGTGGATGAACAGCGCCAGAATGACGACGATCATATAAAGTCCCATTGCTTTAATGGCGTCCCAGCCTTGGCTTCCGATCGCCCCGGCAATCAAGCCGAACGTACCGTACGGTGCGAACTTCATGACGAGATTGACGAGATACATCATTAGATCGTTACCTTGTTCAACCACTTTGAGAAGAGCGTCCGCTTTTTTGCCGAGCATCGTAATTCCGAGACCGACCAAAATGGAGAAAGCAATGATTTGCAGCATATTCCCTTCAGCCATTGCCTGAACCGGGTTTGTCGGAATGATGTTCAAAAGCGTTTCGGCAATGCTTGGCGCTTTCTGTGCTGAATATTCCGCAGCGCTTGTATCATATGTTCCGATGGTTCCCGGTTTGATGACCAACGCTAAAACAAGTCCGATCATAATGGCAATTGCAGTTGTCACTAAAAAGAAAGAAATCGTTTTGGCACCGATTCTGCCCAGTTTCTTTGGATCTCCAAGTCCTGCCACCCCTAAAGTCAGAGAAAAGAAAACAATCGGTACAACGAGCATTTTAATTAAGTTAAGGAAGATCGTGCCGAGCGGCCCGAATAAAAATGTATTAAGCTTGCTGAATAAATCCGGTGAAGTGACGTTCAGTATAATACCGACGGCTGCACCGAGTAATAGAGCGATAATAATTTTTGTTGCTAACTTCATATAACATATCTCCCCTTTCCAAAAAAAGCCCATGAGAGATCTCCCATGGGCTTTTACCATTAAAATTGGTCCACATGACTCTCTTCACGTTGATGAGGTTAGCTGACGGGTTCGGACGAAGAGATGTCCGTCTTTCAGTTCGCACGGGAACAGAAAAATTCACCCCAAATGATCGGGTCCCCCACTCCTACTAAAGGATTAAACGTGTGGCGCTATTTCGTTATATAACAGTTATACCTGAAAATTCGAAATATGTAAACCAAATTTTCCGATTTACAAATATATGCTATTTTCGGGTGCCAGCTGTTCGGTTTTTCTCCTGATTTGTAACATCAAGTATATCAAGCAGGAAAACAAATATTGGAATACCGATAATTAAACCCCAAATCCCAATAAAATGTTCAGAAAAAATCAGCACGATAAACGTGAAGAAAATCGGCAGTTCCGTCTTGGCGGACATCAATTTCGGATTGAGGAAATAGGCCTCTATCGCATGGACGATCATGATGACCAATACCAGTGATACGATATAAGCGATTCCGCCGATGCTGTAGGCGATAATACTTAACGGAATAAGAGAGAGCACAACGCCTGCGACCGGAACCAGCCCGAGGAAAAACACCATAACGGCAAGGCCGAAAAGCTGAGGAAAACCCATAATCGCGAGGGCAATAGTCGTCAGTGCGCAATTGATGGTGGCGATAATAAACTGAGCCTCAAGCACCTTTCCGAACGTTCTCGTGAATTTTTTCCCAAAGTAAGCAATTTCCTCGTAGAAAATAGCTATTTTGCTCGTCTTAAATTTATCCATTAAGCTCAAGACCTTGTCTTTTTCGATCAATAAGAACATGCTGAGAACCAATGACATAACCACCTGCAGGCCAAACGCGCTAATATCCGTGATATATGTATAGATAAAGTTAAGACCTTTTTCCAAATAGGATGTCAAATTGATATCGCCGAACATACCGGTGATCATATCGAGAAAAGGAATGCTGTCAGGGTGAGAAGCGATATACTTTCCTTGTTTGATCAGCTGCTGAATCTGGGTGACGATCACGGGGTAATAGACCACACCGCCGATCGAAAGCGCGATGGCAAGAGCCGCATACAAACAGGAAATAATCAGTCTCTGGCTGACTTTAATAAAGCGGTTTAAAAAACCGCGAATCACATTTTCCAGACGGTTCATCAAAAACGTAAAGATAAATGTGAGCAATATGAGATTCATCATGCTGCGGAACAGATATAAAACTCCCGCCAATACAACAAAAACTGAAAAACGCCTGACCCCAGGATGCTGAAAAAATTTAAACAACGCTGCCATTCGGTACACTCCCACCAGTACTTTAGTCCTTAACTTTTAGCATTCAAACTTTTATAATTACAATTTGATGCATCATCTGTAAATTATATAACAAAACAGACCGGAAATCTCTTCAGAAGATCAATAATTAATAATATTTTAATATGGACGTTCGCGCGGCAGCGGTAGCATCTTCCATAAAAAGAGAGGGGCTGATGTTCAGCCCCTCTCTTCACCGCTCATTAACCGCTTCTTCTTTGGCGTCCGCCTTTTTCACCGTTTTCTTGATAGAATTCCTTGTCATGGTTACGGCTTGTCGCTTCTCCGCCTTTTTGACCGATCTCCTTGTAGAATTCTTTGTCATGGTTTTTGCTTGTGGCTTCTCCGCCCTTTTCACCGATTTCCTGGTAGAATTCTTTGTCATGATTACGGCTTGTGGCTTCTCCGCCTTTTTCGCCGATTTCCTGGTAGAATTCTTTGTCATGATTACGGCTTGTGGCTTCCCCGCCTTTTTCGCCGATTTCCTGGTAGAACTCTTTGTCATGATTTTGGCTTGTCGCTTCTCCGCCTTTTTGACCGATCTCTTGGTAGAATTCTTTATCATGGTTTTGGCTTGTTTTTTCTCCGCCTTTTCTGCCTGCTTCTTCCCTGCTCATTTTGTTGTTGTCATTATTGTTTGCCATTTTCGATTCCTCCTTTTGAAGTGTTATGGTTTTTACATTCCACATTTCAAAAAGAGTAAACACTAATAGCACATTCACGAAAGAGTCCGGGAATCATGCGATTGTCCGCTGCCCTTTATCGCCCATTCCGGTACCGGAGCCGGCGCATTGTTCTGCAGCGTCTTAGATATCTCGGCAGGCTCTTCAAACAGCGCAATGTTGATGGATTCGAACGTGCCTTTCTGATTTGTTCTTTCATATATTGCATCATGATGTTCCGCCATAAAGTTCAAATAATCTCGCTTCGATTTCCAAAGCACGAGGACAACGGCTTCCGGCCCGTCTTCTGTTTCCACCCATCCGCCCCACTGCCTGATGAATCCGCTGACGTATTGCAGCGGGGCCCATTTGGCCTGCGCCTCGCTGAACGCTTGAAGTTGCTGTTCGGCTGATTTGCACCGTATCAGCTTCAGCACATTCCCTTCCGCGAAAGCGACGGTTTCCGCATTCGTTTTTTCTATACAAAGGTTAACCGATCTTACATGAGCGCGCGTCCGGTGAATGACACCTTTCGGAATCAGCAGGGAATCGTTCGCTTTCAGAACTTCTGTAGGACGGTCCTGAAAATCGATCAACAGCTCTCCTTCCAAAACAATAAACAGCTCATCTGAGCCGGGATGGAAATGCCATACGTATTCGCCCTCCAAAACAGCAATTCGCATACAATGGTCGTTCACTTCCGAAACGGAAAAATTGGCGTGCTTTTCTGTGACTTTCTTTGTCAATTCAAGAAGATTCGTTTTGCGATCCATCAGCTTCCCCCACTTTTGATTTGATTTTCTCCCGAACTTATTTTACCATTTGACTTTTGAGCGTGCGCCTTTTAAAGTGTTGGATATTGGTGAAAAAACGGTTTGAACCTATAGAAGAGGTGTACATCATGCAAAATCAAAACGGAAAAGCTTCAGGGCTTTTGCCGCTGTTTTTATTTGTTTGTTTATTCGTTGGATCAGGCTTGATCACAGGCGACTTTTACAGCCTGCCAATCGTGGCCGCGGCGCTTGCGGCATCGGTTGTCTCACTGGCGATGAATCGCAAGGAGAAGCTCAGCCAAAAGACGGAGTGGTTTGCGAAAGGCGCCGGACACCCCGATATTATGATCATGGTGATGATCTTTATTTTGGCCGGCGCGTTTTCATCTGCCGCAAAGGCGATGGGAGCCGTCGAATCAACCGTTAATCTCGCGCTTTCGTTTGTACCGGGGCAGTTTATGGTTGCCGGTTTATTTATCATCGCTGCGTTTATCTCTGTGTCGATGGGCACGTCAACCGGAACGATTGCTGCGCTCGCTCCGATCGCTGCGGGGATCAGCGCTGAGATCGGCGTTCCTGCGGCCTATTCGGTTGCTGCGGTTGTAGGGGGCGCGATGTTCGGTGATAACTTATCATTTATTTCCGATACGACCATTGCCGCTGTCCGCACACAAAAGACGAAAATGTCGGACAAGTTTAAAACGAATTTCCTGATCGTTCTGCCAGCCGCGGTTGCGACAGTCATCCTGCTGATGGTGTTTTCAGCCGGAGGCCATCCCGGCGCACAAGCCGGGACTTACAGCTGGGTGAAGGTGCTGCCGTATCTCGGGGTTCTGATATTCGCCCTTCTCGGGTTTAATGTTATGGCCGTTATTTTCGGCGGGATCGTGTTAGCCGGGGTGATCGGAATTTCCGACGGAAGCCTGACGCTTCATACGTACTTAACAGCGATCACCGAAGGCATCGGCGGGATGTCCGAACTGATCATTTTATCGCTTCTGATTGGCGGAATGGCTGAAATGATGAAGCGAAACGGCGGGATCGCATTTCTCCTTCAATTTGTATCGCGGAGAATCCGTTCAAAAAAAGGAGCGGAAGCGGGCATTGCCGGCCTTGTCAGCGCGGCAAACCTGGCGACGGCCAACAATACGATTGCCATCATTACAGCGGGGCCGCTGGCAAAAGATTTATCTGACCGGTACGGAATCGACAACCGGAAATCGGCGAGCATCCTCGATATCTTTTCCTGTGTTGTTCAAGGATTGATTCCTTACGGCGCGCAAATGCTGTCAGCTGCACAAATCGCGAAAATATCGCCTGTCAGCATTCTTCCTTATTCTTTTTATCCGATTTTGATCGGCGTTTGCGGCATATGCGCGATTATCTTCAGACTGCCCCGCTTTACGGAAAAAGCGTAACGCCATGAGAAAGGCTGCCGTTATCAGACGGCAGCCTTTTTATCACTCTGTTTCTGCGGTGTCCAGCTCCGCAAGCCTTTCCATGATCCTCCGCTTTTTATACATCATCATCCCTGTTTCGGCAACGCCGTTCACCATTGAACGATTTGAGATTGCGCCAAAGAGGATGCCTGCGACAGGCACCATTTGAAACAGCTTTTTCCATCCGAAAGAATCGCGGTATGTATAAACAACCTCCCGCCAGCCTTGAATTTGCGAAATCATATTTTCCCGGGAGCCTGATGGTTGATGGTAGCGGCTGAGTTCCTGAATAATCGCTCTTTTCCCGACAATATCAGCAGCGCTGAGCTGCAGGCATTTAATAATGAACATCCGCTCCGTTTTTTCTTTAGGATCGTAGCCGTAAGACACCGCGATGTCCTGCAATGTCTTCAATGAAAGGCCGAGTATTGCGGGAATATCGACGGCAAGCGTGAACAAGCCGCCCACACCGGTTGTCGCTCCTTGGACAGCCGCGGTATTCGCCCTGTTTTTCCCGAGGTTTTCACACATTTGATCCATCACTTCCAAAGGAGCCCTTTGAATATCTTCGACTGTTTCGATTGTTTCATCCAGCAGCTTTTTTTGAAACTGTCGGATCATATGCTTTTCGGACGTCAAATATTGGCCTCCGTTTTGAATAAAGCCGCCGATTTCGTCGAGCAAGAGACCGATTTTATCTTGAATGAATGCCGGCGTAAGCTTGTCCAGAACTTTGAACGGCAGCCGGCCGATCCTTTCCCAAAACCACGCTTTCTGCTGTTCTTTTTCCCATTTTTCAATTTTTTTCAGTTCGTTTTCCAAATCTGTTTTATCGTAGCGCACAGAATGTTCGCCCTCTCAATCGTGTTTTTTTATAGTATACAATGATTCACTTTATGAATCCGTGTTTTTTGATCGGCAGCTGGCGGGTAAACCTTTATGTAAAAGGAGGAATGATCAAATGCCATGGTCAATGGAAGACTATCCCGCTTCATTGAAACATTTGGACAAACCGGTAAAAAATAAAGCCATTGAAATTGCGAATGCGATGGTAGACGAAGGATACGACGAAAGCAGGGCGATTCCGATTGCGACGAGTCAGGCGAAGGAATGGGCGGATAACAGAAGCAAAAGCGAACTCAAATCTTATGCGGAGGAAGCCGATGAAACGGAACGCGGTGACAGCGGTTCGAGCAGCAGGCCGGAGCTTGCGGAAAAGTGCGAGCATGTCATTAAACACGAAAAAGGCTGGGCAGTCAAAGCCGAAGACGCTAAGCGGGCCAGCGAAGTAAAGGATACAAAAGCAGAAGCCGTCGAACGGGCGAAAGAAATCGCCGAAAACAAAGGCACTGCCGTCATCGTCCATAAAAAAGACGGCAGTGTGGAGCGGAAGATCAGGATGAATTAGCGGGGCGCTCCGTTTTTGGAGCGTCTTACTTTTTCCCCGCCAACTCCAATACAGCATCAGCCGCTTTTTGATAGCCGCCGGCATCGCGGAGCGAGCGGCCGATATTGGCGGCGCCGTCTTTATAGGAGCGGTTTTTAAGCATCTCTTCAATCGTTTTTTGTAAAACAGCCGGAGAAAGTTCATTTTTATCCAGCTTGATCCCGGCGCCTGTACGTTCCACCTGACCTGCGACGAAAAACTGGTCTGCACCCATCGGGATGACGATGAGCGGCGTATCAAAGTACAGGCCTTCATTTGTACTGTTCATGCCGCCGTGGGTGACAAATACATCGGCTTTTTTCAAAACCTCCAATTGCGGGATATACGGCCTCACGATAAAATGATCCGGTATGGTGCCGAGATCCGCGGGGTCCGTTGATTTCCCGACAGCCATAACCACCTTGCCGTCAAAGTCTTTCAGCGCTTCGATACACATATGATACAGTTCTTTTTGCTGATTAAAGATTGTGCCCATCGAGATCACGATGACGGTTTCCCCCTCCAGCTCAGCGAACGGAAAGCTGCCTGGGTCCTGCCTGCTCGTAATTGACGGCCCGACAAACAAATAGTCATTGCCAAATCGTTCGGCATGAGGCTGAAACTCCCTGGAGGTAAAGACAATCGTAATATCCCCCGGACAGGAGAACACGTCAAACGGCTTGTCGAGGCTGACGGGATACCGCTCACTTAATTCGCCGAGGGATTGCTTCAATTTTTCAAAATACGGCGAGCTTTCAAGGTCGCCTTGCAGGGTAAACGTTTTTGCAAACGTCTCGTCCATTGCAAATGTCGTACATAACGAAACGCTCGGCAGCCCAAGCATTTCAGCAATGATTTTCCCCGCCAAAAAGTGATGGTCATATATTACATAATCATAAGACTCGCTCCTGACTTCCCGGTAGATGAGCTGAACGATCTCATCGACTTTACCCGACATATTGTAAACCAACTCGGCAAAGTCCCTCTTTTCTTTTTCCTTCCCTGGTGATAAAGCCTCTCTGAAATCCGGGTATAAACGGACTTCCGCGCCTGTTTTTTTAATTTTTTCAGCGTATTCCTCAACTGCATAATATACGATGCTTTCTCCTCGTCTTTGCAGCTCCTTTGTGACGCCAAGAGAAGGATTGATGTGCCCCTCCCCCGGGAAATTGATCATCAGTACATGTCCCATCACAGATCTTCCTTTCTCATACGAAAATTTATATAAGGAAATTTACTACAAAAAGACAAATGAAGTAAATAAATTTAATTAAGTTAATAATACATAAACATAACTATATGACCATTTGTCTGTTTCTGCATATCTTTCCTTTAAATTTTTTTGCCATGCAAATGAGCGTATATCATTAGAGAAAACAGGCTCTTTATTACTTGACAGCCCAAATCGGAAGACGATTTTCCTTTTTTTAAAAGCAAATTAAAACACGGCTGATCGAGGCACAATACATCATAAGAAACAACCTACGGAGGTTTTACCATGGATACGAAAGCAACCAGGATCGAAAAGGATTTTCTAGGCGAAAAGGAAGTTCCGGCTGACGCCTATTACGGCGTACAAACCATGAGGGCCGTGGAGAACTTTCCGATTACAGGCTATCGGATTGATGAAGAGCTGATTAAAGCTTTGGCAATGGTCAAAAAAGCGGCGGCTCTCGCCAATATGGATATTAAACGTTTATATAAAGAGCTCGGCGAAGTCATTGTAAAAGCGGCCGGCGAAATAGCGGAAGGGCTCTGGCACGATCATTTTATTGTCGACCCCATTCAAGGCGGCGCCGGCACTTCAATGAATATGAATACAAATGAAGTGATCGCAAACAGAGGTTTGGAGCTTTTAGGAAAAGAAAAAGGTGATTACTTCCATTTAAGCCCGAACACGCATGTCAATATGGCCCAATCTACAAATGATGTGTTTCCGACAGCCATTCATCTGGCCACATTGAATCACTTAAGACAGCTCATATCGACGATGGAGCATATGCTGGATGCCTTCCGCAAAAAAGCGGCGGAGTTCGATTCCGTTATCAAAATGGGCCGCACCCATCTTCAGGATGCTGTTCCGATCAGGCTCGGCCAGGAATTCGAAGCCTATTCCCGGGTGATCGAACGCGATATTCAGCGGATCAAGCAGTCGCAGCATCATCTCTATGAAGTCAATATGGGAGCCACCGCAGTCGGCACAGGTTTAAACGCCGATCCGAGATATATTCAAAGCGTTGTCGCACACCTGTCAGATATCAGCGGCTATCAGCTGACAGGCGCAGACCATCTTGTCGATGCCACACAAAATACGGATGCCTACACAGAAGTATCGGCTGCTTTGAAAGTCGGCATGATGAACATGTCCAAAATTGCCAACGATTTGCGTTTAATGGCGTCAGGCCCGAGGGCGGGACTTGCCGAGATCCGGCTGCCGCCCCGCCAGCCCGGCTCCTCCATCATGCCCGGAAAAGTAAATCCGGTGATGCCTGAGCTGATGAACCAGATCGCATTTCAAGTGATCGGCAACGATCATACCATCTGCCTTGCATCAGAGGCGGGGCAGCTTGAGTTAAACGTGATGGAGCCCGTACTCGTCTTTAATTTGCTGCAGTCGATTAAAATCATGAACAACGGATTTCGCGTCTTTACCGATTACTGCATCACCGGAATTGAGGCGAATGAGATCAGGCTGAAAGAATTCGTCGAAAAAAGCGTAGGAACGATTACGGCCGTCAATCCGCACCTCGGCTATGAAGCTGCCGCACGAATTGCGAAAGAAGCGATTGCCACAGGACAATCCGTGCGCGAGCTGTGTTTGCTCCACGATGTTTTGACAGAGGAAGAATTGGATCTCATTCTCGATCCGTATGAAATGACACACCCTGGCATCGCAGGCGCTTCGCTTCTCGAAGATTAGCCATCCGTCTTTCTCAATATGCTTTCAAGCGTTTATAGACGCCCGAGACGGGCTAAACATTTAATATAAATCAATTGAAAGAGGTGGAAAGACAATGTTAGGATTTCTCGTTTCTTTAATTGTTGCGATTGTCATTGGTTTGATCGGAGGTGCAATCGGAGGCAGCGGCGCTCCCTGCGGATGGATCGGCTCCATGGTTGTCGGCTTTGTCGGAGCTTGGATCGGCCATGGACTGTTCGGAACGTGGGGGCCTGATATTGCGGGATTCGCCATCTTTCCGGCGATTATCGGAGCCGCAATTCTCGTCTTCATTTTAAACCTGATCTTCCGCGGAAGAATGGGTTCTCAGGCCTAATATCCGGCCAGCATCGCCCGAAAGCGGTGCTGGTTTTTTTGTTTGGGCGAAACCGTTCGCGCATATACTATAGCATCTTATGGTTGACAATTGATCATCGCGGGCATATGATGATGATATAAATTTGCACTAAGGAAACTTTTGTGTACAAGGAAAAACAACTGAGAATCTAGGTGAATCAAATGGTCAGTCACGATTTGTCCAAACACTCGCAAATATCAAAAGAAGCTCAAGATGCACTGGACGGAAAAAGCAAAGGCTTTAAAAGGCTGCTCCCTTTTTTGGGTCCGGCGTTTATCGCGGCTATAGCTTATATTGATCCCGGCAATTTCGCCACCAATATCGCGGCTGGTTCGAAATACGGCTACTTGCTTTTATGGGTGATTCTTTTTTCAAATATTATGGCTTTGCTGATTCAGTCGCTGTCTGCCAAGCTCGGAATTGCAACGGGTAAAAATCTGCCCGAAGTCGCCCGGGAAGAATTCCCTAAACCGGTCTCCATCGGCTTGTGGATTCAGGGAGAGCTTGTCGTGATCGCGACCGACTTGGCCGAATTTATCGGAGCTGCTCTCGGTCTCTACTTGCTGTTCGGTATACCGATGCTTGAAGCATCGATTATTGCAGCCGCCGGATCTTTCGCGATTTTGGAACTGCAAAGGCGCGGCGTCAGGCCGCTTGAAGCAGCGATAACAGGAATGCTGTTCATCGTCGTGATCGCTTTTGCCTTTCAAACCTTTTTTGCAAAACCTGATATCGGATCGGTTTTGGAGGGCATGTTTGTTCCCCGCTTCGATGGTGCAGACAGCATCCTGCTGGCGGCGGGAATCTTGGGAGCGACCGTGATGCCGCATGCCATCTATCTTCATTCCGCTCTCACACAGCGGAGAGTGGTCGGAAAAACGGAAGCGGAAAAGAAAAAGATATTCCGGTTTGAGTTCATCGACATTTTGATCGCCATGCTGATTGCCGGAGCAATCAATGCGAGCATGCTGATCGTCGCCGCTGCACTGTTTTATAAGAACGGCATTTTTGTCGAAGACCTTGATGTGGCCTTTAGCCACTTCAGCAGCATGGTCAGTCCGCTTTCCGCGGTACTGTTCGGCGTCGGCCTGTTAATCGCCGGTTTATCGAGTTCGTCTGTCGGAACGCTTTCAGGAGATATTATCATGCAAGGCTTCATTAATTTCAGGATTCCGCTTTATTTAAGACGGTTCATTACGATTTTGCCGCCTATAGCCATTATTGCTTCAGGGGTGAATCCGACAACCGCTCTTGTCTTGAGTCAGGTCGTCCTGTCATTCGGCATCGCCTTTGCCCTTATCCCGCTTATCTTATTTACGAGCAATAAACGCATTATGGGGAGCCTGAAAAATGCGAAGTGGATAACAGCCGTCTCATGGCTGATCGCCGCCTTAATCGTCGCCCTTAATATTTTCTTGATTTACGATACATTTTCTGGTTAAAAGCCGGCCTCGGTCGGCTTTTTTATATTATACTGAAGAAAAGGGGGATTCTGGATGTTTAAATTAATGGTGCGTGATGATCTTTATTTGAAAATGCTCGAACCCAAAGATGCCAAAGCCGTTTATATGCAGATCCAGCAGTCTAAAGATGTGTTGCGGAAATGGCTGTTTTGGGTGGACGGCACAAAGCAGCTGGAGGATACCGAAGCTTTTATTGAAGAAAGTATGAAACAGGCCGCTGCGAACAACGGGTTTCAGGCGGGAATATGGCATCAAGGCCATTTTGCCGGAATCATCGGGCTCCATTATATTAATTGGATCAACCGTACGACTTCGATCGGCTATTGGCTGGGGGAGCCTTTTCAAGGAAAAGGGATGATGACTGATGCCTGCCGGGCGCTGATCGACACGCTTTTCAGCGAATACGATTTAAACCGAGTTGAAATCAGAGCCGCTGTTCAAAACGTAAAAAGCCAGGCGATTCCGGAAAGGCTCGGCTTCACGAAAGAAGGCTGCCTCAGACAATGCGAGTGGCTCCACGATCACTTCGCCGACCATTTCGTATACGGGCTCCTGAAGGAGGAATACCTCGCCCGCAGCAAATGAGTCCGGGATTTGTCACACGCATTTCACATTGCAATCTGTTATGATAGATAAAAAAATATGGAGTTTTGATCATGAGAGTATTTATACTGTTTTACTTATGGATTGTCCCGCTCGTCATCGGGCTGATATTTTTTCGGGTGACCCAACGGACAAGCTTTAAAAAAAGGTTTTATCCAGGCTATATCATGATCGGTCTTGCTGCGGCTGTATTTGCCGTCTGTTACCTGATCGGACAGCCTTATCTCGGGAATTTCTTCGGCGGTACAATGCTGTTCGGCACCCTGCTGCCGTTCATGGCTGCCGCAATGAAGAAAAAGAAATAACGAACCTCAAAAAACCCCGGCATGTTTTGGGAAAGCCGGGGTTTTTGATCACTTATTTTCTCTGTTTGCACCAAAACCCGCTGATTCACAAACCGGTTTTCAGACAACTGGGCTTTATTTGTTCACTAGATCAACGTCGATCACCTGATAGAAAGCGTTTTCAGTATCAGCCACATCCCAAACGGCCAATATGACATGATACCCGGAGCGGTCTTCTGGAATGTAAATTTCGTGAGATAAATGGCGAGATGCAGGGGAACCATCATGCGGCACGGTTCCAATCCGTTCGAAATCTGCACGCTTAAGCGGTTTGTCAGGATCCCAGCCTTTTTTGGTGATATAGTAGTGCCATTGGCTGGTGTTGTGGGGGGCGGTATATGTCCAGGTAAAGGTGTGTTCCCCGCCGGTCATAATATGTTTAAACCAGCGATTTTCCGACTGTTGATCAAGAATCCCGCCGAACAGTCCGCCCGCGGATGCTATTTGTCCGTCTGCCGGGCCGTCATGCGGAAACCCTTTTTTCGCTTCGAGGCTTTGTGGCTCATACATCACGCTTCCGCAGTTCAGATTGAGAAGTCCGTAAGCCTCACTGCACAGAGCCGCTCTGCTCTCCGGTTTTTCGACAAAACCATGAGCGAAGGCTTGCTGAGGAACGATTGACATCAACAGCAATCCGGCTGCTAGTATGAAAGCTGTACTGAAGGTACTTTTCATAACATAATCCACGTTTCAATCCCCTCTCTTTTTATCGTGTTGAGACGGGTTTTGATGCAAAAAGAAAAAACGCGGACATTCCAATACTATCCATCAAATTTTAACACCTGAACATGATAAAGCCAAGGGACGATCTCCCTTGGCATCATACTAAAAAATCCTTTTCAAACTTTTTTTCAGCGGCGGCAAGTCGAGCTCTTTTTTCTCAACCAGTTTTTTGATCATATATTTGCTGTAGTTTACAGCTTGCGTATAGGATATTTTTCCCGGAAGCGGCGGTTCATCTGCTATTGCCACATCGATAATCGACGGTTTTTGTGATTGAAAGGCATTTTTCAAAGCCGGTATGAGCTCTTCGTGCTTTGTCACGCTGAAGCCCTTCCCGCCGCAGGCCTCGGCAAACTTGGCATAATCGACGTTTTCGAGCGCCGTCGCATAATTTACATGCCCTTTTTCCTGCTGTTCATATTGAATCATTCCCAAGTTCTGATTATTTAAGATCACGACAACAATCGGCAGGTCATATTTGACAGCAGTCGGAAAATCGTGCATGGACATGCTGAAGCCGCCGTCTCCGCATACGGCTACAGCTTGGCGCTCCGGATTGGAAAGCTTTGCCGAAATCGCGCCTGGAAGACCGCATCCCATCGTGCCAAGCCAGCTTGAAATCAGAAAATCCTGACTGGTCATATTAAAATGGCGCGCCGTCCAAACCGTCACATTTCCGACGTCAACGGACAGGACCGCATCATCGGCGACTGCGTCCTCAAGCCTTGCAATCACCTGCTGAGGCTTAAGCGGTGCTGTCGCCACCTGTTCGTCTTTTTCAATTTCATAGCGCCACTTCCTCATATGTTGTATACAGCTTTCCAAAAATGCGCGGTTCGATTTCCGTTCAATGGTTTTCGTCAGTTCCAAAAGCCCTTTTTTCGCATCGCAGACAAGGCCGGCGGTGACAGGATACCGTTTGCCGATTTTCGCCGGGTTGTTATCAAGCTGAATAGCCGGCGCATCTTCCGGCAGATAATCGCGGTATGGAAAAGAAGTCCCCAGCATGATCAACAGATCGCTTTCCTCCATCGCTTCATATGCGGGTTTTGTGCCGATGTGTCCGAGGTTCCCGAGCATGTGCGGGTGCCGATCGGGTACGACTCCTTTCCCGGGGAGCGTAACGATGATCGGGGCGGCCGCTTTATCGGCAAATTCGAGCAGCTCATCTCTTGCCGATTTCATTCCTTTTCCCGCTAAAATCACCGGCTTTTTCGCATGATTAATCAATTGTGCGCATTGCATCAGCTGGCTTTGCTTCGGTTGAAGATCGCCTTCGATATAAAGCGCAGACGTATAAACCGGCTTCCGCTTAATCTTTTCCGCAAACAGATCATCGGATACGCTCAGTACGGCGACCCCTTTTTGGCTGTAGGCGGTACGGATCGCCTGATTTAAAAGGTCAGGCAGGGCTTCGGCCGAATGAACCTGCTGATTAAAGACAGCCACATCCTCAAACATTCGTTCAAGACCGATCTCCTGAAAGTAATCTCTTCCGATTTCATTCGAAGACACCTGCCCTGTAATCGCCAGCACAGGCGCCCCGTCAGCTTTCGCGTCATACAAGCCGTTCAGAAGATGAACGGCGCCCGGGCCCGCTATCGAAAGGCAGACGCCGATTTTGCCTGTCAGCTTCGCATCGGCTGCGGCAGCGAGAGCAGCGGTTTCTTCATGGCGCACTTGAATGAAGCGGAGGCTGTTTTCTTCATGCCGCAATTCATCGATAAATTCGTTGACGCTGTCGCCCGGCATGCCGTAAACATGATCAATATTCCATTCCTTCAGCAGTTCTGCAGCTGCTTTTCCTGCGGTTTTGTTTGCCATATCACGTCCTCCTTTGTTTCTTCCATACCACTTTTTCGCTGACGGGAAACGTGATCCGGCATGCTGACGAAAGTGAAGGAAAAAACACACAGCGGCTGTTTCATACTTTGTGTTCCCAGCCGTGCTCATCTCGCATAAAGATCTCCCCACCGCACTGCTGAACTTGAAGACGTGCCCGGAAAATCCGGCGGCATCCGATCCTAAGCACCACTCCATGTACACATGATCAAACCTACTAAAAGCCTGCCGCTCATTTTGATATGCCCCCGCAAAGTTAGACAATAAAATGTCATGAAGCGGTTGGACCGGCATGAATCCGGAATTGTATTGGACTCATACCTTTTCATTTGATCTTCATCCGTTAGCAGCGCTGTTATAGCAATTGGGGCGCAGTTCATTCACACAAGTGTTGAAACTTTTTTCAATATTTAAATTGTTATAATTTAGGCTAATAGTTATAATTTAACAGAAATAAACCACATTTGCATAACTTCGATGAAAGTTAAATCCTTCGTCAAACACAGGGGTGGTCGTGGCGGCAAATATTATCATCTGCTGTTATAAAAAATTTATAGTATTCGAGAAATGGATTATTTATCCAATCACCCTAATCTGATGGGTCAGCAGTGCTCGTACGTATGTGATTCCGCCTGTCATGCGGCATTGTATCAAGGTTACTCCATTTTAGAAAGACAAGCTGGTCTATGAATGTGGATACACGACAAGCTCAATCCGCTTGTTGAGTCTCCTCGGCACGTTAGGTATTCATAATGCTGCAGATTGTCAGTTTCAAGTGCTGTGGTCTTCGAGATTCGGTTGTTGCGATCTGAAGGTATTTTCACTGAAACTATAGTCGAACACTCAAATCTTCTTATCTTATCAACCGTATACTTCATAGTCTAAGTTTCGGGTGAAAAGGAGAGACGCAGATCGTCAAGGTAAAGTCCCTCTCATTTATCAAAAGAATTTAGAATTGGAGGCATTTACATGTTATCAGAAATAGAAAAGGGGCTTGAGGGCCTGCGTGTCAAACTTGATCGTATTGATGAACAACTGTTGGATACATTGAAAGCACGTTTAGAATGCTGCATTAAGATTGGATTATACAAACGCGAGTATCATATTCCGATGATGCAGCCGCACCGAATTAACTTTGTCCAGGAACGGGCAGCTCGATACGCTGACGAGAATGGTCTAAGTCAAGAGTTTTTGCGTAACCTTTATGAGCTCATTATTTCTGAAACGTGCAGGGTTGAGGATATCGTCATTGATAATTCAGAAAATCGCAGACAGGACATTTCTTTTTTGCCCGGCCGGGCAAAAAAGAAAAAGGGAGGAATTGTTTAATGGGGGCAGGGATACAAACACTTCTAATTGACAACTATGATTCATTCACTTACAACCTCTATCAATTGATCGGCGAAGTAAATGGCCGACCGCCAATCGTTGTCCGTCATGATGCAGACTGGTCACAAGTACCGATTGATGAGATTGACAACATCGTGATCTCCCCAGGCCCCGGTCGACCGGAACGGGTTGAGGACTTTGGTATTAATGCAACTGTTATTCAAGAAGCTAAGCTGCCAGTTCTCGGAGTCTGTCTTGGACATCAAGGTATAGCTCATTTGTTTGGCGGAAAGGTGAACCACGCTTCTGAGCCCATGCATGGACGAACATCAGTCATTCACCATTCAGGGGTTGATATCTTTGACGGGCTTCCGCCTGAGTTCTCTGTCGTACGCTATCACTCCCTTGTCGTTACTGATCTGGGTGATGATGTGAAAGCGATTGCCTGGACAAAAGATAAGTTGATTATGGGGCTTCGACACCGCCATCTGCCGATTTGGGGTGTGCAATTCCACCCCGAGTCAATCTGCAGTCATTATGGGCACGAGTTGCTTGCCAACTTTCGAGACCTGACTCCGAAGCGCACTGAACAATCAAGACCGTCTCCCAAATTAAAGGAGCCTTCCCAATCTAAAAGCGATTTCTACCGGATTCATTTTCGAAAATTATCGGGATTTCCTGACGCTCAGTTAAGTTACCAGACACTATTTGCTGATGCACCTCATGGATTCTGGCTTGACAGCAGCAGTGTCATCGAAGGCTTGTCACGATTTTCCTATCTTGGCGATGGTGCCGGAGAGAATGCTGAATATATAACCTATAGCGTAGCAGAGGGTGTTGTAAAAGTACAACGTTCGGGTCAAGAGACGGAGTTCATTGAACAGTCATTTTTTGATTATCTTGATGAGCAAATCCGCCGTCGGGCAACATCTGCTCCGAAAGGCCTTCCCTTTGAATTCAATCTCGGCTATGTGGGTTACATTGGCTATGAGCTAAAAGTTGAAACTTGCGGGAGCAGCCGGTATCAATCTGAGATTCCTGATGCGGCCTTGCTTTTCGCAGACCGCATGCTTGTTTTTGATCATCTTGAACAGGAAGCCTATCTGTTGTGTCTTTCGACTGGGGATGAGGATAAGCAAGCACTCAACTGGCTAAACGCTGCAGAGCGAATCTTGGATGACATTCCTGCTGCAGCAAACGATTCGGACAAGGATTCAGTCCTTACATCCGTGCCAGACCACAATATCCCAATCGAGTTTCGGCATAACCGGACTTCTTATCTTCAACTGATCAACAATTGCTTTGAAGAAATCCGCAATGGTGAATCCTATGAGATATGCTTGACTAATTCCGCAACTGTTAATACCCCTATAGATCCTTGGATTACGTATACGCACCTGCGAAGAATCAGTCCGGTTCCCTATGGGGCATTTTTAAACTTTGCGGATGCGGCAGTACTAAGTGCCTCTCCGGAACGGTTCCTCTCAATCAGTGCTGATCGTATCATTGAGTCCAAACCGATCAAGGGTACTCGTATGAGAGGCAGGACTTCTGCTGAAGATCATCAATTACGAAATGAGTTACTAAGTGATGAAAAAGATCTCGCAGAAAACTTAATGATCGTTGACTTAGTCAGAAATGACCTTAACACTGTTTGTGAAATAGGATCTGTTCATGTACCTAAGCTGTTCGATGTAGAAACATATGCACCAGTCCACCAGTTGATCTCGACGATTCGCGGCACTATACGTCCTGACAAATCAACGGTTGATTGCGTCCGTGCTGCTTTTCCAGGCGGTTCGATGACCGGTGCTCCGAAAATTCGGACGATGGAAATCATAGACCGGCTCGAGGATGGCCCCCGCGGTGTCTACTCGGGCAGCCTCGGCTGGTTTGGACTGAGTGGCGCTGCGGATCTTAGCATTGTTATCCGCACAGTTGTTGTGACCGATGACAAGGCGACTTTTGGTGTCGGAGGAGCGATCGTAGCATTGTCAGATCCAGAAGAGGAGTTCGAAGAAACTCAGGTTAAAGCGCGAGCTATGGTCTCAGCTATCGCAGCAGCGGAACTCTCTGCAGTGGGAGGTTCAAGATGAGTCAGGAAATAAGGCAGTGTGTGATTGCGGGGGGAGCCGGCGGCGTTGGCGGGATGTTTGCAGACCTCCTTGAAGGATCGGGTGTTGAAGTATGTATTATCGATAAAAAACCTCCTTCTGTTCGTCGACAATTCAAAAAGTGTGACATCACTGTTCCGACTCCACAGGCCAAAGATATTATTCAGAAGGCGGACATGGTGATGCTCGCTTTACCAGAGACCGCGGCTCTTCAAGCAGTAAAAGTTGTCGGGTCGTTAATGAAGCCTGATTCTCTCTTGGCGCACACTCTTTCTGTCCAGTCACCCATATTTAAAAAAATACACGCTTTCGGTTTGCCTTTCGAAAGCATAGGTCTTAACCCTATGTTTGCTCCAAGTCTTAGTATCGCGGGTAGACCGGTAGCTGTCATCGTTCAAAACGACGGGCCTAAAGGAAGTCATTTGATTCAGATGATTTTAGATTGGAAAGGCCGTCCGGTGCTATTAGAAGCTGAGGAGCATGATCAATTGGCCGCGGCTATGCAAGCACTCACTCATTCAGCGATACTCACCTTTGGATTGGCGCTCGCGGAATTAGATGTTGACATTGCAAAACTTAGTTCCCTTGCCCCTCCTCCGCATGCAACTATGCTTGCGCTACTGGCACGGATTAGTTCTGGAACACCGGATGTGTATTGGGACGTACAATCCGTGAACCACCAAGCAATGACGGTGCGTGCCGCACTGGCTGAAGCAGTTGCATCGTTGAATGAATCGGTGAGGGATCAGTCCGTATTCACCGAACTGCTGCGTAAATCCCGGGAGGTATTTGGATCTGAAATAGCCCATTATCAAGATCTCTGTGCTAGTATCTTTGAAGGTCCAATCGCACCAAAGGAGGGAAAGCACAGCCAAACCAACCACCCGGTTAATAGAGTAGAATCAAGGATTTTAAAAACAACTGATTCCTTAGAACAGGGAACAGCTTTCCGGGACAAATAGAAGTATGAAAATGCCGTGTAGATTCGCGACTTTTCACTGACAAGTTCTTCTTCATAACAGCTAGTTTTGATGATATTTGGTCACATTAAAACAGCCTGCCGTTTCCGGCAGGCTGTCTGCTGATTATTGATCAAGCTTCAGCTTCTTCAGCTGTTCGGCGAGCGCGTTGTTGATCGGCTCATCCTTGTTTTGCTTTTTCAAGTAGGAGTGTACATCGCGCTTTGATGCTTTTGAATTTTTGTCTTTTGCCCTGCGCTTTTCGAAAACGGAGAGCTTTTCTCTGTGGCCGCAGACGCAGGCGAATGTCTGGCCTTCTCCGTGTCCGCGCAGTTCCATGCGCTTATGGCAGTTCGGGCAGCGGGCGTTCGTCTGTTTGGCGACTGTTTTGCGGTGGCCGCACTCCCTGTCCTGGCAGACGAGCATTGTGCCGCGTTTGCCGTTTACTTTCAGCATCAGTTTTCCGCAGTCAGGGCAATGCGTCCCTGTGATATTGTCGTGCTTAAACGTTTGATTGCTGCTTTTGATTTCTCTGATCGTCTGCTTTGCGTACTCCTTCATTTCTTTGATGAAGGCGGAGGATTTCAGTGTTCCTTTTGCAATGCCTGACAGCTTCTGCTCCCATTCGGCGGTGAGGGCCGGAGATTTTAAATCTGACGGAACAAGCTCAAGGAGCTGTTTTCCTTTTGAAGTAATGTAAATATCTTTTCCTTTTTTCTCGATCAGGAACGTGTTGAACAGCTTTTCGATAATGTCGGCGCGTGTTGCGACTGTCCCGAGTCCGCCCGTCTCTCCGAGAGTTTTCACAAGGTTTTTTTCTTCTCCCTGCATAAATGCGGCCGGATTCTCCATCGCAGACAGCAATGTTCCTTCATTAAACCGCGCCGGCGGTTTTGTTTCACCCTTCGTCTCTGTCAAAGACCGGACGGACAGCGTGTCGCCTTTTGCGAGTTTTGGCAGGGTTTGATCCTTTTCTTCCTCGTCATCATCTTCGTCTGCAAAATCGTACACCGCTTTCCAGCCTTGCGACTGAACGGTTTTCCCTTTTGCCGTAAAGGTTTCTCCGCCGATTTCGGCAAACACTTTAGTTTCTTCATATTCAAACGGCGGCATTAAAACGGCGAGGAAGCGCTTCGCGATCAAATCGTAAAGCTTTCTTTCCTTTTCGCTTAACGCGCCGAGCGCAAGCGGCTCTTCCGTCGGAATAATCGCGTGGTGATCGGATACTTTCGCATCGTTGACAAAGCTTTTATTGGCTTTAACGCCACGCTTTAAGATCCGGGCCACATGCTGAGCATAAGGCTTCACCTGCATGCCTTCCAAACGGTCTTTCAGCGTAGGGACGATGTCATTGGAAAGAAATCTTGAGTCCGTCCGCGGATAGGTGACAAGCTTGTGCTGCTCATAGAGCTTCTGCAAAACGGACAGCGTTTCTTTTGCGGAAAATCCGAAGCGTTTATGTGCGTCCCTCTGCAGCTCGGTCAGATCATACAGACCGGGGGCAAAGCTTTTTTTCGCCGTTTTTTTCAAGTCGGCGATGGCGGCCGGTTTGCCTTGCAACGCTCCTGCAAGCTGTGACGTCACAGACGCGTTGAAAGTGCGGTTCTGCTTCGTCTTTTTGTCCTGCCACGTCAGCGTCATACCGTCAACCGCTGCACGCAAGCCGAAATAAGGGACGGGTTTAAAGTTCTTGATATCTTCCTCTCTTTTCGCGATCATCGCCAATGTCGGCGTCTGTACGCGTCCGCAGGAAAGTTGGGCGTTGAATTTCGTTGTCAGCGCCCTTGTCGCGTTGATGCCGACGATCCAATCGGCTTCAGCTCGAGCCACGGCTGAATGGTAGAGGTTTTCAAAGTCTTTGCCGTTCTTTAAGTTTTTAAATCCGTCTTTGATCGCTTTGTCTGTGACCGACGAAATCCACAGGCGCTTCAATGGCTTCGTGACCTTTGCTTTATCGATGATCCAGCGGGCGACAAGCTCGCCTTCCCGGCCGGCATCTGTTGCAATGACGATGTCTTTGACATCTTTTCTGATCAGCTGCGATTTAACCGCCTGAAACTGCTTTCCGGTCTTTTTGATGACGACGAGCTTTAAAGGCTCGGGGATGATCGGCAGATCTTCAAGCCGCCAGAATTGGAATTCCTTTCCATATCCTTCAGGGTCCGCCAATGTGACCAGATGGCCGAGCGCCCATGTCACGATATAGCGGTCGCCTTCAAGATATCCGTTTCCTTTTTTATGACACTTCAGCACGCGGGCCAAGTCACGGCCGACTGAAGGTTTTTCTGCTAAAACGACTGTTTTAGACAAGTCCATCACATCACTTTCTTGTTCATGCATCCTTTTATTATAACAGATGATACAAATGCATCTCTAATGTTCACGACCCCTTTATTTCAATTTCAGAAAAAATGACGTGTGTCACGGTTTGCGCATATGGTGATGTTTCATTGATAAACGCTTCGATCTGCGCCAGGCTCTCTGCATTGATTTTCAGCATATAGCAGGCGGCTCCCGCGATCCGGTAGCAGAATTCAATGTTCGGGAGGCGTTCGATATACGCTTTAAACCTTTCGTATTCCCCGTTTTTCACCGTTGCTTCAATGATGCAGGATACGGGAAGACCGACCTTTTGGTAATCGATGTCAAGCGTATATTTTTTAATGACGCCAAACGATTCGAGCCGCCTGACTCTTTCGGTCACAGACGGCGCGGAAAGGCTGATCTTTCTGCCCAGCTCCCGCATCGATAAACGGCTGTCTTTCTTTAATTCGGCTATGATTTTAAAATCGAGGTCATCAATTTTCATATGTAACTTTATTCCCTTCATTCTATTTCATTACTTTAATATTATCATGAAAATTATTTCGTTCGGAATTCATTTTTCACTTCTGCTTATATATGATTAAGAAGAGGTGATCATCATATGACAAGAATCAATTTTTCAGACAGAGGAGAGACGCCGTTTCAGCGGCTGCTCGGACACTCTGAAAGCCTGATGTCAAACTGGACGGCTTTAGCTGAGGAGCTGTCAGGAGACGGCTTTTTATCAAAGGAACTGAAGGAGCAGGTGCGCCGTGTGCTGGCTCAGGGAAACGGATGCGAATATTGCAGGGCCAAGGGGAAACCCGAGATCCCGAATCAGCAGAAAACGAGCTTTGCGATGGGGTTTGCAGAGGTCTTTTTGGCGCAGAGGGAGCGCGTTTCAGACAGGCAGTTTGATGTTTTAAAAGAAGTGTTTTCAGAAGAAGAAATAACGGAATTGACCGCATTTATTTGTTTTACGACTGCCCAGCAATATTTCGGCGCTTTAATGAAGCTTCCAGCAGACGCATAAATTCAACGGAGAAAAAACCTGTCATATTTGTCCCCTTTTGGTTTATAGTATAAAGGTAGACTATCACTCCACAGGAGGTATACTATGCTGCAAACGCCGATTGGCCGCCTTCGGTTGATGGGTTTTATTGAAGGCATGTCGCTTTTAATCCTGCTGTTTATCGCCATGCCGCTTAAATATTGGGCGGATTATCCGATGGCCGTTACGATTGTCGGATCGCTTCACGGCGGATTGTTTATTTTGTATTTGTTTGTTCTGTTGTATGCGACTTTTGTGCTGAGGTGGTCTGTGAAATGGCCGGCTGCCGGTCTTGTGGCCGCATTTGTTCCGTTCGGCAATTTCCTTTATGACCGGGGACTAAAAAAATATGATCAGTAAAATCCGCCGGGTTTCCCGGCGGATTTTTTGATCACTCATTTAAAAAGCGTTTCAGCTCTTTCTTGTTTTGTTCAAGATCTAAATCGAGGACCGCCCCGTATTTTGGATCGTCTTTGTTCGTGAATGATCCGTTAATCGGGAGCCTGAAGCTTTTGGTTTCTTTTATGCTTCCGAGCAAAAAGTCTTTGCCGAGGGAGAATATGACGCCGTTCGGTATGTTTGTTTCAATATACGGATCGACGAGCCCCCAAAGCTTCGGAAGCTGGGCGATATTTCCGATGCTCACCGCTTCATTTTGAAGTTTTGAAAAGACTTCCTGCTGTCTTCTGACCCGTCCAAAATCGCTTTCTCTGTCATGCCTGAACCGGACATAGCCCAGCAGCCTATCACCGTGAAGAATTTGTTTTCCCGGCTGCAGTGTCATCCCGATTCCGTACGACATTTTTTTCGGAACGTCGACTTCGATGCCGTCAGGCGCCACCGCATCCACGATTTTGGCAAAACCTTTAAAATCGATGACAGCGTAATAGTTAATGTCCAAATCAAAGGATTCTTTTAATGTTTTTCTGACGAGTTCCGGGCCTCCATATGCATAAGCCGCGTTGACTTTTTGCTTGTCATATCCTGGGATGTCGACATAGCTGTCCCGCATAATCGAGATCAATTTAGGCTGTTTCTGCTTTTTATTATAATGGATCACCATCATCGAGTCAGACCTTGAATGGTCTTCCCCTCTTGAATCGATCCCTAGAACGAGGATGTTCACTTCATCAAGATCAGAGCCTTCCCCGTTAAATTCAAACTGACCGTCTTCTTTAAAATCTCCGTCAGATTCGGATAAGCCTTTTTTGTATTCAAAGTAGGTATAGCCCGCTGCTGCTATGATAACCAGCAACATTAATGTAAACAGGCGCTTTATGATTTTTCGTCTTTTTCTTTTCGGTTTTCTTACTCTTACTCTAACCCTCTCCACTTTTATCACCGCCACACATAAGACTATCACAGGATCAAACAGCGGGCAATTAACAAAAGAAAGATCAAGCCGTCTAATCCTGTCGAAAAAGATAATGTTTTGTTTTCATTTGTTTCATTTTGAAAGAAAAATGATCGAATTTTGATCTTTTCGTCAAAAATCGACTACATCCACTTCGTCATCCATGCGATATAGTAAGAAGCCGGGATAAACAGAACTTGGGCAAAAATCGTCCCGGCCACCCTCGATGTTGCCATCGTAATCGAAGCCCATTTCAAATAGGTATAGCTCCGCCTCCCTTTTGCTACGTCATCTGCAAGTACGGAAACCTTCGGATCGACAAACAGCGCCAGCAGCATTGTCGCAACCCCGTTGACAAGGCCGGAAGCCATCACCGCGGTCGTATGCCTTTCGGGCACGAGGACGCCCGCATAAAGAGCGGCAAGAACACCGATTGTATAAATCGCCGTGATGGCCATGTTCAAGACAAACAACCGCTTCGGTATATAGCGGAACCGAAAGTCTTTCACATATTCCAGGCTCGGTCTTCTCGCATAATGCTTGGCATGCTTGAAGATATTTTTTGAGAACGCCTTGCGAAACACTTGCAAAACGGAGCCGTTTTCCCCTGCCAAATGAACAATCGCTCTCGAAAATACGGCGACGAACGTCGGCAGAAGCAGCATTCCGAAAATGGTGCCGACGGTTGAACCAAAGATTAAAAACCGAAATTGGCTGCCGACGAGGGAAAGTGCGTCCGCACCCGCAACATCGACAAGCTTCCCCGTCACAGGCTGCTGAACCATGTTTGACATTCTCGAGACGATGACCATCACATTAAATAATGACAGCGCCGATGCGATAAATCCGACTCTCGCGCCTGACAGACGGGCGGCATATGCAAGCGTTTCGATGGAATGGATCAGCAACAGAAAACAAAAAATCAATAGTACCTTAGATGTTAAAAAGTCCATTTTCTTTCCTCCAGTCTATAGGTAAGACTGTTTTCAAAACGCAAACGTTTCGGCAAATCAAAAACCGCCCCGGCAAAAGCCGAAGCGGTCTCAATTATCATATTTATTCGAGCAAATAAATCTATCCGCTGCCAAAGGCGGTCATTTGAATTTCGTAAAAGATCAGCATCTATCGTTCCGAGTTGAAAGTAAACACCATGGAATTTCTGATACAAGACAACGAAAGCCCTACCTCTCATTCGTCCTTACGGCTCCGAAGCCGCGCCAGTGTGAATTGTGAAACAAAAAGTCTTTTTTCCCTCTATCCTGTTAGGGGCGGGTCAGAGGAAGAAATCAGTATCTTCTAAGAAAGAAAAAAGAAGTCTACTTTCCATTTATTTGCTCTTTTGCGTGTTCCTGTTTTTTATTATACTACAGTTCGTCCTTCATGACAAACTGACAGAGCACAGCGGGCTACAGATCAAGTGTGACCGGGGTGCTTTCGCCTTCATTCATCAGTCTGATTTCCGAAGGCTCAATCTCAAGCACGGTTAAGTTCGGATCGTCCTTTCCGTCAAACCATCGCTCAAGCCTTTCATCCCAGATTTTGTCCTTTAAATCCTGAGAATGGTTGAGCTTTGCCGTACCTGTGATTTCTAAGTATGCATCGCCTAATCCTTCACCGTTATAACCCAACAGCACATGGACGTTCGGGTTGTTATCAATTTCTTCCGCCTTGTGCGTCTCATCGCTTGTCGGTGTATAAAGCGTCAGCCCGTCGTGGAAAAAGGTCATGTAGCGGGAATGAGGCTTGCCGCTTTCGACCGTTGCAAGCGAACCGATTTTATGATGATCGAGAATGTCGAGCACCTTGTTCTTCAATTGCTGCTGATCCATTTTGAGTTCCCTCCTTTGTATCGTCTCCACTGTTACTTTTCCACAATGTCTTGTATATTAAACAATTGAATGGAGGTTTTTGACGTGAATATTTTCATATCGTTTGATGCGGAGGCTGATATGGGCTACATTGCTTTAACGGAAAACCGTTCCGGATCTGCCGCAGCAACCGATGATATCGGTAACACGGCTTTGGCTGCAGACTTTGACCGCCATCAGCGGATTATCGGTGTCGAATTTCCGGGGAAGGCGGCTCCGGAAATAGCGCGGCTTGGAACGCTGACCGGCAGAAAACACAAACTTGAACCGGCTTTCCTAAACGGCGCCCGCGTTCAGCGGTTTCGAGCGACGGCACAGGAAGCCGTCAAAACACTTTGTGTGAACGGTGTTCAATTTTATTTTGCCGATCATGACGGACAGCGCTTCATCGGCTTTGATGTGCTTGACCGGACGGAAAAAAGCGAATGAGAGCGGCTCCCATTCGCTAAATTCTCGGGTCTGTGAACACATCGTGATCATCGGTGCTTGTTGAAGAAAACTCCGTAACCACAGCACCCTCACTCCCCGCTTTGAACCAATGTTTCGTATCCGGCGGAATCGTGTACTGTTCGCCGGGTGTGAGCTGAATTTCGTGCCAAACGGTGAAATGCTCGATATCCTCGTGCGGCGGCAGAACGGCTGGGACTTCCGTTTTTTCTCCTTCTACATACAAATACACTTTTCCGTATCTGCACCTGAATGTCTCTTCCTTCCCTTCCTGCCCGTCTATGGGAGGATGCCGGTGTTCGGGGCATGTTTGTTCAGGGAATAATACAAGCTCTTTGGCGCAGTAGCGGTCTGTGTTAACATAGACGAACAGCTGGAGCCCCAGCTTATTCAGCTTATTTAATCCGTAGTCCATGATTTGGATGTTTTTTTTATCATCGTCGCTCAGCGCGATGCCCGCTTTTTCGTAGTATTCGATTACGTCTTCCTTTGTCACCTTCACACGAGCTTCCCCCTTTTATGTCGTGATAAAGTCTCCGCCGTTGACGTGGAGGGTCTGCCCTGTCATATACGAAGAATCGTCAGATGCTAAAAGCACATAGCAGCCCACATGGTCCACTGGCTGACCCGGACGGCCCATCGGGGTATCTGTACCGAACTTCGCCACTTCCTCCCCTGAAAATGTTGACGGGATCAGCGGCGTCCAAATCGGTCCGGGTGCAACGGCATTGACGCGGATGCCGTCTTTGACGAGCGCCTGTGACATCGATCTTGTAAACGCATTGATCGCACCTTTTGTTGCCGTGTAGTCAATCAGCTGCGGATTGCCCCGGTAAGGGTTGATCGATGTTGTATTGATGATCGCGCTGCCCGGCTCCAAATAATCGATCGCTTTTTTTGTAAAGTAGAAATAAGAGAAGAAATTTGTTTTAAATGTTCTCAAGCTGTTCACTGGAAATCTCTTTAATGCTGTCTTTAGGATGCTGTTCGGCCGCATTATTGACAAGAATATCAAGACGGCCCAGCTCTTTTACGGTTTGTTCAACCGCGTCATTGCAAAATGCTTCGTCTCTGACGTCTCCGGGAAGCAGCAGGCATTTGACGCCTTCTTTTTCAACCCGCGCTTTCGTCTCTTGAGCGTCCTCGTGTTCATTTAAATAGACGATCGAGATGTCCGCGCCTTCTTTAGCATAGGCAACGGCAACTGCCCTGCCGATTCCGCTGTCGCCTCCTGTGATCAGCGCGACCTTTCCTTTCAATTTATCCGTCCCTTTGTCATTGTCATTTTCATAGATCGGACGCGGGTTCATGACACTTTCGATGCCGGGTTGACGGTCTTGCGTCTGTGCCGGCTGTCCGTTTGTCTGCTGATTGCGCAAATCCATTTGTGATTCCTCCCTTTAGCTGATGTTACTAGACTTTTAACCGGAGAAATTTTTGTTTAAACATGACCGTGTGCGCGAAAAATGAAGAAAGCCCCGGGGTGACCGGGGCTTGGCTTTTACCACTCTTTATCCTGTATAAACCGGTGAAACAACACGTTCAGCCTGCCGTACAGCTGCTCGCGGTCTCCGTTCTGGTACGCTTTTATACTCTCATCACTTTCAATCATCGAAGAGCTGATCAAGCTCAAAATCTCGGAACCTTCCGGAGACAGATCGGCCGGCGCCAGCATGATGAGCATCCGCGTCATCTTCATGGCGCTTCCGTCCATCCCTTTGATCTCGAACGGTTTGGACAGATCATAAGCTTTAAAGAGGGGAATCGCGGCCGCTTCGCTTTTTAAATGGAACAGTGCGAAGGTGGTTCCGGGAATGCCGAGGCCCCCCTGTGCTTCTCTTGTCATCAGCCCGCCGGCCATCTGTCCTGCATCTGTAACCAGACCTTGATCTTCAAGGGTGCTGCAAAGGCGTTTGACCGTATGTTCCAAGCTTGATTCAGCTTCCAGCGTTTCAACTGTAAAATGGCTCAGTAAATGTTGAATGCCGGCTGCGTAATGGCCGATTTTCCGCGCAATCTGAAGCATATCAGGAAACGGCTCCGGTTTTTTGGGAGCCATCCGCTTTTTCCGAAGGATGAGCGGGATTTTCCGGGTGAGCTGGTGTTTGATCTGTTTCACATCTTCTGTGTCAAGGAGCGGACTGACGGTGACGCAGTCAATGTTTTCATATGGGATCGGCACGGTTGAAACGATGATGTCATAGGCACCGGTATTTTTCGATTTCAGCTCCATCAGCGAGGATATCTCAAAGGAAGCGATTTCAGGAAGCTCTTTTTTCAGCCGCGAGGCCAGCATCTTTGATGAACCGATTCCGCTCGAACAAATCACGAGCGCGCTGATGTCTACTTTTTGTTTGCTCATCTCAAGCGCCGATCCAAAGTGAAGGACGATAAAAGCAATTTCTTCATCTGGAAACCGAATTTCCGGAAAAAATGTTTCGACGCCTTCCTCTATGGCCATATATAAGAGAAAATAATCTTTTTTGACCTGTTCTGTTAACGGATTATGCACTGACATCTTTTCTTTGATCCGGATGATCGCCGGTTCAAGGTGGGCGATTAATCCTTCATAAAGCGAATGGTTGCCTGTTAAATTCGTGCCCGTTTTTTGCGAGATGAAATCGATCAGCTTTTTCGTCCTGAGCGCGGTATCCAGCTCGATATCTTCCGCTCTGTAGTCGATTTTGAAGCTTTTGTTGGCACTTCTTAAATGCATCGTAATATACCCCGCCTCAGCTTCGGGGATCTTCACGTGAAACGCATCTTCAAGCGCCTTTGCAAGCGCAATCGCCAGTTCAAACTCTTTCGTACGCTTCAGGTCCGTCAAT
This sequence comes from Bacillus sp. LB7, assembly GCF_030449715.1. NCBI lineage: Bacteria > Bacillati > Bacillota > Bacilli > Caryophanales > Bacillaceae > Bacillus > Bacillus sp. LB7. The sequence continues at coordinate 43,435 of NZ_JASGCA010000023.1, forward strand.
TCTTCTTCATTCATATTGATCATTTCACCGAGCTGTATCCGCTCGATCGCAAACGTCAAGTGGACGACGAGAGCGATGTATGCACTGTCGGAAAGGGAAAGTTCATACTTTTCTTTCATCTGAAACAGCACTTTTTCCGCTTTCAGCAATTTCCCCCTGCTGACGACACCGAATATTTTCTCCGGCGCTTCGTTCTTGCCTTTAATGTTCATTTCAATCGTTTCCAGAAACTGCTGAACATCGAGCTTGTCGGCCATCAAGTTTCCGACGATTTTTCGCTTGGCATCCTCCGGCCCCCTCAGCTCTATGCCGTAGCCTCTTTTTCTGATCAGCGACAGGCCGAACGGAGCGATCCACTTCTCCAGCTCGTCAAGATCGTTGCTGATCGTTGCCGTCGTCACCTGCAAGTCATTGGCGATTGTATAAAGTTTGATCGGCTCTCCCGCTTCAAGCATCGCGCATAAAATCAAAAGCTTTCGTTCATCGGCACTGTATTCGACATGGCTGTCCCGGGACAGATCTTCAAGAAGCCGCTGTTTGTCTCTGTAGACACCGACCAGTTTCAAGCCTTTTCCCGGCTGCTTATCAAGCTGAAGACTGTACTTGTCCAGAACGGATTTAACCGCTTTGAGCTCGCGGTGGACCGTTCTTGTGCTGACTTCAATATAGTCGGCAATTTCATTGACCTTGACATAACGGTTTTGATGCAAAAGATATTTCATCAATTTTTGTTCCCTTGCTGTCATATACATAAAACGCCGCCTCCGATGTTGTCGTTTTTGCGGGAGTGAAAGGGGGGTCCGGCGGTTGAAACGGTATCCCTATCATAAAACGCTGTTAAGAAATCTTCAATTCGAACTAATTAAATTTTTATTAAAATCTTCTAGAAGTGAAGAAACATCAGCCCCAGCTGATGTTTCAAGGTTAGGTTGCATCTGCGCCGCCCTGTTCATACATTCTGTTTCGGCAGCCCCCGCCCGGCTGCCGAACTTTTCCCGATTCTATCTGAAACTATGCTTTCAAATGGCTGATCACCAGTTTGAATAAAGAATGATCCTCTTTTAGTCCGCACACGTCCCGAAGCACCCCTTCATAGCCTTTTTCAGCGATCATGCTTTGAAGCTGAACGGCTTCCGGATCATCGGCACAATCAAACTGCAACGCCAAGGCAATACCTTCTGCAAGGCGAACAGGTTCAAAGCCGAGGTCGCAAAGCTTCCTGGCCGGGCCGACAAGACGGTCATCCATGCCAAGCTTGCGAAGCGGCGACCTGGCCACACGGGTGACGTCGTCTGATAGGCATTCATTTTCAAAGCGCCCGATAATTTTTGCCATATATGCCCGGTGCTCTTCCTGTGTAAAATCGTATGTTTGAACAAGGTACCGGCCTGTTTCTTCAAGCGCGCCTGCCACCGTTTGGCGGACCTCAGGGTGATGAATGGCGTCTTTTATCGTCTTCAAACCTTTCTTATAGCCGGCATACGCCGCCATGGCATGTCCGGTATTGACCGTAAACAGCTTTCTTTCGATGAATGGCGCGAGATCCGGTACATATGTCACACCTTCAATATCCGGCACTTTTCCGGCGAATTCCGTTTGATCGACGGCCCATTCGAAAAAAGGCTCCACCGTTACTTTCAACAGATCATCATGATGCTGGATCGGCACGATTCTGTCGACTGCCGAGTTCGGAAAGCCGACTGAATCGCTGATTGCGGCGCGCTCTGTTTCAGTTAAGCGGGCAAAAATCTCCTCGCGTAGATGAGCGCTGCCTCCGATCATATTCTCGCAAGCTATAATATTTAAAGGCTGGGTATTTATTTTCATCCGACGCTTCAAACCTTCTGCAATCGGCTCTGCGATCAATTTAAGCACCGCAGGACCTACCGCTGTGGTGAGAAGGTCGGCTTTCGCTATCAAATCATACAATTCGTCAAGCTGGGTCGCACTGTTGATCGCCCGAACCGGGCCAATCGTTTCCTGCTCTCTTCCAGCGTCGGCCAATTCGACGATATAGCGGCCCTTGTCGTTCAGTTCCTTGATCACGGCATCGTTTACATCGGCGAACACGACATCATACCCCGATTTGCAGAGCAAGGCTCCGATAAATCCGCGGCCGATGTTCCCCGCACCGAAATGCAGTGCAATCATATTTGGTCACCTTCTTCAAAAACCGCCATTAACTCGTCTTCATTTTTCGCATTGATGATCCGTTCGACATTGTCCGCTTCTGAGCAAACGATCGCAATCTTTGACAAAATCTCCAAATGCTCATCATTTTTCCCGGCAATGCCAAAGATCACTTTAGCGATATTGCCATCGCCGTATTCAACACCTTCCGGAAGCTGGATCACGGATATTCCGGAATGAAGAACATCGTGCTTGCTGTCTTCCGTACCATGCGGAATGGCGATTGCGTTCCCCATGTAAGTGGAAGTGAGGCCTTCCCTCTCCAACATTTTCTCGATATAATCCGCGGTCACATAGCCGGCGTCAACCAGCGCCTTTCCAGCCAGCCTGATCGCTTCTTCCTGCGTTGCGGCAGATTGATTGAGATGAATGTTTTCTTTTGCAAGTACTGGTTTCATTGGGAAATCACTCTCTTTCATACATTTTGTGTGAGCCTGATTGACAGGCTCACGGGTTCTCACACTTTACTTTTTTAGCTGATTGATCAGTTCATCGTATTTTGGACTGTTAAGGAAATTTTCCACCGATATGTGTCTGGCGTTTGGAAGCTTCGCTTTTGCGCGTTCCGTTAAGTCTTTATGCGTGATGACGATGTCGGCATCTCCCGGCAGATTATTGATCGATGTATTGGATACGTCGATATCGAGTTCTGCTTTTTTGACTTTGTTTTTCAAAATGGATGCCCCCATCGCACTGGAGCCCATTCCGGCATCACACGCGAAAATAATCTTGCCGACATTTTCGTAAGTTGCCTCTGATTCTTCCGCTTCATCAGCCGAAGCCAACGCGGAAACGGCTTGGCTCTTCTTCCCTTTCATTTGCTGCATTTTTTCTGCTGCGGCTGTTAAATCTTCTTCGCCGGCTTTAGACGTTTTCAAAATCAAAGAAGCGACAATGAATGAAACGGCTGCCGCGACGAGAACACCAAGGATCACACCGATGTGGTTGCCTTTCGGCGTCATCGCCAGCACCGCAATAATGCTTCCCGGTGAAGGAACAGCCGCCAGCCCCGCATTAAAGATGGAGAATGTCAGCACACCGCTCGCTCCGCCCGCTATTGCAGCCAGGATTAACAGCGGTTTCATCAGAATGTAAGGGAAATAAATTTCGTGAATCCCGCCAAGGAAGTGAATCACTGCAGCGCCCGGTGCGGTCTGCTTTGATGTGCCTTTTCCGAACATCATGTAAGCTAAAAGAATCCCGAGACCCGGACCTGGGTTCGCCTCCAAAAGGAATAAAATCGATTTTCCTGTCTGGGCGGCCTGTTCAATACCAATCGGGCTCAAAATCCCGTGGTTAATCGCATTGTTAAGGAAAAGAACTTTCGCAGGCTCTACAAAAATACTTGCCAATGGAAGCAGATTCGCATTGACGATCACTTCCACGCCGGCCGCCAATGTTTTGTTCAAGCCGAGCACCACCGGACCGATCGCAAGAAAGCCGAGCACTGCCAAAATGAAACCGAGAATTCCGGCTGTAAAGTTGTTGATCAGCATTTCAAATCCCGAACGGACCTTATCTTTGAAAAGCCTGTCCGTCAATTTCATCAGGTAGCCGCCCAGCGGCCCCATGATCATCGCGCCGAGGAACATCGGAATGTCCGCGCCGACAATAACGCCCATCGCTGCAGTCGCACCGACGACGCCTCCGCGGTGGTCGTACACCATCTTACCGCCCGTGTATCCGATCAAGAGCGGCAGCAAAAATTTGATCATCGGATCAACCAATGAAGCAAGCGCCTCATTCGGCATCCATCCCGTCGGAATAAACAGGGCGGTAATGATCCCCCATGCGATAAATGCACCGATATTCGGCATGATCATTCCGCTCAAATAGCTTCCGAAACGTTGAATCTTTACTTTGAAATCTGAATTTTGTCTTTCTTCCAATTTCATAACCCTCCTTTGTTGTCCTTTAAAGCCTCTGATAAAAAAATGATGTCGAATAATGTCGGCTCCTTGTCTTTATATTAAAACGCTTACAGATGACTGCTCAATTGAAAGAAAACGGCACTTTGGCAGGAGCCGTGTGACAAAATTTAATAGTTTCATTTTTTAGTCTGGTTTCGGCTGCCGCGGCCGACTCGAGGAAAATAAAGGCGCGCTGAAGAATTGCGTAAAAAAAGACCATTCCTGATTGGAATGGTCTTTCCAGATTGTTGACAAAATCCCAAAACGGCTTTTGTTTTGGGGTTTTGTCATCCTTTCAGCGTGACCCGCAACCCT
>NZ_JASGCA010000024.1:0-43258 GCF_030449715.1 Bacillus sp. LB7
TTATAACTCGCTTTCTGGCCGGTTTCTTGTTGATACATCTCTAAAACGCTTTTTACTCTGTCTTCTCCGGTAAATGCGCTCGTTACAATACGCTGGTAGCTTTTCGCTGTTCCCTCCGGTTTATAACTCGCTTTCTGGCCGGTTTCTTGTTGATACATCTCTAAAACGCTTTTTACTCTGTCTTCTCCGGTAAATGCACTCGTTACAATACGCTGGTAGCTTTTTGCTGTTCCCTCCGGTTTATAACTCGCTTTTTGGCCGGTTTCTTGTTGATACATCTCTAAAACATTTTTAATTCTGTCTTCTCCAGTAAATGCGCTTGTTACAATACGCTGATAATCTACAGCACTGCCCATTGGTTGATAAGAAGCTGCAACTCCTGTATTCTTCTTAAAATCCTGTAGAGCAGATTTTACTCTTTCTTCACTAGAAAAGCCGCCAGATAAAATTTGGTAATTTTCATACGATGCGCCTTTTTTCGCAGTGGCATTCCATCCAAAATCATTTTTTATTTTTTCAACAGCGGATTGTGCCTCTTTACTTCCTAAAAAATGATTTTGTATTTCTAAATTATAAGTTGAATAGTCGGTATAAGCCCGTGCGAAATTAGGATATGCAACTGAGAGTATAAAAAGAGAAGCCAAAGTTAATATGGATGCTATCCGTTTCAATTTATACCTCCTTCCATTCACCCTTTAAAAAGAACTCTTTAAATATATCGGACAATTAGTAGGATTGTAAAGCTGAATTTTTTTAAAACTAAACCTAGTTGTTTGAAAAATTATTCGACAAAGTCATAAAAAGTGGCTTTGATCGACAAGCTTCTCTGTTAAAATGTGAGTGGAATCTAGATTAGGGGTTACCAGCTTGTCCAAACACGCAAAAGATTACGTTCTGACATATCGCACAACCAACCGGGATGGCTATCGGGTTTATGCTTCAAATTGCAAAACGATGTGAACACCTCCCATTGCTGAATCAATGTATGGAAAGCCAAATCATCAAAAAATCTATTCGCACCTCTGGCAAGATCATTTGGATGAGGCTGGTTATGTACGGCACACGGAGAAAAATAAACAAGCCTATGGGCAAACGTAAAGAAACGATCGAGCACGCTTTGCGGATTTAAAACATAAGCATGGCCTGCGGGGGAAGTAAAACTTGTCCATGCAGGCTATGCTTGTGTTCGCTTTAAAAAAGCTGGTGAATTGGACGTAGAAAAGTCCGAAACGCCAGCTTTTCATCGGAAAAACAGAATTATTTTAACAAAAAAGGTCTGTAATCAATCATTGTTGTTCTTCATTATTTATCATGATAATCACAGGGGTTTCCTTATACAAATACATTCTCTTTTTTAATAGCATTGTATAAATTTCCAAGATTAATATAATCAAACTCACTTGAACGGTTTTTTACAATATTTTTAGTATCCAGAACCTGTTTAGTTGACATTCCAGATAAACTACTCCAGTCTAATTCCTTAAATTCGTTATGATCAGACAAAATTAAAATTAAATCGGAGTTTTCTGCAACATCTTGAATGTTTTTATATACGAAATCCTGATTGACATGAGGATCATATGCCCTAATCTCATACTTTTTCTGCTGTGTTAATATATTCAAAATTTCCATAGCAGGACTTTCTCTTATATCATCAACATTCCCTTTATATGTCAAACCAAAAATAGAAATGACTTTACCATTATTTTTCTCCATTAATTTATTTACATTTTCAACAATGTAATATGGCATTGAGGTATTAATAGAACGAGAAATATCAATTAACTTTGCAGTCTGAGGAGCTTTAGCTATAATAAAATATGGATCGACAGCTAAACAATGCCCGCCTACTCCAGGACCAGGTGTGTGTAAATTTACACGAGGGTGTTTATTTGCCATGTTGATTACCTCGAGAGCATTAATATCAAGCTCATTACAAACCTTCGCAAGTTCATTTGCTAAAGCTATGTTGACATCTCGAAATGTATTTTCCATTAGTTTTGACATTTCGGCCGTTTTAGCATCTGTTTTTATGATTTCTCCCTTTACGAAAGTCTTATATACGTTAGCGCCCGCTTCTGCACAAGCATTCGTAATACCACCAATAATACGGTTGTTAAAAATAAGTTCATGAAGAATTTTCCCCGGCAAAACTCGTTCCGGACAGTGAGCTAGAAATATATCTTTTCCTACTTCAAAGCCTGCATTTTCAACAATTGGTTTTACATAGTCATCCATGCTTCGAGGAGCGATTGTAGATTCAACAATTAAAACATTGCCTTTTTCTAAATAAGGAAGAACGTTTTGTACTGCACTCAAAACATAAGTTAAATCACACGATTTATGCTCATCATCACTATTTGGGGTAGGTACTGAAATAATAAAAGCATCAGCTTTCTCGGGTTTTAAAGCGGCCCTAAATAACTTTTTCTCCACTACCTCATTTAGAGCCTCCTGAAGGCCTGGTTCTTCTATATGGATCAAACCAGCGTTAAGTGAATCAATAACTTCTGGTTTTACATCTACTCCAATGACCTCATTGTTGTGTTTAGCAAACATTATTGAAGTAGGGAGACCTATATAACCTAAACCAATAGTGCAAATTTTCATATTTAAAACCCTCTCTAATTAATTTTAATTGGATCGCTGTTAAGAGCAACACGTTTATCCGTTTTGTTTTTCACATAGGCTCTGACTTGATATGATGCTTTTTCTTTTATATTAAAAATAGCTTGATTACTTCGACTGTAAGGTATCTTTTCTTCCAAAATTCCTTCTTTATAAAGGTAAAAAGCATAGTATAGATCTTCTCCATAAGCCTTTGTAGAGACTATAATACTATCATCCTTTCTCTCAGTATGAACGGATTTAATATAAAAGTCATCTATATCTAAATGAATATTGTAATCAGATTGAATCCCCAATATTAATTTTAAATGATGCTGTAGATAACGAGGAAAATATCTCTTTAACCCCGTATGATCCATATTTTCTTTAATATCCAGCTGAGTTTTATATCCTTTATTTTTCAAAGTGTTATACAGCGGCATGACATGATCGGATAAATGATGATCTTTTTTCCCAACTAATAATTTTATATTTGGGCTATTATCTACAGGTTGATTTAAAATGTTGTAAAGTATTTGGTCAAGGTAATAACAATCACCCTCGGTAAATCCGCCGGCAATGTACTCAGCGACTTGTTTATGCGGCGCTTGATGGATAAGGAATTGTCCAAGCTTTGATTGTGGTCCGCCGGCTATTACGTTACCAAAGTGATATTTTATTCCAAAATAAAGTGCAGAGAAACCGCCTTTAGATGATCCGACAGCTGTTATGTTCTTTTGTAAAATTTCATATTTGGAGGTGAAATAATTTATCAGAGACATAACAGATGTTTCTATAGAAAAGTCTCTATCTTTCCCAATATAATATGAACCTTGTATGCCAAAATCATCCAATATAAATAACTTGTTTGTTTTTAGATTGCTTAAAGTCTTTTTGTAATTAAACATATAGTTATAATCTTTCCCCATAGCTGAGAAGACGATAGTCAAATGATTTTTATAACTCTCTTCAGTTGCTTCCTCAAATAAATACTTTAAATCTCTTGTACTTGAGTAGTCTTTTTCAAGCCGTAAAGATTCATTTAATACTGGTATTTTAAAAGAGGAAAAACGAAATTCAGTCCGGCAATCAACACTGCTTCCAGTTAAATTGACTTCCAGAGTAGTAGAAGGTAGCTTGTTCTCCATCTCGGGAAAAATCCATCCGCTATATGTTGGTGCAGTTTGACCCTTTCTAATATTGATGATTGGAGAAGCTTTTGTAGATAATTCGAGTTCCATTACTTTTTGATTGTCCCTAAAAAACTCTACAATATGATCTCTTTTTTTCACTTCAATATCTCTGGCCACATGCCATAAAAGTTGGTATTCATTTTTAGTATCGGAAGAAATCGTGTCCTGAACAATTATATTTTGATTTTGCTTATTAAACTTTACGTTTCTTTTATGAACTACTCCGTCAAAACGTTTATTAACACCGGTAGCTTCACTTTCATCTTGTCCAATATGATAATTCTCAATATAAACATCATCATATTTTCCATCAGTTCGAGGCAAGCCCTTCCCATTAACCAATAAAGTGTTATGAGCGTATGAAGAAAAAGCATATCTAGTGTATGGATCTTTATAGTTATAACCATTTGGACCGGCTTCGGTTATGATCTCTCCATTTGAATAAATATAAAGATTTAAGTCATCACTATGTTTGTGATAATCGACGTGGTATGCTGCTGAAAAAAAGCAATATGTTGCCTTTTCTTTTTTGTTCCAATCATCTCTGAATATTGCGTAACCTGCCTCTTTAAACACAATATCATTATCTGCCGGCGGTGTTCCTTTTTCTCCTTTAGTAACAGAATAAAGAAATTCATCGGTATCAAAAAGATGATTATAACTTGTTTCTAAAACTTTTTTTGGTTCAGTATCACAAATAGGAGGTAGAAATCCGTCCGGCCGAATGACGTGTGTAGCATACTTCTCTGCTTTAAGATATAAAGCATAAAAACTTTCGAAAGCATTGCGATTAAACTCTTTCATCCAGTCAATTAATTTTTTTATTTGAGAAACAACCAATAGATGGTACGCTGGCGAATGTTCTTTATGAACCCCTTCTACTGTAAAAATATATTCGAAATAATTTTTCAGCCTTTCAATTGATACCTCAATAAACTCTCTACATTTTTCATCGTCTTCAAACATAAAAAATGAAGCAAATTGTAATAGTGAAATATCTTGAAACATCCCATGGTTTGTATTGGTTGAATGAAAAGAATCGTCACTTAACAGTTCTGCGGTTTCCCACATTTTATTTTTTAATCGTTCTACCCTGTCTTGATTCATTTTATTTTTAGCATAAATATAAAACTTCAACCAATACTGCAATCTTAGCGCTGTCGTTTCATCATGCCATCCCATTGTATTGGCTGTATCAATATAATCATTATTTTCTATCCAGTCTTCAATCAAATCGAATGCTTTATATAAATAAATATCATCATTTTTAAAAATATAAGCTTCCAATAGACAACCTAAAAAGCTGTTGGCATGTATGAGCCTGAGATAACTTCTTGATTGATCGCCTTTCCAGTCAATCTTTTCTTTATAGGTTGTTATTCCAAAAGGAGGTATCTTAAAAGCGTTCCTTCTCAATATTAAATTTGCTGCGTCTATAGGATCTTTATTCCTGCTTCCAGGTAATGCTTTTACTAATGCTTGAAGCTGTGTTTCTGTCATCCGGTCCGGCCTATATAAAAAGACCACATTCAACCCTCTCCTTCGGAATAAAGATTTTCTATCACATTAATCCACTGTGCTGCAATTTTGTTAACATCAAAATATTCCTCTGTATATTTTACTAATTTTTCTCTCATGGCATTTTTGTCACTTATTGAATTAATCTCAATAATCTTTTTTACACACTCATCAACATTTTGATGAATATATTCTGATGAATAAATCGTATTACTTCCATCCCAATTTAAAATAACAGGAAACGCGCCTGAAGCCATTCCCTCGCCAGGAGCTAAATGAAAGCTTTCCGAATCACTCGTTGATAAAACAAAATTTATTTTTTGCAACCATTCGGGGACATCGTTTCCAAAGCCATCAAAGATTACCGAATCTCTCCACTCAGCTTCCCTAATCCTCTGAAATACGGTCTCATAAAAATCCCTTTCGGTTTCATTATTCCAAAGCCAAGGATATTCTTGAGGATGTTTTCCTTTGATATACAATTTGTATCTATTATCTAATGTCCATAACTTTTCAAATATATCAATGGCAAGGTCAAGCCGTTTTAACTTTGGACACATCCCGATAAACCCAAGATTAAAGTCAGAATCTTTTTTTGTCTTATTCAAAACTTTTGTATCTATCGAATTGTAAATCATCAACATTTTTTCTCTAGGGAATTTAAACACTCTATAAAATTCTTCATATATATAGGGAGAGATAGCAATTATCTTATTTATATTCTCGATTCTGAACTGCCTAGGATAAACTGTTTTTAGTTCTTGGGCATGCATCCGCACGATCAATTTTTGTTGTGGCAACTTATGATTTGAATACCATACTGCATTCCCAAGACCCCATTCGCAAAAAATGATATCTGCCCATTTAAGACATTCCCGGCTGTATTCTTCATCATGAACATTGTGACCTTTCCATTTATCAATTTTAATGGAGAAGTTATCACTCTTTTCTAAAATCGAGATAATATCTTCAGCAAATTTTAAGTCGTGGCCTGCAATTACTAATTTCTTTTTATTCACTCTCATTTAAGACAAACCTCAAATCTCAATTTGTTTAAGTTGCTCCACAGCCGTAATTGAATCGCCGTTTTCAACATAATTAAATTTATCATTACTAAATAATCTGCTGCCTTGCTTATAGTAAATTGAAAAATCCATTCCTTTTTCAATATCTGACAATAAATCATTTAAGTTTTGTTTTGCGAATACATCCAATTTAAACACCGAACTTGCAATTTTTAAATTATAGACGTATTCATATTCAGAATTAGGGTTATGTTCAACAAGCTTATGATCAACAAAAGCAAATTGACTTCTTTTACCTATAACTTCACTATCAGTAAAGGTTGTGCATAACATTAAATCCAAAAGATAATTCTCTCCATAATAATCATTTGATGAGAAGTATGCACAGTATGAGGTATCAAGCCATTCTTTTATATTTTGATAGTTATGAAAGTAGCTTTTTATAAAAGTTTTAACATTTTTGTTGTTATATTTATTAAACAGCTCAAGGTATCCTGGAAATAAATCTACCAAGATACATAATTCTTTGTTCTGGTAAGTCTGCTTCTCAAACTTTTTTAGCAACTTCAAAAATTCTTCCTTTGAACTTGCAAATCCTAAAACTGTTACTCTCGGTAATTCACTTCTAAAGTTCAAGCCTATTTTATCAATAATTTTATTTAATCTGTGTGTGTAAGTGTGGTACTTTAATACCTCACGAATTCCCCTCATTGCCTTCTTACGGTAATTTTCCTCGGAATTCAAAAGGAATTGAAACGCATTATTGATATCCTTCTCATCTTCAGAAATGTACACGAGATCCCCTAATAGGTTTTTAACTCCCTTTGCATAGGTACTGATAACAGGCGTCCCGCAAGCTAAACCTTCGAAAACTCTTCGAGAGAACATCGTAGGAGAATTTTTCACAGTGTTGACATTAATCATTACCTTATAGCCTTTATATGCCTTATCAATTTCATAATATTTTAGAGTACCTTTGATATTTTCATTATATTTTTCAGGGAAACAATGATTAGGCATTAAACCGGCTGATGTTTTTTCATAGTTTCTATCATAAATATCTAAACCATATTTCTTTGCAATATCTAGTATTCGATCCATATCTTCAGATCTTTCTTTATGCAGTCGATAATATGACCCAGCAAAACAGGCTTTGTTTATTCGCTCATTTTGGATTTTAATAGGGTTGTGAATCTTCGGCTGAGCAGCAAACGGAAGCGAATAAACATTTTCATGTCCTACCTCTTTTTTATAAAAAGGCACCATATCTTCATCTGTGGTAAATATATAATCGAATTTTTTGGCGGTATTAATAAACCGATTATAGTGAACAGGATCTTCTTTATTCCAAAAGACAGTCGGTATATTTTTTGCATTACACCACTTAATAAGATCAAAAAGAGCCTTATTTTGTTCTTCACCATAATCACCGACACGTTTAAACCAAGATCCATTATTGCCATTCCATGCTGATTCAACCATAAGCATATCGGGAATATCTCTTGTTAAAACTTCAAGCCAATTGTCAGGTGTAAATTGAATTAATTCACATTCTTCCGAAAAAGAGGCTCTTGTAAATTCATCAAAAATAACAGCCATTTTCAACTCGTTTATCTTTTTCGAAGGCAATAAACCCATTTGTTCAACTTCTCTTTTAGTATTCCATTCTGGAGTTGTATGATCACTTACAGACGAACATTCCCTAATCTCGAACTCTTCAATACAAAATTCTCCAGACCCTCCAACTCGCATTGTAATTCTTATTTTATTTACATTTTTTTGCGGTTTATAGATTGTAACATCGTTAACTTTGAGCTGATAAACCTGCATTTTTTCGTCATTTGCATATCCTACAATCATTGGAATCAGTTCGATTCCTTCACCCATTGAAGCACGGAAATCGAATTCATATTTATATTCACTTTTTATTTCAATTAAATTATTTTTAGGAGGAATACTAAACTTATTATTCTTTTCTCTATAAGATAAATATTGTTTTTGATTAGTTTGTTTCGTGATCTCCCCAATTAGTTTGTTATCTTCTTTTATTAGATTTAAACTTTTTTTACTATAAAACCAATCTTTCGGATCAAGATCTACTTTGAGGCGTTTGGTATACTCTACTTCTCTCTCATTTATACCGAGGGTGAGATTGTTTAAGTATCCTTTGCCCCTCAGCCGGAAAAACAACCTGATTATTTTAGTATTATCATTAAACTCAATCTTAGTTGCTTGGTTTACTTTTATTTGGTGGATTTCAATTCTGTCATAATCATCATATCCTTCAACAAAAAGGTCCAACCTTAATTCGCCTTTCATTGAAGCACCTAAAAAGAATTCGTAAACATGATTCTGCTTTACCTGAAAACTGTTTCCATTTTCTACAAACGGTATTTCTTTAAGATAAAAATGCTTATACTGTTCTCCAATTAGGAAAGAGGTGATTACATCTTTTTCTTGATTATACGTGACCAAATTATCTACTTTGCTTCTAAACATATTCATATTGATTTTTGCATTATAATCAAAAAATTCATTGTTAACTGGTTTTTGTTCAAACAAATAGGGATTCCAGAATTCTTTACCGTCTATTGCGATTTTTTCAAAACTCAATTTTCCAGAACCAGCGACTCTAATGGCCAGCCTGGCCCAGACAGATCCCTTTGGAACATTTATTTTTTTATTTTGGTTAAAAGCAACTTTCTTCACATTTATTTTCGATTGATTGTCATAGAAAATAATAGAAAGTTGAACATCTAATGTTCTATCTTTTTCACCTCTAAATGAAACGAAAAAAGATTCCTTATCAAATGCAACTGGAAATTTGGGCTTAATATCAAAATTTTCGTTGAGCTCTTTATAGGAAAGATAAATATGGTGGTTATTTTTCAATTGGAAATTTAGTTCTTTACTAAGCTTGTCATATTTGATATTCGGTAAATTAGGTATACACCACTGAGTATTATCAATATATTTAAGCTTTGTTTGCTTTACATTGTTCCAAAGGAGAATATCATTGATAGCCAATTTTGTTATATCTAAAAATCCTCTTCCTTTGAGTCGGATAGCAAACCTCATAAATTTTTCTTCATTATTAAACTTAATAGTTTTCGACTCATTTAGTAACAAAGACTCTGTTCTAACTTTTTCTTTTTGGTTATTATAGACTAAAACATAAAAAGCTGCCTTGATTCCTTCACTTTTATTCCCTTCAAAAGAAATATTATAAGATGTACTATCAGCCAAATTTAAAGAATTTATCTCCGGTCCTAGCGAGAAATCTCTATTTTTTTCATCAAAAGAAATGTAACTTACCCCTAAATCACTTTTTTGTATCTTATAACTTTCATCAACTAGTACATTTCGATTGCTTGGTATATACCAGCTTCCTACACTCTCTTCAGCTGAAGAAGCAGAAATGAAACTCTCAATAAATGCTCTCTCTTGATATAAGGAATTGAGTTTCTCCTGGGTTTTATTAATCATAAAATACTCCTCACTAACATCTTACTTTTTTTTAGTTAACTTTCTTCTGAACGTCCAGTACTTTATTGTTAATCTCCCTAAAAAAGAATTCCTCAAGGAATAATATCTTTTTTCTAGTTTTGAGTACTTTTCTTCTAGTTTTTTTAATTCAAGCAATTCATTTTCTCTTAGTTTAAATTGCTTTTCCAATTCATTTAACACAAAATCCAATTTAGCTCTAAGATCTTCTATTACAAATTCATTTGAGGTTTCTTCCGTACCTTGGGATGTTTTTTTCATGCTTTTCTCCCTCTCATTGTTTCATAAATCACTATAAACCTCTCTTTTTCCTTCATCCAATTATATATTTCACTTGCTTTTTCACAGTTCCTACTCAATTCACTTCTAAGCATTGGATTTGCAAGGAGATGATTCACACCCTCGGCTATGGAACTAGGATCATGAGAGTCTACTATAATTCCCGTTTTTTCTTTTTGCACTACCTTTTTGATCTCGGGAAAATCACAAGCAACCACCGGAACCCCGGCCATCATATATTCGAACAATTTGTTTGAAGAAGCTGAATAGTGATTGAAGCACACATTATTTAATACTTGAAAACCTAAATATGCATTTCTTGTATATTTAGGGAGTTCAGCTAACGGAACCTTCGGCAAAAATCTAACCTTGTCTTCGATTCCCATTTCATCAACCATTTTTTCCAAATCGGGTTTTATACGGCCATCTCCAATAAACACTATTGTTCCTTCGATAAATTTCGGAGCCGCTTTAACGAGATTTTCAAGTCCCCTTCCCGTTTGTATACCCCCTTGATACAAAAGGATTTTTTCCTTTTCCGGAAGGTTCAACAGGCTGTGGAGATCGATTTTTTCACTGTTTTCTTCTATTTGCTTAAATGGATAGTTGTGTACTACATGCGGATAAAAACCGTAAAGATCCTCATTATACTTCGCTCTCGTATGGTTTTCGACAATCATTGCATCAATTTTTCCAATCAAAAAAGCTTCCATTTTTCCGTAAAAGCTGCTGTCGTAGCCCGTTCTGCTTGTTTGTACTTCATGAGAATCATAGATTAGCTTTTTTTTCTTCAAGCGGAACTTTGAACATATATAACCTTGCGGAAGGGTGTTTAAATCATTTGAATGATAGATGTCATACTTCCGCTTCGCCCCTTTTAAAATCATTCTTAAAATGATGCTTCCTCTAACAATCGCTGTCTTCAGTTTCGTTTTGAGAACAATTAAAGCAAAAAGAGTACAGATGATGACAGGAATTGGCATCATATATACGAAAAACAGCCATAAGAGAGCAGCCAGCAGCAACAAAAATTTATTCTGCCTTAACTTCTTCATGATCATTTGGAAAAACTGAAGACTTACCGGATATCTCTTTACACGATGCACCCTAAAATGTTCATTGTATTCTTCAAAAGTTTTAAGATTAGGATCTTTTGGATCGTGGATACAAATTAAATCAACATCATAGGTATCTTCAGACAGTGCTGTACATTCCCTCATAACCCTTGCGTCATTTGTAAAATGGTTCCAAACAAACATACAAACTTTTGTTCTCATCATAATCAACCTTTAGCCATTTGATCTAACAAATTCGTTAATTTGTTAATATTGTTTTCCCACAAGAATTTTTTTTCGATAAATTCTCTGCAATTTGACTGCATCTCCTCTAATAGTTCTGGATCATTGTAAAGCTTTAAAATATAACTTACCATTTCATCAACTGATTGCCGGCTTGTCACAAAGCCGATTTTTTCACTTTCAATCAGCTGTTTGGAATATCCAGACAATGAAGCGACAACGGGAAGTCTGCATGTTAAATAGTCAATAATTTTACCGGGAAGTACTGTTTCAAAAACCCTAGAATTATTCAGTGTTGCTATTCCCACATCACAGCGTGACATCCGGTTTAAACAATCTTGTCTTCCCATCGGCTTTATAAGCTTTACATTTTTAAGGTTATGACGCCGGACAAAATCTGTAAAAGTCTGTTTCTGCACTCCATAGCCAATCACGTTTAATGAAATATGATGTTCATTCAGCTTTTTTGCGAGCTGCATTAAAATTGTGACATCTTGAGCCAGTCCAATATTACCTGCATAAACAACATTAAACATTGAGCCCCCCTCTCGTTTTTCCAGCATCGTTTCTTTTTTTCTTGCAGCATTCGGCAGGAATATCAACTTTTTTGTTAAACCATCACATTTATTTTTAAAATGGTCTATAAATCCCTCGCTGTTGATGATGATATGGTCGGCTTTTTTGTATAATGTAGATTCCATTTTTTCAAACATCCAAATAATATAAGAACGATTAAATACACCAACGCCTTTTAGTGATTCCGGCCATAAATCCCTGACATCCAACAGCAACTTCGCATTGTAACGATATTTAGCGACTAAGCCGACAAAGGCTACAAAAATAGGCGGAGAAGTTACAAACACAATATCATATTGATTTTTATCCTTCTGAACGTAAAAAAACATTTTCAACATTATCTCAAGATAATAGAAAAGTCGGCTAAAAAAGTTGGAGGAATATTTTTTATTCTGAATTGACAATCGAGTAACTTGGTTTCGGTCTACATCGATATCTTGTTCGTTCCAAAAATCTTCTTGAGAATAAATGTCTCTGGAAGGATACGTCGGCTCCGTGGTCAAAACGTCTACATGATAACCTTTTTGCTTCAACATGAGGAAAATGGTTTTCATCCGGTTACCTGCACTGCCGATTTCAGGATAAAAATTTTGTGTGATCATTAAAATTTTCAAATAAACTCCCCGCACTTCCACAAATATTTAAAAAGAATCACTACGTATGAATCAGTTTCCTTAAAGTGTAAAAAATGAAAACAAATCACCAAATGAAACAGATTCATATAATTCTGTCAGTCTATTTACGATTATAATATTTACAAAACACCAATTGCAACAGCAGTTCGTGAATTTCGACACAATTCTCCTTCCTTTATTAGGTATTTCGTTGCATAATGCCCCCCAAACAAATAGGAAGCAGGTCCCTGCTTCCTAATGATAAACTGGTATATCATAATACACTGTGTAATCATCGAGCAATGTATAAAGACTGTACATTCTCCCCACCTGCTTATAAGCCCAGCCGACATCTGTCGCATATTGGTGAAGGGCGTTCGGAGACCATCTCATTTTATAGAGGGTATCCTGTTTGTAAGTCGGGTGGTGAATGTATTTTTCACCGATGAATTTGGCTCCGCCCATAATGGCGGCCTCAGGTGTGAACCACCCTTGTTCATAGGCGTATTTGGCACCGTAGTAAAGCGGGTTGCTGTCGTAAGCCCCGACGCCGTACATGTTGTAAACCTTTTTGCCGTTGAACATCGTTCCTTTGGCCAACTCGGAAGTTCCGTTGCCCGTTTCAAGGAGCGAGTGCGAAATGAGGTACAGTTCATTGATGCTGTATGCTCTTGCCGCGTCGATGAACGCTTGGCCTTTGCCTGTCAAAATCCCTTTATTATAAAGGATTTTCGCATTGACTTCGGCGGCATTCAAGCCGGCCGTTTGCGACAGCTTTAAAAATTGGAAGTATGCTGAGCTGTCTTGTGTAAAGTTTTGCGGGTTGACATATTTCTCGACTTCTTCTCTGCTGGCATTTCGCCAATTCATTCTGATTTTTGCCCAGCCGTTTTCCTGGGAGATGATGTTGACTTTATCCCCTTTTTGCAGCTGTCCGATGATGTTGCCGCTTGTCACAAGGGGGCTTGACCTGATATTCAGCAGATCAGCCGTGACGGTTTGGTTTGCCGTATTGATGTAGCTTAATGAAACATAAGCCGGCGCATCCGTTTGCGGGCTGACTTTCATCTGTTTGTCGACCATCTGGCTGAGCGTGATTCCGTAGTCAGTCGTTGTGATTTGCGGACCGTTTTTCACTTTGACGACATTCACCGGCCAGCCGTAATTCGTTTTAATCCGATTGGCGGCGGCATTCGCACGGTCTTTCCCTGTAAATTGTTCATTGATCGAGATGTGAAACAGGCTGACCGTCTTTGTTTGGTAAGTTGCGCTGAAATTGTTCTTTTTAAAGACATTCAGTCCCTTGTCGAGATCTGCTTTGCTTGTGATCTGACCTGTCGTCACCTGGTACTGCCTGTAGCCGTACTCACCCGTTTGTTCAATCTTGCCCGGTATATTCCGATTGCTGAAAAATTCGAGCGCTTGCTGTAATTTCTCCGAGCCGATCAGAGCTTCCGAACTCAGTTTGTAGCGGCTGTCATACTGGCCGGTCTTGACGGCCTCTGCGTGAATGCCTGTTTCTTTGAAGAAATTGAGCGCCTTCGCCACTTTGTCCTGTTCGTATACGGACTCCGTTGTCAGCTGATAATGGCTGTACACTTTTTTTCCTGTCGGTCCGGCCGTTCCCGCCGCACCGTTTTTCTTAAAGAATTCCAGCCCTTTATTGATTCGCGCTTGGACGGCTGTTTCGCCGGACGCGATCCGGAAGCGGCTGACGGTCGTACCGCCGGCGCTTTGGGCGGAAGCCTGAATGTTTTTGTTTTTAAAAAACCGGATGCCGTCGTTTGCTTTCTTTTGATCTGAAACCGGGACGGAAACGATTCTGAAAGATGTCTGCTTTCTCCCTGCCTTTGCAGCAGTGTAACGCCACGTTTTCTTTTTAAAAAAGGTGTCGACTTTTTTAAGGTTTTGACTGTCTACACTTTTCATGCTGACGATCCAGAAGCGCGTGCCTTTTACCTTTTCCGTGCTTGAGGTGAGACCGGTATTCTTTTTAATTTGGCCGGCGGCATTTTTCGCGGTCTTTTCGTCATTAAAATATCCCGATTTCACATTGTAAAGCTGTGCCGGCTGACCGGCGGCTTCATATGCCCCTTTGATCTTGAGCTCTTTTTCAAACTGCTTCAGCAGATTTTTTGCGTTTGTTTCGCCTTGTATCGCACCTGTCACAATTTTATATCTGGGCTGTTGTTTCTTTACTGTTTCTATCGTTCCTTTAAGAGCGGTTTCTTTTTCAAATTGGACAAGCAGGCTTTTCGCTTTGCTCTCATCTGCGATTTCTCCTGAATAAAGCTTGACGAGGGCTTGTCCCGCTCCGTATGGTGCGTACGACGCTTTGAGGCCGGTCGCTTTTTGAAAACGATCGAGGATGGCTTTCGTGTTGTCTTCGCCTTCGATTCCTCCGGTGGCAACCTTCACGTATGCTTCCCTGTTTCCTGCAAGTGTATAGGTTGCTTTCAGCCCCGTTTCTTTTTCAAATTGGAGCGCCCATTCCTTGGCCTTTGCTTCACCGGCAAATTCCTTTGATACCGCTTTGGAAAACGGTTCTTTCTGTCCAATCGGACCATAGGACGCCTTCAAACCGGTTTCTTTTTCAAACTGCAAAAGCAGGTTTTTAGCCCTGCTCTCCCCTTCGACACCTTCTGTTGTCAAAACGTAAGTTGTGCCGTTTTTCCCTGAAGGTTTGACCTCGGCTTTCCATCCCGTGTCCTTTTTCAGTTGTTCGGCTGCTTTGAGCGCTTCGCTTTCGCTATTAAACTCTTTTGTTGTTTCAATTTTGTAGACGGAAGTATCGGTATATGCTGCTAAAGCAGGGATTGCCGGGACTGCCGTATGTATGAGCAAAACGATTGCAGCAAAAATAACGGTTTTCTAATGTTTTTCACATTCTTTACTCCCCTCGCCTATAAGCCTCCTAATTTCATAAACTTGCTTTCTCTTTTTATCGGCGAGCCGGACTATTTTTTCACAATAAAAAAGCTTAACGGCCTTCTTTTGAAGACCGTCAAGCTTTTTATATGTGAGACACGATTAGTTCGCATGTTCCTTCTATCGTAAAGTCATTCGTTTCCGCCGGCAGGATAAAATTTGTTCCTTTGCTGATCGGAAATAATTCTCCGCCCTGAGTGAGCTTTCCTTCTCCTTCAATCACACTGCATAACAGGAAAGGGGCATCCTGGGTCAGCTCAGCGGCACCGTCGATCTCCCATTTGTATACGGAGAAGTATTCGGCTTCTACAAAAGTCTTAATGGTAATCTCTTTTTGGGTTTCTGTCGATTCGTCAACATAGCTGTCAACGTGCGGTACTGTTGTGACATTGATCGCCTGTGTCAGGTGAAGCTCGCGCTTTTCTCCATTTTGATCGGTCCGGTCATAATCATATACCCTGTACGTCGTATCAGAGCTCTGCTGTGTCTCCAAAACGACTGTCCCTTCGCAAAGAGCGTGAATCGTGCCGCTTGGCACATAATAAAAATCGCCCGGCTTGATTTTGATCCGCCTTAACAGGTTGTCCCAATCACCGCTGTTGATCATGGTGACCAGCTCTGTCCGCGTTCTCGCCGTATGGCCGTAAACGATCTCGGCTCCTTCTTTGCAATCGATGATATACCAGCATTCCGTCTTACCGAGTTCTCCGTTTTCGTGTTCGCCCGCATAATAGTCATCAGGGTGGACTTGAACGGAAAGGTCTTGATTGGCATCAAGTATTTTCGTTAACAGCGGGAAACGGTCTCCCTCTGCACCGCCGAACAATTCGCGATGCTCGTCCCAAAGCTCGGCAAGCGTTTTTCCTTTGTAAGGACCCGAAGCAACGATGTTTGGCCCGTTTGGATGGGCGGAAATGGCCCAGCATTCACCTGTTAAATCAGAGGGAATGTCATAGCCGAATGTCTCGCGCAAAGCCGTTCCCCCCCAGATCCTCTCTTTAAACTCAGGCTGCAGAAATATCGGTGATTGCGGCATGAAGCCATCTCCTCCCTTAATTCACGATTGTCTTATATAAATAAAACGCTTTCTTTTATTGATAGACATGTATGATGAAATATAAACCTTTTCATATTCATTATGACGTTATCTCAATAGAAGTCAATGCCGGAAAGGAAAAACAGAAGCCCCGGTGGCTTCTGTTTCTGTTTATGCAAGCTCAATAATGCGCTGGTTTGAGCTTCCTCTGTAAAGGAGCGTCAAATCCCTTTTTTTGATTTCGAACGGGCCGTCTACCAGGACATCGCAATAGGCCAGCAAAGCGCTGTGTTTTTCATTCTTCAAGATCTGTTCGTACGTATAGCCGCTGTAAAGCCAGATGTCCTTTTCGGAATGCTGCTTAATTTTCTCAGACAGTTCGATCAGTTCGCCTGCATGCAAAAGCGGCTCCCCTCCTGAATAGGTGACGTTTGTAAGCGGGTTTTTCATAATTTCCTCAAATACTTCGTCTACACTCATATCAAATCCGTTATTGATATTCCAGCTTTGTTTATTATGGCAGCCTTCACACATATGCGGGCAGCCCGCCAAAAACACGACTGTTCTCAGTCCTTCTCCGTCTACGATGCTGTCATGGATAATATTCATCACTTTCATAGATGCTTCACTCTGTCCTTTTCTTCTTGTCTTTTCGCCGAATTCCACTTTGACATATCTCCGACTAAATATCCTGTAATCCGTCTGATCCGTTCAATCAAAGTCTCATCCCGGTTTTTGCACTGCGGGCACTCGTTATCGATGATTCCGGTAAATCCGCACGCCTTGCAGTGATCGACAGGATGGTTAATCGAAGCGTAGCCCATGCCAGACCGGCGCATGGCGGTCACAAGCATGTCCATCGCTTTAATGTTTTTTTTCGGGTCTCCGTCCAGCTCAATGTAGCTGATATGCCCGCCATTGCACATCAAATGGAACGGCGCTTCTTTTCTGATCTTTTCAACCGCAGTCAGCTTATAGTGAACAGGGATGTGAAACGAGTTCGTATAGTAGATCCGGTCTGTGACATTGCGGATCGAACCGAACTCCAATTTATCTTTTTTTACAAATTTCCCAGAAAGTCCTTCTGCCGGTGTGGCGATCAAGGAAAAGTTCAGCTTGTGTTTTTCTGTGGCTTCATCAGCCTTATCTCTCATCGACTGGACGATTTTTTTGCCGAGTTCAAACGACTCCTCGCTTTCTCCGTGATGTTTTCCGGTCAATGCAGTCAAAGCTTCAGCTAGTCCGATAAATCCGATGCTCAATGTTCCGTGCTTTAGCACATCCTCGAGCGTGTCCTCAGGATCAAGCTTCTCGCTTTCATGCCAGATGCCTTGCGAATACAGGAACTTAAAGTCTTTTGCTCTTTTTTTGCATTGAAAGGCGTACCGTTCAAGCAGCTGTTGAATCGTTAATTCCATATAGCGGTTTAACAAAGCAAAAAACTGTTCAACGTTTTCGCTGAGCAGCGCTATTTTGACAATGTTGATCGAGGTGAATGACAAATTCCCTCTGCCGATGCTGTTTTCTTTCCCATGAATATTGGACATAACGCGCGTTCTGCATCCCATATAAGCGATTTCGCTTTCCGGTGTTCCGTCATAAAAAGGTTTATTCACGGGCGAATCGATAAAGCTGAAGTTCGGAAACAGCCTTTCAGCGCTTGTTTCCAATGCAAGCCGGTACAAGTCATAGTTAGGGTCTGTTTGATCGACGTTGACGCCTTCTTTCATTTTGAAGATCTGAATCGGAAAAATCGGCGTCTCACCTTTGCCGAGACCTGCTTTTGTCGCCTTCAGGATATTTTTGATCAAAAGGCGGCCTTCCCTTGACGTATCCGTGCCGTAATTAATTGAAACAAACGGAACCTGTCCGCCGCCCCGCGAATGCATGCTGTTGGCATTATGTATAAAGGCTTCGCACGCTTGGTAAGTTGTGTTGTCCGTTTCTTCCCACGCTCTTTCCCTTATCTCTTCTTCTGTCAAAGTTGTCGGGTATTGTTTGATTTTCGCGAGATGCTTTTCGTACGTTTTGCGGACGTAAGGCGCCAGGTCGTAATCGAACATCGGAAATGACTGGCCGCCGTGCTGCATATTTTGATTCGATTGAAAAATGATGGATGCGAGTGACAATGCGCTCATAATGTCCTTCGGTTCCCTGAGGGAGCCGTGGCCTGTATGGAATCCGTCTTTTAACAGCCGGCTCAAAGGTATCTGGCAGCAAGTCGTTGTGCCGCTCGGCATATAATCTAAATCGTGCGGGTATATCAAGTTGTCATCGACTGCTTTCTTGATTTCCGGCGACATTAAGTAATGGAGCGCATAATGTCTGGAACTTTCGGATGCAAACCGGCTCATTTGCCCCATCGGGGAGCGGCCGTCTACGTTGGCATTTTCCTGCATAATATCGTGATCTCCATACCCGACGATATCATGAAATGTTTCTGTCAATTGTAATAATCCCTGTTCTTTAAAGCCTGTTGTCATCCTAACCTCTCCTAAAAAGTAGCATATATAGTGTTCATATTTTAATCAAACACTATATATTGATATTAGCACAAATGATACCCGTTAAATTTAGCAATTTGGTGACGTTATTTAAAAACGGTCATAAAAAAAACGCCCCGGACAAAATGTCCCGGTGCGTCAGCGGCGAAATGACTTGTAATCGACCGTCATTTGTTTCGGAGGTTTTCTTTGTCTTGTCCGTTTTTCGATCCAGACGGTTGCAAGCGGCGTCAGAAGCGAGGTGACAATGACACTTGTCGCGATGATCGCGGTCGCTGAATCAGCCACCGGCGCAAACACGGGGTTTGCATCGGCAAGCGCATACGGCACGGCTACCGCAGCCCCGGCCGTTGATGATGCCGCGACGCCCGCGACGCCGTCTCCTCTTGCGACAAAGCGGTCCAGCAGGTATAGAGAAGCACCCGAGAGAACGACGACTGATACGCCGACAACAATGCCTAAAAGGCCGGATTGGATCAACATTTTAAAATCGAGCGTGTTTCCCAATGAAAATGCGAAGAACGGAATGATCGCCGGTACGACTTTTCCGAACAAATCGCGCAATTCAGGGTCAAGGTTTCCGAGAATGCAGCCGAGTAAAAATGGGATGACGGTTGCAGCCAGCGTCTCCCAGGGAAATGCCGCGAGCCCTGTCACACCGAAAGTGACCATCGTCATAAACGGGCCCGATTCCGTGCTGATAAAGGCGAAAGCACCGGCGTCTTCCTTTCTTCCCATATGGTTCATTAACGCCAAATACAGACCGCCGTTCGTTTCATTCATAACGGCTACAATAGCAAGCACTGACAGTCCGGCAAAAAACCCGCTTTGAATGCCTTCGTCTGGAATGAACTGCGCTGCGATCAAACCCAATAATGCGGCAATGCCGACTTTGCCGATCAGAAGCGTCAGTCCCTTCCTCGCAATATATCCTGAAGAACGAAAATCTATTGTTGCGCCAACACAAAAGATAAATACTCCTAAAATCGGCAGCGTTCCGGTAATCAGGGCGCCTGTAAATCCGCCGAAAAACTCCGCAGTTCCCGGAGCAAACGTATTCAGCGTTGCGCCCAGAAAGAGCGGAATGATCATCATGCCGCCCGGCACACGTTCAATCGTTGCTTTAATTTTCATCATTTTTTCTCCCATTCTAGAAATTAATGAAAAAGCAAAGAAGTCGATCTTGCAAAATCTGAAGTCTTTTCACGCTGCGCACGCTTTAATTCTGCCGAATCCGCCGCTGAAAGATACGCTGGAGATCCGCTTCTGACACTTTGTTCAGCTGGCTTCCCACTCCAACTGCCAATGCTCCGGCATCAAGCCATTTCTCCACATCGCCCGGATGGATCCCGCCTGTTGGTATGAATCGAACCTTCGGAAAGGGGCCGGCGAGGCTTTTCATGTAAGGAATCCCGGAAGTCCCCCCTGGAAACAGCTTAAGAACCCGAAAACCCTTTGAGACCGCTTCCATAATTTCGCTCGGTGTTAATACGCCGGGAATAAAAAATGTATGCAATGAGGCGGCTTCCTCAGCCAATTTTTCCGAAAAGCCCGGACTGACGATGAATTTTGCCCCCGCTGCCGCGGCTTCCCTCGCCTGTTCGCTTTCAAGCACCGTTCCGGCTCCGACAAGAAGGCCGTCTTTTCCTGCAAATTTTTCAATCAGCTCAGACGCTCCCGGCGTCGTATATGTGATTTCAATCGCAGTAATTCCTTTGTCGACCAATCTGTGAATGCTTTCCTCAGCAGCTTCCTTATCGCCTGCGCGGACAACTGCGATCAGCCCGGCCTCGGCCAGCTGCTCTTGCACTTTTCCGATCTTAGACATTTCCATTACGGTCAACCTCCTGTTTTTTGGTTGTTTGCCAGCTTTCAATTGATCCCTTGACGGCAGACCGTCCATATCACCCGGAGCCATGACGGCCAGCGCTCCGATCGCATTTGCCCTCTGAACTGCTTCTTCCAGCGGCAATCCGTCTAATAGACCGCTGATCATGCCGACGGCAAAACCGTCACCAGCGCCAACGGTATCAACAACCTTCTCCACCTGATAACCCGGTACATAACCCTCTTTATCATGTGTCCGGTAATAAGCCCCCTCTTTTCCAAGCTTGATGACAATTACCTTGACCCCCTGCATCACATAGCATTTAGCGATATCCTCGGGAGAATTGCAGCCTGTCAGGAGTTTTCCTTCATCGATCCCAGGCAGAAACCAGTCTGCTTGCGCGGCGATCTCATTAATCGTGTGAACCATTGTCTGCTGGTCCGGCCAAAGCTGGAAGCGGAGATTCGGGTCAAGCGAAATCGTCTTTCCGTCTTTTTTCATCTGGTGAACGGCGTGGCGGGCGAAGCCCCGCATTTCCCTTGAAAGGGCAGGAGGTATGCCTGTCACATGCATATGTTTGGCTCCTTTGAAATACTCTGCCGGATAGTCATCAATGCTCATTGTGCTTGCGGCTGATCCGCTGCGGTAATACGTGACATCAGGGTCCCCGCTTTCAACCTTTGACTTGAGCAGGATGCCTGTCTGCCGGTCTGCACTGCGTTTGACTTCAGATATGTCGACGCCTTCTTTTTTCAATTCATTTAAAATAAAAGTTCCAAGCGAATCGGCGCCGACCTTGCTCATCCAGCCGACTCGAAAGCCCAGGCGCGACAGTCCGACGGCAACGTTTGTTTCCGCTCCGGCAAGAGCCTTGGAAAACGAAGAAGCCTCATCCAGTCCGCCTGTTTCATTTGCGTAAAACATAGCCATCGATTCTCCGAATGTCATCACATCAAGCGACATGATTTCACACTCCTTTCGAAATGGTACCGGTTTCAAAAAAAGTTGCAGAAAAACACTCTCCCCTAAGTTTTCGGGTGTATGAGTGTTTCCATTTGACGAGTTCTACAGCGACTGTCTGAGAACAAGCTCCGCCTCTAGCTGAATCGTCTGCGGAGCACTTTCATCTCCTTCAATCCGTTTGATGATCCGCTCCATGGCGGCTCTGCCCATTTCATGCGACGGCTGGGCGATGGTCGTAATGCCCGGACCGATCAATTTATACCATTCCGTATCATCAAATCCGGCAATTCCGACGTCTTCCGGAATCGAAATGCCAAGTTCATAAAGGCAGCTGATGATTTTCAGCATCAGAAGCCCGTTGTTTCCAAGAATGGCTTTTTTCCCTTCTTTCATTTCCAAAAAGCTTTTGACGGACTGTAAAAGAGATTCTTTGTCTTTGACATCTGCCTCATATACAAGGGGATTGCCGCCGGCATTACGTTTAAGCGCGATTTCTGTATAGGCGGAAACCCTTTCCTCCCTTGGACTGATCCCTTTAATCGGCTCGGTAAACAGACCGACCTGGGCATAGCCTTTGTCATACATGAGATTGACGATTTGACTCGTCACTTCGCGGTTGTTCGTTGTAACTGCATCGATCTTGAGCCCGGGCACTTTCCGGTCAACGAGCACAATCGACACATCCTGGCTGATTAAATCCATGAGCACATCGTTGTTTCTTCCCGTTGTATTCATAATCAGCCCTTCAATGTAATGCGCGTTCAGCTTGTGCAGCATTTCCCGTTCTTTTTCAGGACTGTTGTCCGTGTTGCAGACCATGATGCTGTACCCGTACTGATCGCAAACCTCTTCCACCCCTCTCAAGGTGGCAACTGAAAACGGGTTTGTAATATCGGCGACCAAAAATCCGATAACCTTGCTTTTTTTCACCTTCAGCCCCTGCGCCATCTGACTGGGGCGGTAATGAAGTTCCTCGATCGCTTTTTTGATGCTTTTCACCTTTTTCGGTGAGATGGCATCAATCTTCCCGTTGATATAACGGGAAACCGTTGATTTTGATACACCTGCATGTGCGGCTACTTCATTGATGGTTACTTTCGCTGTTTGCTTATCCTTCATTCAAGTACTCCTATGACCTTTTAATTTGAAACCGATTTCAAAAACTTTATACCATCAGCATATCACATCATTTAAATTTTGGAAGAGTATATTTAAATTTTTCAAGATTGACCTTGACAATATTCAGAAAAAAACGAAAAGACTGTTGACGGTTTCCATTATTTACTTTAGAATTCATGTTTGAAACCGTTACCAAAAACTTTGGCCCCTTCATTCAAGTCAGTCTAAAAACGTCCAATTCAAGGAGGAGAAGGTATGGAAAATCGTTATTCTGTTCATCCGGAACAAGCGAAACGATTCACAACCGCAGAGCTTCGCGAGCATTTTTTAATAGAGTCATTGTTTGTTGAAAACAAACTGAACATGGTGTATTCGCATGAAGACAGAGTCGTGATCGGCGGGGCTGTTCCAGTAAAGGAGTCCATCGCGCTCGATGCTGGCGATTTTTTAAAAACGGACTATTTTCTGGAACGGCGCGAAATCGGGATTGTGAATGTCGGCAAGCCCGGTGCGGTCAAAGTCGGTGATGAAGAATACGTACTGGAGCACAAAGATTTTCTGTATATCGGCCTGGGAAATAAAGACGTTTCCTTCTCAAGCTTGAATGAAGACGGAGCCAAGTTTTATTTCATTTCGGCGACGGCACATCAAAAGTATCCGGTGCAAAAAGCTTCGCTTTCAGAGCTGCCATATGATCATTTAGGAGAAGAAGCCTCTTCAAATGTCCGCAATCTATACAAAGTGATTCATGCAGACGGCATTCAAAGCTGCCAGCTGATGATGGGCATTACGTTTCTTGAACCCAATAACACATGGAACACGATGCCGGCGCATGTTCATGACCGGCGGATGGAGGCTTATCTGTATCTTGACCTTGCCGAAGATGCAAAGGTGTTTCATTTCATGGGCGAACCGACGGAAACACGGCATCTTGTCGTCGGCAACGAACAGGCAGTCATTTCACCCGCGTGGTCTGTCCATTCGGGCTCCGGCACATCCAACTACTGCTTTATATGGGCGATGGCCGGAGAAAACTACACATTTAAGGACATGGATGCTGTCCCGATGAATGTCATACGGTAAGGGCGTGAACGTGAGATGGGATATCTTGAATTGCATTTTTCACTTGAAGGCAAAACGGCGCTTGTGACAGGCCCGGGAACGGGAATCGGCAAAGGGATTGCCGAAGCGCTTGCAAAAGCGGGAGCGGATATCGTCGGCACTTCACATACGAGCGGACTTGATGAAACAAAGCGGCTGATCGAAGAAGCCGGCAGAACGTTTACGTCTTATCAGCTTGATATGGGGAACCTTGACGAGGTAGAGGCTTTTGCAAAAGAGATGCTTGACCGCCATCAGATTGATATTCTCGTCAATAATGCCGGGACGATCCGCAGAGAAAAAGCGGCTGATTTTTCCCGGGAGAACTGGGAAGCGGTGATCAATGTCAATTTGAACAGCTTATTTTTGCTGACGCAGGCTGTCGGCCGGCAGATGATTGGGCGAAAGCAGGGGAAAATCATCAATATTGCCTCGCTTCTTTCATTTCAAGGAGGCATTCTCGTCCCTGCATATACGGCAAGCAAGCATGCAGTAGCCGGATTGACGAAGTCTTTTGCCAATGAATGGGCGGCGCACAATGTCCAGGTCAATGCGATTGCGCCGGGCTATATCGCAACGAACAATACGAAGCAGATCCGCGAAGACCAAAACCGCAATGCCGAAATCTTAAAACGGATTCCGGCCGAGCGCTGGGGTCATCCGGATGACATTGCCGGCGCCGCCGTATTCCTTTCGTCGCCGGCATCCGATTATGTGAATGGACATGTGCTGGCCGTCGATGGCGGATGGCTGGCAAGATAATGCGCCAAAAAGGCTGCCGATAACTCGGCAGCCTTTATTATCGCTATGGCTTCAAAATCACTTTAATGCAATCATCTTCATGGCCGTTGAACAATTGGTAAGCGCGGCCGGCTTTTTCAAGCGGAAGCTGATGCGTAATGATTTCCTTTGGATCGAATTGATTCTCTTCGATCTTCTTGTAAATCTCAGGCATCAAATGGATGACCGGGGCCTGCCCCATTTTCAGCGTAACATTTCTGGAAAAGAACGCGCCGAGCGGAAACATATTATAATTGCTTCCATATACCCCCGTAATCTGTACGGTCCCGCACTTTCTGACCGCCTTTGTAGAAATTTGAATCGGTCCGAGCGTGCCGCCCTGAAGCTTCAGTTTTTGCTCCAGATACTCAAGCGGAGATTTTTTGCCGTCCATCCCCACGCAGTCGATCACGACATCCGCCCCGCCTTTTGTAATCTCCTTTAAATGCTCGCCCATGTCAGGATATTTTGTAAAGTCAAATACTTCAACGCGGTTTAACGCTTCAGCCTGCCTTAGGCGGTAGTCCAAGTAGTCTACTGCAATGACCCGCTTCGCCCCTTCCATCCAGGCAAACTTCTGCGCCATTAATCCGACCGGTCCGCAGCCGAGGACAATGACGGTGTCTCCCTTTTTGACTCCTGCGTGAAGCACGCTCCAATACGCGGTTGGCAGGACATCTGATAAAAACAGGAGCGACTCGTCCTCCATCTCACATGATTCAGGGATGACAAACGGCGTGAAGTTGCCAAACGGCACTTTTAAATATTCGGCCTGTCCGCCAGGGTGGTTTCCGAACTTTTCCGAGTAGCCGAAATATCCGCCTGAATCATAATGGGGATTGGCATTATCGCACTGGCTTTCCAGCTTGTTTTCGCAATAAAAGCAATGTCCGCATGCAACGGTAAACGGGATGACGACCCGGTCTCCTTTTTTCACTTTTGTTACATCAGGTCCTGTTTCTTCTACAATTCCCATCGGTTCGTGGCCGAGCTGAAAGCCTTTCGGAAGAGGAAAATTTCCTTGATAAAGATGGAGATCTGATCCGCAAATCGCCGTAGAAGTAATTCTGACAACGATATCATCGCTTTTTTCAATTTTGGCGTCCTCCACCTGGCTGACTTCAACATGCTGAGGCCCTTGAAACGTTACAGCTTTCAAATCGTCACACTCCCATTATCGTTCAGTTGAACTTAGTGTGAGATAAACCCGGGTTCTTATTCAGTTTTTTAAACAAACGTTTCATTAACCGTCATGCAGAGCGGCCATGATTCATACATAGAAGAAAACGGAGGTGTTGGGATGCTGCTGCAAATACTAGTCGGAGGGCTGGTTGTTTTCGTTATTTTCTTTCTCGTGTTTCGGGCGATCAGAACGGGTAATCTGCCGCGCCATGACGATTCGCAGCCAGAAGACGGAGAAAACAGAGATCAGCCATGATCGGCTGGCCTCCTCACACAAAAAAAGGATGGGGCCATACCCATCCTTTTTTGCCTATCGTTCTATCGGCTGCGTGTCAGTTCCCGTGATTCCGCCGTTCCTGTCCCGTAAATCCTGCTCGATCTCTTCAAGGCTTTTGCCTTTTGTTTCTGTTACTTTAAAGTAAACGAACAGGAAGGCCGCGATGCCGATGGCCGCATAGCACAGGAACAGGTAACTAATGCCCATCGCTTCCATGAGGACCGGAAAACTCAATGTCACAATTAAGTTCCCTGCATGAAGCATTAAAGTCGATACTCCGGTTCCCACCCCTCTGACATGAAGAGGGAACAGCTCAGGCAGCATCACCCAGACGATCGGACCCCAGCTGACGGCAAATACGACGATAAACACACCTAAACAGATGACCGTCGTCCATGCCGCACCAGCGGTATTGCCAAAAAAGAGATTGGTGAAAGAAAGCACGATCAAACTGATGACCATGCCGGCATTTCCAAATAATAAAAGCGGCTTCCGCCCAATCCTGTCAATAAAGCGGATCGCCACAAGCGTCATCAGGACATTGACCGTTCCGATGCCGACTGTCCCCAAAATGGCCGCCGAATCTTCAAATCCGACATTCGTAAACGTTTTTGGGGCATAGTAAATAATCGTGTTGGTTCCGATAAATTGCTGGAGAAACGCCAGTCCGACTCCTGCGATTAACGCCGGGCGCACCCATGGTTCCAGCAACTCTTTCAAGCCCCCCTGATCCTGCTTTTCCGCTTCTTTAATTTCTTTGACTTCCTGATCGACCTGCTTTCCTCCCCTCATCTTGGACAAAACCCGTCGCGCTTTCTTTTCTTTTCCTTTTGTTAAGAGCCAGCGCGGGCTTTCCGGCATGAAAAAGATACCGATTAAAAGGCCGATTGACGGAATAAGAGTCAAGCCCAGCATCCAGCGCCATGCGCCTGCATCACTAAATGCATAATTGATCAAATAAGAGACCAGAATCCCGATCGTAATCATCAGCTGATTTAATGAAGAAAGCGCGCCCCTCGATTCCTTCGGCGCAAGCTCTGAAAGGTACAACGGAACAATGGTCGTTGAACAGCCAACCGCAAGGCCGAGCACGATCCTGAAAACCACCATATATTCCGTGCTTGGAGAAAGGGCCGTTCCGAGCCCCCCAATGCAATACAGCACAGCCGCTGACATAATCGCCCTTCTTCTCCCGAAGCGGTCTGTCAGCCTGCCGGACAAGCCCGATCCGAAAATCGCCCCGATTAAAATTGCGCTGACAACCAGCCCTTCTGTAAAGGCATTGAGCCCAAGCTCATCTTTCATAAACAAAATCGCCCCGGAAATGACGCCCGTATCATAACCGTAGAGCACACCGCCCAAGGCTCCAAAAAAATAAAGCCAGGCATTCGATGTTTTTCCCTTCATCAGTATATCCTCCTAACAAGGCTCGTCTTTTATAATCTTTAACCTTGTCTCGCTT
Organism: Bacillus sp. LB7; assembly: GCF_030449715.1. Classification (NCBI taxonomy): domain Bacteria; kingdom Bacillati; phylum Bacillota; class Bacilli; order Caryophanales; family Bacillaceae; genus Bacillus; species Bacillus sp. LB7. Next base: position 27,795 of record NZ_JASGCA010000024.1, read on the forward strand.
TCTTCAAACCTCTAGAAACTCGGAGTACCATTAAAAGGAATTTAAAAATATGAAACATTTTATCTGTTTCATCGTCTTATTTAAGGCGGCAAAATGATCAGATCCCGCGGAATTTCCAGAGAATCCCCATATGCAAAACAGCAAATATCTTGTAAAATCCAAGATTGGGAAACATTTTTTTATCAAAATTTAGACTTATTCAACAATTGTACGTTTCAATATAAATAAAAGAGGAGCTTATACATGCTACGATCGCAACGAACGAAGAAAAAGAGACTAAGAAAATGGGTGAAATACTCATTGTTTTTCATTGTTTTAATCCTGACGGCGACAGCAGCCGCAGGCGGCTATGCGTACTACAAAGTGGCGAACGCCTCCAAAGATGCGCAAGTCACCCTTTCCAGAGGAGAACAGTCCGTCAAGCGGATTAAAGAGTTCAATCCTAAAAAAGATAACTTCTCCATCCTGTTGATGGGGATTGATGCCCGTCCCGGACAAAGCATGGACAAAGAACGAAGCGATGCGATGGTTCTCGCCACGTTCAACAGAAAAGACAAATCAGTGAAACTATTGAGCATCCCGCGGGATTCCTATGTTAACATCCCTGGACGCGGCTTTGATAAAATCACGCATGCCCACTCATTAGGCGGGCGCGACCTCAGTACAGAAACCGTCGAAAACCTGCTCGACATTCCGGTTGATTACGTCATGGAAGCCAATTTTTCAGCTTTCAAAGAAGTAGTTGACGAGCTCGGCGGTGTACCGATCACAATCAAAGAAGACTATATTGTCCGGCAGATTAAAAAGGATACGAAAGGCAAAGTCAACCTTCAAACAGGCGAGCAGACGCTCACCGGAGAAGAAGCCCTTGCTTATGTAAGAACGAGAAAAGCCGATACGGACTTGAAGCGCGGCGAGCGCCAGATGGAAGTCATCAAATCGATTATCAACAAATCCAAATCGCTTACTGCCATCCCTGCTTATGACGATATCCTTGATACAGTCGGAAAGAACGTATCAATGAACTTGTCGCTGAATGATGCAATCGGGCTGATCCCGTTTATGACGTCCATTCAAACGATCGATACCCTTCAATTGAAAGGGAGCGATTATCAACCGGGCAAAGTCTATTATTTCCAGCTTGACCAGGAAAATCTCAATGAAATCAAGCAGGAATTAAAACAGCAGCTAGATGTATAATGAGAAAAAGGATGAAGATGATTCATCCTTTTTCTATTTCATGAAACTCAAGATTTACTATTGAAAAAATCTAAATTTAGGTTTAGCCTTTTACATAACATGTCCTTTTAGGGAATACTGCCGAAGAGAGCTGTTTTTCGCCTCCCGAAAAACGGCAAACTCTCTTACAGGAGGTTATCTTTACATAATGAGGTTAATTGCGATCGATTTAGACGGGACTCTTTTAAATACCGAAAGTCAAATATCCGCAGAAAACCGGGCCGCTATCAAAAAGGCGCTCATCTCAGACTGCATCGTAACCATTTGCACGGGACGGGCCACATTTGACGTCAAAGCGCTGCTGAACGATTTGGATATTCCGATTACGGGGGAACGGTTCACGATTTCAACTATAAGCTCCTAAGCAGAACGTTAATGGACAAGGAAGCCGGAAAAAAGGCGGCCCAATACTTAACAGATCATCAAATCTATTTTGAGGTTTATACGGACGACGCGCTGCTTTCTCCTTATGACGGAGAGCAGAAGCTTGAAGCAGAGCTTGATATCGTCACAAGCGCCAACCCTAATGAAGACAGGGATACGCTTTGGCAGGGCGCACTGACTCAGTTTAAACAATTCGGCATCAAACCAGTGCCCGACATTCGCGAGGTTTTTAACGGAGACGAACATATTTATAAGCTGTTGTGCTTCTCATTTGATATGGAAAAGCTGAAAAAAGCAAAAGAAGACCTTTCAGCCTTTCCAAAATTAGGACTCACATCTTCCGGAAGACATATCATCGAGATTCTGCCTGATGAATCCGGCAAAGGCCGCGCTTTAAAAGAGCTGGCCCGCCACTATGGAATCGAGAAAAAAGACATCTACGCGATCGGCGATAGCCCGAACGACCTGTCAATGTTTGAGGAAGCCGGCCATCGGATCGCGATGGGCAATGCAATCAATGAACTGAAGCATATCAGCACGTTTATCACGAAAAGCAATGATGAAAACGGCGTCGCTTATTTCATTAACAAACTGCTGGAAAATGAATATCAATAATTAAGAAAACCGCTCGAAGATGGACTCGAGCGGTTTTCTGCTACTCAATTCTGACGCTTCCGGCGTATTTATCTTTCCAATAGGCGCTCGTCTCCATATCTGCTGTCGTCACACCGGCAGACAAGGTGACAAGAACGACTTGGCCGTTTCCGATATAGATGGCGGGATTGAGAACAGTGGTTCCTTTAAAGAACACGATATCTCCAGGCTCCAGCTCCTGTTTTGTGATTTTCTTGCCTGTACTGTATTGTTTATCAGCGTACCGCGGAAGTTCCACTCCTGCCGCCGTTTTATAGACATATTGGATAAACCCCGCCGTATCAAAGCCTTCTTTAGGCGATGTGCCGCCTTTTTGATAACCGACTTCGCCGATATGCCTGATCGCTTCGGATACAATCGGATTTTTCGGGAGGGACATGTTGTCAAAACGTCTGACTCCTGTGAACTTCTTCTGCCAGTAGGAAGCCGACAAGTAAGAGATCGTCACTTTATTTGAACGGCTCGCATGGATAAACCGGCCGCCCCCGGCATAGATGGCGTTATGGGATATTCCCGGTTTGTACGTATTGCTGAAAAACAAAACATCACCCGGCCGGATATCTTCAAGCTTCACCTTTTGACCGACCGCCCATTGCTGTTCCGCCGATCTAGGCAAATAAACACCGAGCACCTCTCTGAAAACGTATTGTGTCAACCCTGAACAGTCAAACCCGAGATCGGGAGAGTTTCCTCCAAATACATATGGAACACCGACATAACTCTTTGCTTTTTGAACGACAGGGTCCATAGAAATCTCAGGCTCTTTTGTGATCCTTTTCGCTTTAAGATACCCCGAGCTCCAGTAAGAGCTGCCTTCAAGCTTTGTCACGACAACTCCATTTGATTTTGTGCTGTGGATGATTTGATCATTTCCCATGTAGATGGCGACATGGGTCGGTCCGTCCGTTTCCAGTTCGGCATTTTTGAAAAAGACAAGATCCCCCTTTTCGAGCTTCTGACGGCTGACAATGTTTCCGAGGGTCGATTGCTCCTTTACCGTTCTTGGAAGCGTAATATCGAGCGATTGAAACACATATTGTACAAAGCCGGACGAGTCAAACCCCGTTTTCGGCTTCTCTCCGCCGTAGCTGTATTTCGCACCCTCAAGCTGTCTGGCGGTTTCTGCTATTTTCTCGCCGATCGTATCGGCGTGTACGTCATTGTGATTCGTTAAAAATAAAGACATCCAAAACACCGCAATTCCACAAAACAAAACCAACTTTTTGTTTGCCGCTTTTTTTATCAATTGTTCTGTTCCTCCTCTTCTTTCCTCTTTCATCGTCATTCAATTGGGATATTTAAAGGACTTTTTTTGCGTGTACAGCAGCGTCATAGCGAGAAGAAACGCGCAGCACAGCATGATCAGCTTTTTCACCTAAGCGCGGATTAAATGGATGAAGGGAAATATTCTAAAGAGGTCATGAACATGAGGTGCAGTTCCCATCCCGAATTGGTAAGGTGATGTCTTTTTGAAGCTTAGTCGAAATTTGTCAGTTTTTATTCCCTTCAAAAGAATACAATAAACATGAACCCCAAAACCATGTATATTTTCTCCTGATTTTCTATAAAACTTTATACACTGACCGGTTAAGAAAATTGTCGTGTTTCCTTTTCAAATCAGCCGCTTTTCACAGGTCTTTTATAACCGGAATCAGCACACGCAAAAAGAGAGTGCCGGCGGCACTCTCTTTTCTGCACTGTTATCGTTGGTTTTCCGTTGTTTGATCCTGCTGATTCACTTTTTGGATTTCCGTTGAGATTTTAGCTTTTTCATCGTTTGACAATTCATCAGAATACTTGAAAGCAGACATGAATGCAATGATCAACACTAAACCTACGAACGGCCAAATGGCTCTGACAAATTTCATTTGTTCACCACTCCGTTTTTGTTATTTTTCAGTTTGTCCGCATGATCGACTTCAAACGTCAATTTTCCGTTCTCTTCTTTCCAGTCGAGGTTTGTTCCTTTTGTCAATTGACGGAAGATCGCTTTTCGTTTCAAGAAATCGCTCTTGCCTAAAGGCGTCGGCGTTGCTTCACGAATGTTGAGAGGTGTTACCTCAAAGCGCCCTTTGCCGTCATTCATTAAATGGTATTGTACAAGCGCGCTGTCCCGTGTTCTTGACCAGCCCTGATCAAACACAAAGTTTCCGAGGCTGTAGAAGATCACAGTGCCGTTATACACTTCGATCGGTTCGAGAACATGGGGGTGAGCGCCGATGATGACATCTGCTCCGGCATCCGCAATCGCCTTGGCCAGATCCTTCTGTCTGTCGTTCGGTTCATTGTCATATTCTTGTCCCCAGTGCACGTGGACAAGGACAAGATCCGCTTTTTTGGATGCTTCCGCGATCATTGGAATAAAGATTTTCGGGCTGAGCGGCAGCACTCCGCCTCTGTTCTTTTTGGCTGTAAAGTTCTTCGTGTAGACGTCTGTAAAACCGAGCGTTGCGATTTTTACACCGTTCACATCCTGATAGGATACGTGCTGTTTCGCGTCTTCGAGATTATTGCCTGCTCCGACAAGCTCCAAGTCCTCATTTGAGAATTTATTCAGCGTATCCTTCAAACCGTCTTCCCCGTAGTCCATCGCATGGTTGTTGGCAAAGTTCAGTACGCTGAAGTTCAGCTTTTTCAATGTTTCGACTGATTCTTGATTCGTTTGCAGATGGATGTTCTTTTCTGCCTCTTGATAGTCCTTTGTATTGGTTACAGGGTTTTCAAAGTTTCCTGTGATAAAATCTGACACATTAAAGTACGGCTTCACATTTTTGAAGACACTTTCCGAACCGTGTAAGTTTGTCACTTTTTCTACGTTTCTTCCCATCATGATATCGCCCATAAAGGTAGCTGTGAGCTTGGCATCTTCTTTTTTGTCCATTTGCGAAGGAGTTTTGGCGCTTCCGACCCAAGTGAAGACAAACATTAAACAGAAAATAGCGGGCAATACGATAAAGACGTGCTTGTTTGTTTTCTTTTTCTCCTGCTTCGTCAGCTTCAGCAGTTTTTCCTGAACGTTCAGTTGTTTTTTCATCGATTTGACACACCTAACTTTAGATTAGATAGTAAGCATACATAATGACGAATGTTGCTCCGCTCAATAAAAGCGTACTTCCAAGCGTAATCGTTAATCCCTGTCTTTGAATGGTATTCGCGATCAGCCCCGGCACGATAATTCCGATTCCCCTGAATTCGGCAATTTCAAACGGCATCACCGGATATATAAAATCAAAACCGATTTTCAAAAGAATTCCCGTAATCAGCATCGCTGCGAATTTTCTGCGTCCGTATAGAATCATAATTTTGGAAAGTCCGAATTTCACGATGACATACGTCAGCAAACTGACAAAAAGAACGAGCAACATGAAAATTGGCTGATTGAACACAAGTCCCAAATAACCCGGTACGACGAGGCCGGCTGGTACAATTCCCGTTTTCTCTGCAAAAATCAAACTGAGTAAGACTCCTAAAATGAGGGCGATATATAAATCTGATCCAAACATTGTGTTTTCTTCCTCCTAGCTAACGAGCTGCTTAATCTTGTAATCTTGTATTTTTTCAATGAGAGGCTCCGCTGCTCCATGGATATTTCCGACTCCGTAAATGACGCGGCCCTCAAGCTTGTTTTTCAGCATGAACATGATTTCTTCCGTTGATTTGTGCTCAAAATCAAACAGCTTGTCCGCAGGAATTTTGCCTGCTTCATATGCTTTGACGATCGGCTCTGTTGTTTCTCCAATCAGCACAAGTTCACTTGCTTCAATATAAGGAAGGACATCTTCCGCAAACTGCTGTGTTCTGTCTACCCTGTCGGCGCGGCAGTTCATAATGACGATCGGCTGATCCGTAGGATAGCCTATTTCTTTTACACGCTTCCATATGTTTAAAGTCGAAGCTGCGTCATTGGCCGCAAAACCGTTGACGAAATGTCCGGGGTTTTTGGCGTTCATCAGCGGCAGAATTCTCATGGCTCCCGGATCAGGCGGCGCATTCAGCATGCCTTTAAAAGCGGTTTCTTCGTCAATGCCCAACGCTTGAGCCACACCGAGCGCAAGAGACGCATTATCAGGGAATACCATGTACTCAAACTGTCTGAGGTATTCATCTGTTATTTTAGAATTGTCTGCGACGATAACTTTTGTGTTCCTCTCTTTTGCAATCTGCTTAAAGAAATCGGTATACTCACTATCAGTGATAACTAAATGTCCATTATAAGGAATGGTTGCTGTAAAAGCTTCTGCAATTTCATCCAAAGTCGGTCCCATCACATCCATGTGATCTTCCAGCACGTTCACGATCACGCCGATATTAGCCTGAAGCAATTCTTCCTGAAAGATGATTTGGTAATCAGGGTTAACGGCCATGCACTCACTGACAATCGCATTGGCCCCTCTTTCCACCGTTTCTTTCATAACCTCTTTTTGTTCTCCGATATTCGGGCCTTGAGGTTTTCTTTTGATCGGTTTCTCTTCCGGTGTGTCCCAATAAATCATCCTTGCGTCTGTCCCGGTTGTTTTCCCTACTGTTTTGTAGCCTGCCTCGATTAATATCCCTGTTGTTAATCTTGTCACCGTGGACTTTCCGCGTATCCCGTTGATGTTCACTCGGACAGGCAGCGCATCGATGTTTTGCTGGTGGCGCCTTTTTTCATAAATGCCGATCCCAACAACGATCACACAGGCTAATAGCATTACCCACATTGTTTGTCTACATCTCCTTCTTGGAATCTGATATGTAAATTCATTCATCAGTATATAGGTTCACTATGAAATCACAATCGGCATTATGTAACAGAAGACGACGAAATTTTCCGTGACAAAGATCACCTCACCCGAGTCATTAATGCCTATCTTTTTATTGATATTTTTGGAAATCAGAAGTCCTTAATTCCTATCAGTTTTTTGTCAGCACTTTAAGTATGCGCTTTCAAAATTCGACATTATGATTTTTGTACTTTTCTCCCTATTTCTGATGAAAGATTGAAGGATGAATTCAGGATCTCTTTATCCCCCGGCTGAAATCCCCTAGAAATGGGCTGTCAACCGGGATATCTCCTTTCTTTTTGTATTTTCGCTCTTTTCCAACAGGTTAAAAAGTCACCAATGTTCCCTCTTCAAAACAAATACGTCCTATGACAATCAGATCACCTATTAAAAAATGAAAATTTCTTTTAGCATAAAGCGGGATTCATTAACAAATCCAAATTTTTTGTGAGCCGTTCGATTCACCTTATTTCTTCAGATTTTAGGTTAAAATCCTAAGATTTAAAAAGCCATTAATTTTTTTCAACGATAATTCATCAAACTTTAACATTTTTAATTTTTCTTATTATTCTCATTGTTACTGTATTCGCCAATTTATGCCGAATGAAGGTTATTTTCTATTCAACACACCTGTATATGTCTCTATATCCCAACCCGGCTAAAAATTTCTGCGCCCGCCCTTTTTTTATTGAGATTTTTAAAGGATCATGATAATCTTTATGTAAACGGTTACACAAATGGAGAGGAGAAGTCTTTTTTGGCTACGATTAAAGACGTCGCACTTGCTGCAAAAGTATCTGTCGCTACGGTTTCCCGGGTATTAAATGAGACGGGATACGTCCATGAAGACACGAGGACACGCGTGTTAAAAGCGATGGAAGAACTGAATTACCACCCGAATGAAGTAGCCAGGTCTCTCTATAAAAGGGAGTCCAGACTGATCGGACTGCTGCTGCCGGATATCACAAACCCGTTCTTTCCTCAGCTTGCGCGCGGCGTTGAAGATGAGATCAACCGCCTCGGCTTCCGGCTCATCTTCGGAAACAGCGATGAAAATTTGGAGAAAGAGCTTGATTATTTGCAGACGTTTAAACAAAATCATGTGGTCGGGGTCATTTCAGCGACCAATTATCCGGATGCGCCAAATTATCAAGACTTGTCCATGCCGATCGTCTTCCTTGACCGGACGGGCGAGAATGCGCCGGCTGTATTCGCGGACAGCCGCGAAGGCGGCAGAATCGCAGCGGCTGAAATGGTCAGGAGAAACGCGAAACGAATTACGCTGATCAAAGGACCGGCCCACCTTCAGACTGCAAGAGACCGTTTCAACGGAGCGCTGGAGATGCTAAGCGGGGCCGATATCGATTTTCATGTTATGAAAACCGAGACATTTTCATTTCCGGAAGCCCAAAAACGGGCGGCAGAGCTGTTTGCCACCTATCCGGAAACAGACGGCGTAATCGCAAGCAATGACATTGTGGCGACAGCCGTTTTGCATGAAGCCTTGAAACGGAAGATCAAAGTTCCCGACGAACTGCAGATTATCGGCTTTGATGACATTCCGCAAAGCGAATTGCTTTTCCCCTCTTTATCAACGATCAGGCAGCCCGCCTATGAAATGGGAAAAGAAGCGGCAAAACTGCTGCTGAGATTAATGAAAAATGAATTTATTGAACAATTGGCAGTGCAGATGCCGGTTGCCTTTATTGAAAGACAAACGACAAGAAAGGCGGAATGACAATGAGTAAAATATGTGTGATTGGCAGCTCTTCGATGGATTTAGTCGTGACATCGCCCAAGCGGCCGGCTGCCGGAGAAACGGTGCTTGGCGAATCTTTTAAAACGGTTCCGGGCGGAAAAGGCGCCAACCAGGCAGTGGCTGCGGCCCGGCTTGGTGCAGAGGTCTATATGATCGGCTGCGTCGGCGATGATCATTACGGAAATGCCATCCTTGACAATTTTCAAGCGAATGGTGTTTTGACAGATTATGTGGAACCGGTTACAGGTCAGGAAAGCGGCACCGCACATATCGTTCTCGCAGACGGCGACAACAGTATCATCGTCGTCAAAGGGGCAAATGACCATGTCACACCTGAATACGTTCAAAAAGCGCTGCCTGCGATTAAACAGGCAGACATCGTTCTGATTCAGCAGGAGATTCCGGAAGAAACCGTCGATTATGTCAGCGGACTGTGCAGCTCACTCGGCATTCCTCTCCTGCTGAATCCGGCACCAGCCCGTCCGCTTCGCCCGGAAACGGTCGAACATGCGGCCTACATTACGCCAAACGAGCATGAAGCTTCGGTACTGTTTCAGGGCATGTCCCGGGAGGAAGCGTTAAAGCGCTATCCGGAGAAGCTGTTCATCACAGAAGGAAAAAACGGGGTCCGCTATCACAATGGTCTGGAAGAAAGGATCGTTCCTTCATTTCCTGTCAATGCGATTGATACGACGGGAGCCGGAGACACCTTCAATGCGGGATTGGCCGTCGCGCTTTCCGAAGGACAAAGCATCGAATCTGCCTTGCGCTTTGCGAACCGGGCGGCTTCCCTCTCAGTTTTGAAATTCGGCGCGCAAGGCGGGATGCCGAAACGGGATGAAGTGGAGCGTGAATTGTCATGAAAAAACACGGAATATTAAACAGCCATATCGCAAAATTACTGGCCGATCTCGGGCATACCGACACCGTCGTCATCGCGGACGCCGGGCTGCCCGTTCCTCCCGGCGTCCCCAAAATCGATCTTGCACTGACATTGGGCACGCCCGGATTTCAAGAGGTCACAAAGCTCATCGCCGCTGAAATGGCCGTCGAAAAAGTGACGGCAGCCGAAGAAATAGAAAGCGTCAATCCCGGTCAAGCCGCATTTTTAAAAGCGGAATTTTCAAACCGAAAAATTGACTATATCCCGCACGAAGCATTCAAAAAAGCGACGAGTCACGCAAAAGCGGTCATTCGCACAGGGGAAGCCACACCTTATGCAAATTGCATCTTGCACGCGGGAGTGATCTTTTAGATGTTTACATTCTCCATCTGGAAAGAAGGGATAGTCCATGCATATTAAAATGAAGGACATTTATAAAGCTTTTGGCCAAAACCAGGTGCTGTCCGGCGTTTCTTTCGAACTTCAGGAAGGTGAAGTCCACGCTTTAATGGGAGAAAACGGCGCCGGAAAGTCGACCCTCATGAATCTGTTGACTGGACTTCACAGGCTGGACAGCGGAACGATCGAGATCGATGGAAAAGAAACGTATTTTTCAGATCCAAAGAAAGCCGAACAGAACAGCATTGCCTTTATCCATCAGGAGCTGAACATTTGGCCTGAAATGACCGTTTTGGAAAATCTGTTTATCGGCAGAGAGCTTTCTTCCAAACTTGGATTTTTAAATCACAAGAAAATGAAAGCGCTAGCAAAAGAGCAGCTTGAAAGACTCGGAGTCTCGATTTCTCTTGAAAAAGAAGCCGGAGACTGTTCCGTCGGCCAGCAGCAAATGATCGAAATCACAAAAGCCCTTATGACAGACGCGAAAGTGATCATCATGGATGAACCGACGGCAGCGTTGACAGAAAGAGAAATTGAAAAACTGTTCGGCGTCATCAGAGCATTAAAGAAAAACGGCGTCTCCATCGTCTATATATCCCATCGCATGGAAGAGATCTTCACGATTTGCGACCGGATCACGGTGATGCGCGACGGAAAAACGGTCGACACGAAACGGATTCCCGACACGGACTTTCATGAAGTGGTGAAAAAGATGGTCGGACGGGAGCTGACCGAACGCTATCCTGAAAGACAGCCAAATCCGGGACGCGTCGTTCTCGAAGTCAAGCAGGCATCCAAAAAAGACGTCTTCCAAAATATCAGCTTTACCGTCCGCTCCGGTGAAATCGTCGGGATTTCAGGACTGATGGGTGCCGGGCGCACCGAGCTGATGAGGGCGGTTTTCGGGCTCGATCCGCTTGATTCGGGAGACATTTTCATCGAAGGCAAAAAAGCGACGCTCAAAAAACCGAGCGATGCCGTTCAAAAAGGAATCGGCTTTATTACCGAGAACCGCAAGGATGAAGGACTTGTGCTCGACACGTCCATCAGGGAAAATATCGCCCTTCCGAATCTCGCCAGCTTTTCACCGAAAGGATGGATTGACAAAAAAAGCGAGCAGGAATTTGTCGACCTTCTGATCAAGCGGCTGACGATCAAAACAGAATCGCCGGAAACCCGCGCGCGAAACCTTTCAGGAGGGAACCAGCAAAAAGTGGTCATCGCCAAATGGATCGGGATCGGCCCTAAAGTGCTGATTTTGGATGAGCCGACGCGAGGCGTCGATGTCGGCGCGAAAAGGGAGATTTATCAGCTGATGAACGAACTGACAGACCGCGGTGTCGCGATCGTCATGGTCTCTTCAGAGCTGCCCGAGATTCTCGGGATGAGCGACCGCGTCCTTGTGATCCATGAAGGAACGCTAAGCGGTGAGCTATCAAGAAATGATGCCACGCAAGAACGAATTATGACACTCGCTACAGGAGGGCGGTAACATGAAAACTCAACCGGCTGTGAAAAAAAGCCTTAATGTCGATTCTGTAATGCAAAAGCTCGGTCCGTTTCTCGGCCTGATAATTCTCGTCGTCATCGTCTCAGTATTAAACCCGAGCTTTTTAGAACCGTTAAATATTTTAAACTTGTTAAGACAAGTCGCCATTAATGCGCTGATCGCGTTCGGCATGACCTTTGTCATTTTGACCGGCGGCATCGACCTTTCCGTCGGAGCGATTTTGGCGCTGTCGAGCGCATTGATCGCCGGCATGATCGCCGGCGGCATCGATCCTGTTTTTGCCGTCATCATCGGCTGCCTGATCGGAGCCCTGCTCGGCTTGGTCAACGGGCTGTTAATCACGAAAGGTAAAATGGCCCCGTTCATCGCAACACTTGCGACAATGACGATTTTCCGCGGATTGACGATGGTTTACACAGACGGCAATCCGATTACAGGGCTCGGTAATCACTACGGCTTCCAGCTTTTCGGACGCGGCTACTTTTTAGGCATCCCCGTCCCTGCGATTACAATGGCGGCCGCCTTTATCATCCTCTGGGTGATCCTTCACAAAACGCCTTTCGGCCGCCGAACGTATGCAATCGGCGGAAATGAAAAAGCGGCCCTGATCTCAGGCATTAAAGTTCCGCGCGTCAAAATGATGATTTATTCTCTTGCCGGCCTATTATCCGCGTTGGCTGGAGCCATCTTGACGTCACGGCTAAACTCAGCCCAGCCGACAGCAGGCACTTCCTACGAACTCGATGCCATTGCTGCGGTCGTATTAGGCGGTACAAGCCTTGCCGGAGGAAGAGGACGAATTGCCGGCACACTCATCGGCGTCCTCATCATCGGAACGTTGAATAACGGCTTGAACCTGCTTGGCGTCTCTTCCTTTTTCCAAATGGTCGTCAAAGGTGTCGTCATTTTAATCGCAGTCCTGCTGGACCGCAAGAAATCCGCTTAAGGAGGGCTATACTGATGAAAAAAACATTAACGGTTTTCACCGCATTGGCGCTTCTGTTTCTGTCCGCCTGCTCGCTGGAGCCGCCGGAATGGGCAAAGCCAAATAAAGAAAAAGGAACGGATATCAAAATCGGTTTATCTGTCTCGACTTTGAAAAATCCATTTTTCGTTTCATTAAAGAACGGAGTTGTCAAAGAAGCCAAAAAACAAGGCATTGAAGTGATTGTCGTCGATGCACAGGATGACTCGGCAAAGCAGACGAATGATGTCGAAGATCTTCTGCAGCAAGGCGTTGACGCTTTATTGATCAATCCGGCCGACTCCTCCGCCATCTCAACGGCAGTCCAATCGGCCAATTCGCTTGGCATTCCGGTCGTCACCCTTGACCGCTCCGCCGAAAACGGAAAAGTAAAAACGCTCGTAGCTTCAGATAACGTAAAAGGCGGGCAAATGGCAGCGGACTTTATCGTACAGCAGCTCGGCAAAGGCGCAAAAGTGGCTGAACTTGAAGGCGTCCCCGGCGCATCGGCAACAAGGGAACGGGGCTCAGGGTTTCATAAGACCGCTGATGACAAGCTGAATGTGATCGCTAAGCAAACAGCCGACTTTGACCGGACAAAAGGGTTGAACGTTATGGAGAACCTTCTTCAAGGAAATCCTGATATTCAAGCGGTTTTCGCCCATAATGACGAGATGGCGCTCGGCGCGATTGAAGCGATCAGAAGCTCAGGGAAAGAGATACTTGTCGTCGGCTTCGACGGCAATGAAGATGCGGTTAAAGCGGTTCAGGCCGGAGACATGTCGGCCACGATCGCCCAGCAGCCTGAATTGATCGGCAAGCTCGCCGTACAAGCGGCCCGGGATATTTTGAACGGCAAAAAAGTTGAAAAAACGATACCCGCACCGCTCAAACTGGAAACGAAAAAGTAACTACAAAATCAGACCTCTTCAAACATAGAGGTCTGATTTTTTTTTGGTCATCTCCATAAAAGCCCTTGCCGCCCGGCTCAAATAGCATGTTTCCGGATAAGCAAACACAAGCGTCCGGGACGGATCGGATTGCAAAGGTACATAGACGATCCTGTCAGACCCTTTCCGCATGACCATCCGGGGCACGACCGTGACCCCCATTCCGTGTTCAACGAGAGATTGGGCGGTTTCAATGCTGCTTGTTTTGAAGGTCACTTTTGGTTGAAACCCTTCCTCCGCACATAAATCGAGTACCATTCTACGGAAACCGTAGCCTTCTTTTAGTAAAATAAACGGCACACCCTCGGCCGTTTTCAAAGCAAGAGGGAGATTTTCGGCATTCGACCGGACCGAATCGATGAGCTTCCGCAATTGGCCGGTCATCCAGCTCTCCCTTTCATTTGGAATCGCCAAAAAAAGCGGCTCGGTCAGTATCGGCCGGATCGCGAGCCTGTCATTTTCAATCGGCAAAGGGAGAATCGACAGGTCCACCGTTCCGTTTTCCGTCATTTTTTCCAATGCCGCCGGCGAGTCTTCTATCAGCTGAACCTGTACGTTCGGATGCTTTTTCAGAAAGGCTTTCAGGAGCGGCGGAAGAAGATACCCTCCCGTGACAGCGGGAACGCCGATCGATAACTCCGTCCCCATTTCCTCGAGCTGATCGCGCATTTCATACAGCAGTTCATCTCTTGACCGCAAAATATCCTGCGCTTTTCGGATGAAGCGCATCCCTTGAGGAGTCGGCGAGACCCCCTCTCTATTTCTGTAAAACAGCGGAAAGCCGAGCTCGCTTTCCAGCTTTTTAATTTGCTGGCTCAGTGAAGGCTGAGCGATATGCAGGCTGGCAGCCGCCTTTGTAAAAACTGCCTTTTTTGAAAATCTCTGCCGCGTATTCAAAAAGCCTCATATCCAATACCCGCACCCCCATAGTTTCCGTCTATCATTTTCATACATTTTATATCTTAGACTGATGGCTGTCGACTCCCCTAATATAAATACATAGCCGATAGGAGGATGATACAAATGAAATCTAGCGCGCAACGGCAATTTTCAAAAAATCCGGAGCAATATCGCGATGAACCGCTGTTCTCATCGGGAAAAGATCTTGATGCCATGGTCAGCTGCCGGAATCTGAACGGCGGTGAAACCCTGCTTGATATCGGAACCGGAGCGGGACATACGGCCATTGCCTTTTCGCCTTTTGTCAAACATTGCACAGGAATCGATATTACAGAAAAAATGGTTCAAACTGCGGCTCAATTTGCCGAACAGAAAAATGCTGAAAATGTGGTTTTTCTTCAAGGCGATGCAGCACAATTGGATTTTGCAGACGGGTCTTTTGATATTGTCACATGCCGGTATGCAGCCCACCATTTCCCGGAGATCAGCCGGTCCATGCAGGAAATCGCGCGCGTCTTGAAAAAAGGCGGCTCCTTTCTCCTCATCGATCATTGTGCTCCTGCAGACGAAGCTTTAGACCGCTTTATAAATCGGCTCAATCAATTGAGAGACCCGTCACACGTAAGGGAGTATTCAGAGAGCGAATGGCAGAAGCTGTTTGAAGAGAACGGACTTGATTTTGCCGTCCGGGAGAGATGGAATCTTCCGATCGATTACGAGAGCTGGCTTCGAAGAGGCGCCGTGCCTGAACAAAGAAAGGCAGCCATCCATGCCCATTTGTCAGAGCCGTCCCAGTCGTGCCGCGACATGTTTAACATCGTCCACGATGAAAACGGGCATCCGGTGTCTTTTTGTCTGAAAGCGGCATTGATTGCCGGAGTGAAAGCATAAGCAAAACGGACCGCTGGATTCCGGACTTTTTCGCAACAGTATTTTTAAAGAAGCGAGCGAACGCAAAAAAGCCCCCTTTTCAAAGAGGGGGCTTTCAGACCGTTGACAAAATAGGTCGGATTTCTATGATCCGACCTATTTTTGTCCATTTTGTTCTATTTTTTCGAC
>NZ_JASGCA010000025.1:0-40314 GCF_030449715.1 Bacillus sp. LB7
GTCCGGTAGTTCAGTTGGTTAGAATGCCTGCCTGTCACGCAGGAGGTCGCGGGTTCGAGTCCCGTCCGGACCGCCATGTTGTACACAAACGAAATCTTTGAGGTTTTCGTTTTTTTTTATGTCTTCTTTCAGGTCTATGCTGAAAGCTTGGCTTCATCGGCGTTATTCACAATGTTTGCCGAATTTCTTTATTTCTTGGATAATTGGTGATAATTCGATAAACTAATGATAGTGTTTTGATTGGTTGCAACAGCAAAGGAGCAAATGATCTTATGGACGAATTTGAATTGATTCAAAGGATTACGCCCCGTTCGCTTTTTCACCGGGAAATAGAAATCGGTATTGGGGACGATGCCGCTGTTTATCATACAAAGAACGGTTATCAGGAGATTGTTGCGGTCGATACGATGGTCGATGGTATTCATTTTTTATCATCCCATTCATCGCCTGCCGATATCGGATATAAAGCATTGGCTGTGAATATTAGTGATATTGCCGCGATGGGAGGCAGCCCCAAGTATTATCTTGTATCCATCGCTGTTCCTTCCGGCTGGCGCGCGGCGGATATTGAAGCCATGTATGAAGAAATGAATAAACTGGCGACACTATATCAAATGGACTTAATCGGCGGTGACACCGTATCTGCCAACGGGCCGCTCGTTTTGACCGTAACAGTAATCGGCGAGATTGAAAAGGGCAGATCTTGTTTAAGAAGCCATGCCGAACCCGGGGATGTCGTTTTTGTGACGGGAGAACTTGGCTCATCTGCTGCCGGTCTGGCTTTTATATTGGGCCAAGCAGAGATGAAAGACGAGAAGCAGTCTCAATATTTTATAAAGCGGCACAAGAGGCCTATGCCGAGGGTTGAGGCAGGTTTGCTCTGTTCACGCTATCATCATGTGGCACTTAATGATATCAGCGACGGACTTGCCAGCGAATTAAATGAAATTGCCGAAGCGAGCCGTGTTTCCATTGACATATATAAAGAGTTGATTCCAATCCATTCGGATTTACATACATTGCACACAAAATGGGAAGAGTGGGTCCTTTTCGGCGGTGAGGATTTTGAACTCGTCGGTACGATTTCTAATGATCAATGGGAACGTTTTAGCCAGGAATGCTCTGAGCGTCATGTGCCGGTTTATCAAATCGGCCGCGTTACACAACAAGGGCAGGCGGACGTGTTTTATCATAATGGACAGGGCCGCGTTCTTCTCGAAAAAAAAGGATATAACCATTTTAAACAAGACAGGTGACAAGTAAAGTGAAAACGTTAGAGTGGAAAACGACAGAGCCTGAAGAGACAAAAGACATTGCCAGACTGGCAGCAAAGTATGTTCAGCCCGGTGATGTCATCACATTGGAGGGCGATCTTGGAGCAGGCAAAACGACTTTTACGAAAGGATTTGCCGAAGGGCTCGGAATCAAGCGGGTTGTCAGCAGCCCGACTTTTACCATCATCAAAGAATACCGGGACGGCTCTCTTCCGCTGTTTCATATGGATGTTTACAGAATGGAAGATGAAACGGAAGATCTCGGATTAGATGAATATTTTGAGGGAGACGGCGTCTGCCTTGTGGAATGGGCGCATTTGATTGAGGAGCAGCTTCCGAAAGAACGCCTTGAGGTGGTCATTAAGCGGCTTGGCGATGATGAACGAAAGCTGACCTTTACCCCTAAAGGCAGCCGCTACGAAAATCTTTGCGAGGAGATCAGCAAACATGACGATACTTGCGATTGATACATCCAATTTAACGCTCGGTGTGGCATTAATTAAAGACGGAAAAGTGATAGCCGAGCATATATCCCACTTAAAGAAAAACCATTCGGTCAGAGCTATGCCGGCGATCGATGAACTCCTAAAAGAGTGCGGTCTAGAGCCGAATGACCTGACCCAAATTGCAGTTGCCAAAGGTCCGGGTTCATATACAGGCGTGCGGATCGGTGTTACGATTGCCAAAACGCTTGCATGGTCATTAAATATTCCGATTAAAACCGTTTCAAGCCTAGAAGTGTTGGCGGCAAACGGCCGTTTTTTCCAAGGCTTGATTTGTCCGTTGTTCGATGCCAGACGCGGTCAGGTTTATACGGGACTATACCAGTATAGGGACGGCAAACTGCATGGCTTGGAAGAGGACCAAAACATTCTGCTTGAGGATTGGCTTAAAAAGCTGAAAGCCATGGATCAGCAAGTCCTTTTCATAGGAAGTGACACAGAGATTCATCAGGAAATGATCGAACAGATTCTCGGTGAACAAGCGGTCATTGCTGGCCCTGCCCTGCAGCTTCCACGACCTTCAGAATTGGCTTTAATCGGAGAACTTAAAGAGGCCGAGCCTGTGCACAGCGTTGTTCCAAACTATATTCGTCTGGCCGAAGCCGAGGCCGTCTGGCTTGAAAAACAAAAGTAAACGGGTGAAGCCATGAACACGCAAATGGTCATACGCGATATGAATCGAAAAGATTTGGACCAGGTTTTTGAAATTGAAAAAAGCTCTTTTTCTTCTCCGTGGAAAAAAGAATCTTTTCATCATGAGCTTTTTCACAATATGTATGCACATTACCTCGTTCTCGAAGTTGAGGAGCAAGTTGTCGGCTACTGCGGGATTTGGATCGTCATGGATGACGCCCAGATCACCAACATTGCCGTTTCCCCTGCATATCGGGGCCGCCGTTTCGGAGAAGCTCTTTTGAAAGCCGCGATGAAGCTTTGCCGGATGAAAAAGGCGGTTCAGCTTTCTTTAGAGGTGAGGGTATCGAATCATATTGCACAAAGCTTATACAAAAAGCTCGGCTTTGAGCCGGGAGGAATTCGCAAAAATTATTATACCGATAATGGGGAAGATGCATTATTAATGTGGGTGAGACTAAATGAATCATAAAAAAGATCTGTATGTATTAGGAATCGAAACAAGCTGTGACGAGACGGCCGCCGCGATTGTCAAAAACGGAACGGATATCATGTCAAATGTCGTAGCGTCGCAAATCGAGAGTCATAAACGGTTTGGCGGCGTCGTTCCCGAGATCGCATCAAGGCATCACGTGGAACAGATGACGATCGTGCTTGAGGAAGCCTTTGCACAAGCGGACATGACATTTGATGACATTGATGCCATCGCAGTAACGGAAGGACCGGGGCTTGTCGGCGCTTTATTGATCGGCGTGAATGCCGCGAAAGCGCTCAGTTTTGCCCGGGGGATACCGCTCGTAGGCGTCCATCACATTGCCGGTCACATCTATGCCAACAGACTTGTTCAGGACATTCAATTTCCGGCGATTGCCCTTGTCGTCTCAGGCGGCCACACCGAACTCGTGTATATGAAAGAGCACGGCTCATTTGAAGTCATCGGAGAGACGCTTGACGATGCGGCAGGCGAAGCCTATGACAAAGTGGCGAGAACGATGGGGCTTCCTTATCCGGGAGGACCTCACATTGACAAACTTGCGCAAAAAGGCGAGGCAAATGTGCCGCTGCCGCGCGCATGGCTTGAAGAAGGTTCTTATCATTTCAGCTTCAGCGGATTGAAGTCCGCAGTCATCAACACGCTTCACAACGCTTCGCAAAAAGGTGAAACGATCGCTCCGGAAGATTTGTCAGCCAGCTTTCAGGAAAGCGTCATTGATGTCCTCGTCACAAAAACGGAACGTGCTGCGAAAGCTTATGGGGTCAAACAGGTGCTGCTTGCCGGAGGAGTTGCTGCAAACAAAGGGCTGAGAGCGGCGCTCGAAAAAACGTTCAGCAGCCATCCGGAGATTGAGCTTTTGATCCCGCCGCTTTCGCTGTGTACGGACAATGCCGCGATGATTGCCGCCGCAGGTACGGTTGCTTTTGAAAAAGGAATCAGAGGAAAATATGATATGAACGGTCAGCCCGGCTTAGATCTGACGTCTTATTAAAACCTCACGCTCTGTGAGGTTTTTTTGCCCGGGAATAGTTATTAACAGGTTGTTAACATATATCCACAGTCTTGTGTATAATGTTAAAAACCTTAATTTACAGACCTTTTTTACCTGTTAATAATGTGTATAAATATTATGTTTTTTGTGGATATTGTGGGTAAATCGCTTTCTTTCTTTTAAATAAAGGATTTTAATTGTGGACAAAAAAACCGCTCCGGCCTAGAGCGGTTCAGCCTTTATTCATTTGTAGAGAGTGTTTCCCATTCTGATAACAGTTGTTCAAGCTCCTCATTCAGCCGTTCATTTTCAGAGTGGATTTCCTGGACCTTCTCATGGTCTTGGAAGACGGCGGGGTCGCACAGGAGCTCTTCATTCTTTTCGATCTGTTCTTCAATGTCCGTAATTCTTGTTTCGATTTCTTCAATCCTGCGCTGCCGCTGGCGTTCTTTTCTTTTCAGCTCTTTTTCTTCTTCATAGCTCTTTTTTGCGCCCGGTTTTTCGGAAGCGTTATTCTGACGGTCTTCCGTCTGTTTTTCTAGTTCTTTCAGTTCAAGCTGCTGCGCTTTTTTTTCTGTGTAATAATCGTAGTCGCCTAAATATTCTTCGGCTTTGTCGCGGGAAAGCTCCAGTACTTTTGTCGCGATCCGGTTGATAAAATAGCGGTCATGGGACACAAATAATATCGTTCCCGGGTAATCGATCAAAGCGTTCTCCAAGACTTCCTTGCTGTCCAGGTCGAGATGGTTTGTCGGCTCATCAAGGATAAGGAAGTTCGCTTTTTGCAGCATCAGCTTGGCGAGGGCAAGTCTCGCTTTTTCGCCTCCGCTTAACGCGTGTACAGGTTTTAATACGTCTTCTCCCGAAAACAGGAAGTTGCCGAGGCAGGTCCGGATATCCTTTTCATTCATCTCCGGATAATCGTCCCAAAGTTCGTCAAGCACACGTTTTGACGACGTCAATTCAGCCTGTTCCTGGTCATAGTAGCCGATTGAGACATGGGAGCCTGTCGCGATTGTTCCCGACACCGGCTGCAGCTTTTGAATCAATGCTTTCAAAAGGGTTGACTTGCCAATTCCGTTCGGCCCGACCAGGGCAACGCTTTCCCCGCGGGTAATGCGAAAGTTCAATGAACGGAGAAGCGGGGGCTGCTCCTGATAGCTTACTGTCAAGTCTTCCACCCGCAGTACATCGTTTCCGCTTTGCCTTGTAATTTCAAAGCGGAAAGACGCCGACTTTTCATCTCCGAGCGGTTTGTCCATAATCTCCATCCGTTCAAGCTGCTTTCGTCTGCTCTGCGCTCGTTTCGTCGTCGAAGCTCTGGCCAGATTCCGGTCGACGAACTCCTGCAGCTTGGCGATTTCGTCCTGCTGCTTTTCGTAAAGCTTTGTTTCCTTTTCCAGCTGTTCGGCTTTTAATTGGAGATAAGAGCTGTAGTTCCCGGTATATTTTTTGCTTTGGGACCGGCTGATCTCGTAAACTTGGGTAACCACTTTGTCAAGAAAGTACCTGTCATGGGAAACGATTAAAATCGCTCCGCTGTAGTTTTGCAAATATTGTTCAAGCCATGTCAGGGTGTCGATATCCAAGTGGTTTGTCGGTTCGTCCAAGATGAGGAGGTCGGGTTTTGTCAAAAGCATTTTTCCGAGGGCAAGCCTTGTTTTTTGACCTCCGCTTAAATCCTGGACGCGGACGGAGTCGTCAAATCCCGCAAAGCCGAGCCCGTGCATGACGGATCTGACCTCTGCCTCATATTGGTAGCCGCCTTTGTCCTTGAACTCCTGCTGAAGCCTGTCATACGTCTTCATCAACGATTCAAGCGTGTCCGGTCCGGCCTGCGCCATCTTTTCCTCGATCGCGCGCATTTCTTTTTCCATTTTTTTTAGAAAATCAAATACCGACAGCAATTCCTCTTTGAGCGTCAGCTTGGAATCGAGGCCGGAATGCTGGTCAAGGTAGCCCATCGTCAAATCTTTCGGCTTGATGATGTCCCCCTTTTCATATGAAAGTTTTCCTGCGATAATCTTTAGAAGAGTCGATTTTCCGGCGCCGTTGCGTCCGACGATTGCAATCCGGTCCCGAGATCTGACTTCGAGTTTTATATTCGTTAAAATCGTATCTGCTCCAAACGATTTTGAAAGCTGGTTCACTTGTAAAATCATCATGATCTTTCACCTCTTGTCTGCTATTTTAAGTGTAGCCTATCACTGCGCAGTCAGCAAACAATTAAGTGAAGTCTGGAAGATTTTAGCCAAAGAAAAAGACAGAATGAAAAAAATAGTGTATGATCGTTATAAGGAGAGTTCAGAACATGAATGAGTTTACACATTTTAATGAACAAGGCAGAGCCAAGATGGTTGATATAAGCGAAAAGGAAGCTTCAGTACGTACAGCTGCGGCTGTTTCAAGCGTGTCTATGAATCGAACAGTACATGAAAAAATCAAAAACCGGGAAATCGGAAAAGGCGATGTATTGGCGGTGGCGCAAGTGGCCGGAATCATGGCCGCAAAACAGACATCCGCCATCATCCCGATGTGCCATCCCATCGCTCTGAAAGGAGTCGACATCGCCTTTCGCTGGGAGGAGAAAGAACAGAAGAGCATCCTGCATATTCAATCTAAAGTGAAGACCAAAGGGAGCACAGGTGTGGAAATGGAAGCGTTAACTTCGGCCTCCATATGTGCGCTGACCGTATATGACATGTGCAAAGCGGCGGATAAGGGAATGGTGATAGGACCGACCTATCTTCTCGAAAAGACAGGCGGGAAAAACGGTGACTATAAAAGGGAAAAAGCTGATGTAGACATGGAGGATTAGTTTATGAACATGGATCATTCAAAAATTCCGCAAGCGACAGCGAAAAGGTTGCCATTATATTATCGTTTTTTAAAAAACCTTCATGCATCCGGAAAACAGCGTGTATCTTCCGCTGAGCTGAGCGATGCCGTCAAAGTCGATTCCGCGACCATCCGCAGGGATTTCTCGTACTTCGGCGCGCTCGGAAAAAAAGGATACGGCTACAATGTCAATTATTTGCTGTCCTTTTTCAGAAAGACGCTTGATCAGGATGAAATGACGAACGTAACGCTCATTGGCGTGGGGAATTTGGGGACAGCCTTTCTCCATTACAATTTTATCAAAAACAATAATACAAAAATCGCCATGGCGTTTGACATCAATGAGGAAAAGATCGGAACCGAGGTCGGGGGCGTTCCCGTCTATGATCTGAATAGGCTTGAAGAGCATATGACGGATGATATCCCCGTCGCCATTTTGACGGTTCCGGCTCAAGCCGCACAGTCGATTACAGACAGGCTGGTGGCGCTTGGCATTAAAGGCATTCTTAATTTTACGCCGGCCCGCTTGAATGTGCCGGAACACATTCGCATTCATCATATAGATTTGGCGGTTGAACTTCAGTCGCTGGTGTATTTCATGAAACATTATTCAATGCAGGAAAAGTAAAACGGAAAACGAAAAATAAAGGAAAGGGGGCAGGCTTTATGCCAATCGGTCCTGGAAGCTTTATTTTAATTGTCGTGGTGGCGCTTTTGATATTCGGCCCGAAAAAACTTCCCGAGCTGGGAAGAGCGGCGGGAAACACGCTGAGGGAGTTTAAAAATGCGACAAAAGGTTTGGCTGACGACGATTCCGATAAAAAGAAAGAAGATCAGTAGGATAGGATGACATTTATGAAGGAAAGAGAAATGTCGCTGATAGAACATATCACAGAACTACGCAGACGGCTTGTGATCACTTTTTTCTTTTTTGTTTTATTTGTTGCGGCAGGCTTTTTATTGGCAAAGCCGCTGATTATCTATTTACAGCAGACAGATGAAGCGAAGCTGCTGACGCTTAACGCGTTCAAGCTGACCGATCCTTTATTTGTGTACGTGCAGTTCGCGTTCATCATCGGCGCCGTCTTGACTTCGCCGCTTGTTTTATACCAGCTGTGGGCTTTCATCAGCCCGGGGCTGTATGAAAAAGAACGAAAAGTGACGCTCAGCTACATTCCGGTATCGATTATTCTTTTTTTAGGCGGCATTGCCTTTTCTTACTTTATTTTATTTCCGTTTGTCGTGGACTTTATGACGAGAGTCTCAGATGACCTGAATGTCAACCAGGTCATCGGTATACACGAATATTTTCAGTTTCTGCTTCAGTTGACGCTTCCTTTTGGCTTATTGTTTCAGATGCCTGTGGTCATCATGTTTATCACAAGGCTCGGCCTCGTGACGCCGATGTTTTTGGCGAAAATCAGAAAATACGCATATTTTGTGTTGTTCGTCATTGCGGCGCTCATTACACCGCCTGAGCTTTTGTCGCATTTAATGGTCTCAGTGCCATTGCTCATTCTTTATGAAGTCAGTATCGTGATTTCAAGAATATCCTACAGGCAGGCGCAAAAAACAATGATTCAAGAGGAAAATCAAGCGTTTTTGAACGACCATACAAAATAAGAGCCATTCTTTTTCAGAATGGCTCTTTTCCTTCACAAAAAAGGCTATTGATCCTTTCGCTTCATCTTTCCGGCAAGGGCGAACATTTTAAAGGAAATGCTGATATTATAGGCTGCGAAAAGCATCAGCAGGATCGTATAAAAAGACCACATGTTTCCGGGCGAGGTTGCCGCCAGATACGTAAACAGCACACCCGTTAATAAGTAAAGCGCTCCCCAGAATGTAGGGCTTCTCATCATAGAAATCCTCCAATAATCATTTGCATTTTCTCGACGTGTTTCAAATATTCTTCAATAGGCTCCCGGAATGTCTGCAGCAAGACGACGAAAGTATTCATGGCGACATGGGCGAAAATGGGCACGATAATCCGGTTGGTCCTGACATATAAAAAGGCGAATGTGAATCCCATTGCCGTATAAATGAGCAGATGGCTGAAATCCAAATGGACGACCGAGAAGAGCACCGAACTGAACAGAGCGGCAACGAAAAAATTCGTTTTCTCATAGATCGCACCGAAAATGATCTTTCTGAAAATGATTTCTTCAAGAATCGGACCGAATACAGAAGAGACAAACACCATCAGCGGCAATGCGGTGATGATTTCCATGATCCGCTGCGTATTTTCGGATTCCGGATTGACCCCGAACAAGTTCATTTCGATCGAAGCGGCAATTGTCTGCGCAAACAAAGCGAGAAAGACGCCGGCTACCGCCCATCCGATTGACGCTCCAACCGATGCTTTCGGACGGTTGCGAAGCGTCGTCTTCGGCACCGTCCGCAAAATCAGCAGCACGATAACGAGACAGAGGGTAAACGCGATGACAGACCAGACGCCTGTCAATGTAAGCTGGGCTTCAGCCTTTGGCTGTCCTTTGCCCACTCCCAAGAAGTAGAGAAGAGGCAAGCCGACAAAGGCCGACAATTGCATGAGAACGTATGCCAATATAATAAACCAGTATTGTTTTCTCAAGCTTTATGTACTCCTTTTCTAAAAATCTAAATCAGACTATGTTTATTGTAACACACTCTTTTTAAATTATAGGATGATAAGGATATGCGGAGAAATGTAAGCGCAAAAAAATTTGACCTTTTCACTTGAAATTGCCTGGGAGATTCTTTATTATAAGAATTGTGTTAGCACTCACCGAGTGCGAGTGCTAAAATTACATATGAAAATATTGAGGAGGTTGTTTCATTGTTAAAGCCATTAGGTGATCGCGTTGTCATTGAGCTCGTTGAGTCTGAAGAAAAAACTGCCAGCGGAATCGTACTTCCTGACTCCGCAAAAGAAAAACCACAAGAGGGTAAAGTGGTTGCAGCCGGTTCAGGCCGTGTGTTAGAGAGCGGAGAGCGCGTTGCATTAGAAGTTAAAACAGGCGACCGCATCATCTTCTCAAAATATGCAG
This sequence comes from Bacillus sp. LB7, assembly GCF_030449715.1. Lineage (NCBI taxonomy): Bacteria > Bacillati > Bacillota > Bacilli > Caryophanales > Bacillaceae > Bacillus > Bacillus sp. LB7. The sequence continues at coordinate 9,765 of NZ_JASGCA010000025.1, forward strand.
GTACCGAAGTGAAATATGAAGGTACTGACTACTTAATCTTGCGTGAAAGCGACATTTTAGCTGTAATCGGCTAAGTCATAAATAAAAACGAGACAATTATATAGGAGGTTCGAATAATATGGCAAAAGATATTAAGTTTAGCGAAGAAGCCCGCCGTTCAATGCTGCGCGGTGTAGATGCATTGGCGGATGCTGTAAAGGTAACTTTGGGACCTAAAGGACGCAACGTCGTTCTTGAGAAAAAATTCGGTTCTCCATTAATCACAAACGACGGTGTTACCATCGCGAAAGAAATCGAGCTTGAAGACGCGTTCGAAAACATGGGCGCAAAGCTTGTTGCTGAAGTTGCGAGCAAAACAAACGATGTTGCCGGTGACGGTACAACAACAGCGACAGTTCTAGCTCAGGCGATGATTCGCGAAGGTCTTAAAAACGTAACTGCCGGCGCTAACCCTGTAGGCGTGCGCAAAGGTATCGAGCAGGCTGTGGCTGTAGCGGTTGAAAGCCTGAAAGAAATCTCCAAACCAATCGAAGGCAAAGAATCAATCGCACAAGTTGCTTCAATCTCCGCTGCTGACGAAGAAGTCGGAAGCCTGATCGCTGAAGCAATGGAGCGCGTTGGCAACGACGGCGTCATCACAATCGAAGAATCCAAAGGATTCACAACAGAGCTTGAAGTGGTTGAAGGTATGCAGTTCGACCGCGGATATGCGTCTCCTTACATGGTGACAGATTCCGATAAGATGGAAGCGGTTCTTGAAAATCCGTACATCTTAGTAACAGACAAAAAAATCACAAACATTCAAGAAATCCTGCCGGTGCTTGAGCAAGTCGTTCAGCAAGGCAAGCCATTGCTTCTGATTGCTGAAGACGTTGAAGGTGAAGCTCTTGCAACATTGGTTGTCAACAAGCTTCGCGGAACATTCAACGCAGTGGCTGTTAAAGCGCCTGGATTCGGCGACCGCCGCAAAGCGATGCTCGAAGACATCTCTATCCTGACAGGTGCCGAAGTGATCACAGAAGATTTAGGTCTTGACCTTAAATCAACTCAAATCAACCAATTGGGACGCGCTTCTAAAGTTGTTGTGACAAAAGAAAACACAACAATCGTTGAAGGTGCGGGAGATACAGAGCAAATCGCTGCACGCGTCAACCAAATCCGCGCTCAAGTTGAAGAAACAACTTCTGAGTTCGATAAAGAAAAATTACAAGAGCGCCTTGCTAAGCTTGCCGGCGGCGTAGCTGTCATCAAAGTCGGCGCTGCGACTGAAACAGAATTGAAAGAACGCAAGCTTCGCATCGAAGACGCCCTGAACTCTACTCGCGCTGCGGTAGAAGAAGGAATCGTATCCGGCGGTGGTACAGCTCTTGTCAATGTTTACAATAAAGTAGCTGCCCTTGAAGCTGAAGGCGACGAACTGACTGGTATCAACATCGTTCTTCGCGCTCTTGAAGAACCAATCCGTCAAATCGCGCACAATGCGGGTCTTGAAGGATCTGTCATCGTTGAGCGCCTGAAAGGCGAAGCCATTGGCGTAGGCTACAACGCTGCAACAGGCGAATGGGTGAACATGATCGACAAAGGTATCGTTGACCCTACAAAAGTTACACGTTCAGCTCTGCAAAACGCAGCTTCTGTAGCGGCTATGTTCCTGACAACTGAAGCAGTTGTTGCCGACAAGCCTGAAGAAAACAAAGGCGGCGGCGCAGGAATGCCTGACATGGGCGGAATGGGTGGCATGGGCGGCATGATGTAATAGGTTTTTAAAAGCTTATTATATCAAGTTTTCCCTACCTCTCGTGGAGTTTTTGCCCACATTTTGCCCACGGTAGACAGATTAAAGTAAGCTTCTCATGAGTTCACTGAACTTGTGGGAAGCTTCTTTCTTTTTTGGCTTAGTGATATGCAAATAAATATTTTTGGTTGTATCATCATCAGTGTGTCCCAAACGATCCATAATTTGTTCCAAGCTAACCCCTGCTTCAGCCAGCAGAGAGGTATGAGTGTGTCTTAATGAATGTGGGGTTAGTGATGGATTTAAATTGGCAATTTTAAGCAATCTTTTCATACGTATTTCAATTAACTTCACATAAGCCGGATACCCTGCATTTACTTCATCCAATTGAGCAAAAACAAACCCTTCATTATGATACGTCTTGCGGTGTTTCATTTGCACTTCTTTTTGAACTTTTCTAAGCTGATCAAGCTCGATCAGGACATTTTTCGTAACATCTATCACACGTTTAGATTTTTTTGTTTTTGGAGTAAGTAATTCGTATTCTTTTATGACATTTCGTGGGTTGTAATACGTTTTTGTAATGCTTATAGTTTGTTCTTCAAAGTCGATGTCGCTCCATTTTAAAGCACAAAGTTCTCCAGCTCTCATGCCTGTATAGGCAAGCGTTAAGAATATGGGATAGTCACGAATATCCATTTGATGATCCGGGATAATAGAGAGAAATTGTGCAAGTTCTTCTTTCTCTAAATATTTTGGTAATTCTTTTTCTCGCTCTAATTCCTCAACGGTTTTTTGAACTTTCGGGACAATCGTATATTCGGTTGGATTGGTTTTGATCACTTCAAGTTCAATCGCACGTTTAAAGATCATTCTCCCGGTTCGGTGGGCACCGTCGATTGTATTTTCTGCATATCCTCTCGCTTTTAAGTCATTGAGCGCCTCTTGATATTGCTTGCGTGTTATATCCTTCATCTTCAAATGCTGAAAATAGTCCATCAAACGACTGATTTCATGCTTACGAACCCTTATTGTACTTACCTTTACTTTCCCTGTGTTTTCATACCAGATCAGCCATTCTTTAGAGAACTCTTCGAATGTAATTTCTTTCTCTTCAATATAGGTTCCTTGCAGTAGCTCATATTGGATTCGTTTAGCTTCCTCTTCGGCTTCTGCCTTTGTTCTAAACCCTCCAACTTCTTTTTGTTTACGCTTACCAGTAGTCGGATCAACAATATCATACCGATAGTACCACTTTGCGCCACAGGTACACCGTTTCTTTTTGCACTTACAGCCACGACGCCTAAATGATCCTTTCATTATTCATCATCCTTTACAACTTTTGTGTGAATTGTATCGCTTGTCCGATGATTCTAGCTGGGTTTTCCGGGGTGATAATATAAGGACTGTAATTCGGATTATCCGGCATCAAAATTACTATATCTCCTTGGCGCTTAATTCTCTTCAGGGTAGCTTCGGTGTCGCCGTTAACAAGTACGGCAGCTATTTCCCCATTCTCTACTTCCGGTTGTTCGCGTACTAATACGTATGATCCGTCAGGGATCGTTGGTTCCATGCTTGTCCCTTTTGCCTTTAGATAAAATAGATTACCACTTGGTAGTTGATCAGGAGACTCATACACATATTCAGTTACATTTTCTTCGGCTAATATCGGTTCACCACAAGCAATTGTTCCTAGTACAGGAATTGGCACTGTTTGTGGTGCAATAGGAGTGAGATTGGATGGGGATTCTTCTGTCAATTGAGTACGAGTAATCCCGAAATAATCAGCCATTAATTGAATTTTGTCCGGCCTAGGATATGTTTTTCCTTTAACCCAGTTAGATACGGTCATTTCTGGAATATTTAAATCTCGAGCCATCATAGTTTGAGATATTCCCTTACGTTTTAATTGTTTTTTTAAATTGTTTGCCATGATTTCCTTTAGTTTTTGAATATCGATCATTTTAATTTTCCTCCTTAATTTCTTCCTTATTATAGTACCTAAAAACGGTAAGTATGTAAAGAATAAAACTACTTATTTTCGGTAAAAATAATGTTAAAAGGTATTGACGGTAACTTTTAAAGGTAGTATATTGAGAGCATAGAATAATGAAAGGAGTTAAAAGTGTTGATTAAAATAACTTTAGCTGCAGCTAGGGTCAATGCGGGCTTAAGCCAAGCACAAGCTGCTAAAGAGATTGGCATAACACCAAAAACTCTGCGGAATTATGAAAAAGGTATTACTGCTATTCCCGGTTATCGTCTTAAGAAAGCTGCAGAAGTTTATGACTTGCCTGAAGACATAATCAAATTACCCATTGTGAATGACGGGGCTTACGATGAAGAAGAAAAAAATTTGCAATTAACTACCGTTTAAAGGTACATGAGGGTGAAAGGAGATTTTAATACTATGCAAATAATTGATCAATTGCCGCCAATACTTACTGTTAAGCAAGTTGCAGAGTTTATGGGATGGCATCCAAATACTGTTTATCAACGTTGTACATCTGGCGATTTGCCAAGTTTTAAAAGTGGTAACAGCAGGCGGATTCGCCGAGAAGCATATTTAGAATGGATAAAAAGAATGGAAGCTGAAAACTGAAATTTTTAGGAGGTCATATAGATGGAAAATCAATTAGTTTTCAATAAAGAAAATATTGCTGTTACAGACAGTTTGATAATCGCTGAAACGTTTGATAAACAGCATAAAGACGTTTTGAGAGATATCCGTATTCAAATGGACTATGCAGGCGAAGAGTTTTCACAGCGCAATTTTGCGCCGTCAAATTATGAAGTACGTGGTAAACAATATCCAAAATATGACCTAACCGAAGAGGCATTCACATTGGTTGTGTTCGGTTACAACACAAAGGAAGCTGTTCAAACCAAAATTAAATTCATTCAAGAATTTAAACGGATGAAAGAATACATCCAGAACCAGCAACAACCAAAAGCGATGAACGCAAAAGAAAGCATACTTGCCAACATGAAATTAACGATTCAATTAAACGAAGATGTTGACGGAATGAAAGAAGACATAAAGCAACTTCGGCATGATATGGATAAAAAATTAACGCTTGATTATTCACAGCAGCAAGCCATGAGAAACGCAGTCAACAAACGTGTGCATAAGCTCTGGAACGAGGATATGGTAGACAAAAAAAACTATGAAACGACGAGAAGAGTTTATGCAGCATTATGGAAGAACCTAAAAGATGCGTACAGAGTAAACGCCTATCCGAACATCCTGCAAAAAGACTTTGAAGAAGCGATGAGCTTCATTGAAGGATGGAGACCGATTTTTAACGGAAGTCAATCGGCATAAGTGCCGGGGGTTTCCCAGGTAGGGAAAAAATTTTAGTCCGCAAACTTGCGGACTCACATAAAGGGAGTCGGTAAAACTGGACGCCCTTACAAAAAAGGAGGATTGATGATGTTTTTTGTCAGCTATGTATGGCTAAACAATCAAATTCATGTCGTAATCAGTGAATCCATCCAAACACACAATCAGGCTTTGGACAAGCTAAGACAGCAAGGTGGTACCATCATCCAAAATGAACGCAAAGACAATGCTCTCGGCTCTGTAATTGTCAATGGGAAAAAATCAGTTTGGCCTTTAACCAAGTCGGAAGGGCTGAAAGCAAATGGCTGAGGTCAAGTGGATTAAGCTAAGTACGCAAATGTTTGAAGACGAAAAAATCAAACTAATCGAACAGATGCCGGAGGCTGACACCATTTTAATCATATGGGTCAAGCTGCTGGCCCAGGCTGGGAAAACCAATGCGTCAGGCTATATCTTCCTGAGCAAAAATATTCCGTATACGGACGAAATGCTGGCGACTATTTTCAATCGTCCGTTACCGATCGTAAGAATGGCATTACAGACATTTCAGCGGTTCGGCATGATTGAGATAGATGAACATAATTTCATTAATATTTCAAATTGGGAAAAGCACCAAAATATCGAAGGAATGGAGAAAATACGCGAACAAAATAGGATCAGGAAGCAGCGGCAAAGGGCAAAACAAAAGGTTTTAAGTGCTCCTTCAAATGAAAGTCACGTGACTTCACGTGACAGTCACGCAACAGAAATAGATAAAGAATTAGATAAAGATATAGATAAAGAAAATAATATATTGTCGGGTAAACCCGACGACGTATCTTCTGAAAAAGATGAAATTCCTTACAAACTGATCATTGACCTTTTAAACAAAGTCGCTGGAACAAAGTACAGACATACTACAGCAAAAACCAGGTCTTTAATTAAGGCACGCTGGAATGAAGGCAATCGATTTGACGACTTTAAACATGTCATTTTAGTTAAATGGGAAGAATGGCGCGGTTCTGATATGGACAAGTATTTAAGACCTGAAACGCTGTTCGGTACTAAGTTTGAGAACTATCGTAATCAAAAGCCAAAAGGGGGAAGCCGCATTGATCCAGGAACAGAAGACCAATACTCGGGCCTCTTTTAAAACGATTAGCCCTAAGTTTAAAAGCCTGGCTCATTTGATTCCCGAGAAGATCGGCACGCGCATATGCCCTGATTGCGGGACTGAAGTTCCTATTTACCGCAAGGGAGAAAAAGAAATCAGCCATTGTTTGACCTGTGATAACAAAGGGTTGGAAAAAGAAATGAATGAGTTCAAGCGGCAATCCGAGGCGGAAGCTTTCTTCTGGAATAACAGCCTTATCCCGCCGGACACGAGAGATAAAACATTCGAAAATTACCCTTTGAAAACTGCTACGGAATCACAAATTGCCGCCTTTTCTAAAATCAAATGGTATGCGGAGAATTTTGGACAATGGGAGGGCTTTGATTCTCTCATGCTACAGGGGTCTTACGGAGTCGGCAAAAGCCATTTAGCCCACAGCGCTGCCATGTATATAAAATCTCTCGGTAAGAAGGCGGCATTCATCAATACAAAAATGCTACTGCGCCGGATACGAAACGCTTACGGCGAACGATCAAAAGAAACTGAGGAAGGCATTTTGCAAAACATTGAAAAATCGGATTTTCTCGTCATTGATGATTTGGGCGCGGAGTATGTCAAAAAGGACAAAGGCGGTGAGGAATCTTGGGGTGCTGATTTAATGCTGTCTATTGTGGAATCACGGGAACACGCGCCGACGATCATCACAACCAACTACAACAGCCAGGATTTAAAAAATAAGTATGGGCAGCACGGCGGGCGAATTGTTTCACGCTCTTTAACCGGCGCCAAAGTCATTAAAATTCAAGGACCAGATAATCGTTTGGAGGTGGCGACAAGTGGATGGTAAGGAATTAAAACCGATCATGCCTGGGGTGTGGGGGCATCTTGAAACCAACAAAACACCAGAGGAACTCAAACAAGGATTGAAGGAGCTTGAAACAAAGCTCGAAAATCTACTGGCCTATTGGTCAAATGTACGGAGGGATAAAGCATGAAACACGGAAAGCGACCAACACGCTCGCAAAAGAAAATCATCAAAAAGAACGGTTTAAACCCTGAGAACTGGCTTATATCAAAGAATCTACAGCATGAACAGAGATTACTAGTTGTTCACCGTCATACCGGTACCGTGCGGGAGTGTTGGGCGTGAAAAAGACTGACCGCGCTGATCGTTTAGAAATTGCCTTGGATAGCTTAAATTATGAATGGTCATATGTCCAGCTTTGTAAATTGATAGATTACTGGTATGACGGCAAATCATTATATGACGCTGCCGATCTTCTGAGAAGAAAACCGGACGAGCTTTTGATTCTGATTGTGGACCTTGCAAAAAGAAGGATTCTGCCTCACAGGCCTTACGGTATAGCCGCGAATCCGAGAATATGGATCGGTCCCCAAAGGATGATTAAAAAGAACGGAGTAAGACAGCTATTCTGTGAAAGCCCTGTTTATATCCCGTTCCTTGAAAATAATTTTATCTGGTATGATCAGGAGCTTTATAGGTTTAGAGATTTGTGGGATCGGGGTCAGTCCATTATCAAAATAGCCAAATCCTTCAAAAGAGAAATAGAAGAATTATTGTTCCTCGTCATTGATCAGGGGAACAAGGGAATGATTCAGCCGCGAAATGGGGGGCTTTTAGGTGAGGAAGCATCTGAACAAGAAAAAAGGCGGTGCAAGATTATCGTTTGAAAAAGCATCCTTACAGCAGCTTTTAGTGATTATCAGGTTTGAACATTGTCCAAAGCGTTACAAAAATGCCGCTTTGAAAAATCTTTTAAAGAGGTGAAATCTTTATGACAGAACAAGAGCGAATGGAAAAAATCGAATGGATTAATTTGATTGAAAGATACGGGAAGGAATCACTTAAAAGCAAAAGTGATGAGGAAATTGAAAAGCTTTTTAACCTGGCTATGCTCAGGCAGACGGATGAAATCTTTGCATAAAAAAACCAGAGCTATTAAAAGCCCCGGAAAATAAAAACCCAACACTTTTATTTTAACACGGGGGTGCGGCTGGTGAACAGTCCTAAAGAGATCAACGTCAATCAAGATTTATCAAGCAAAATTCAAGACGGGAAGGTCACTGTCATTGTTTTAGATGGCTTGAACGGAAAGGCTTATGAAGCACAGGCACCGGAACACGGCAGAACGATCATCGAAACATTTAAAGGTGACTTTTCACGGATTAATCTTGAATCATCACACAAATTCAATTAATTTGCAGGGGCTTTCCCCTGCGGGGGAGGAACGGAATGTTTAAAGCAAAGACAATAACCTTTAATTCTGAAACATATATGATTGGTCAAAAATATAAGCCGCCAGGCTTCACAAAGATGGCGACTGTCACAAATATTGTAGATAATCGGAATGCTTATTCACATAACGAGGGCGGTTTTGAGGTCCGCTTTGATTCAGGGGATTTCTTACGGATTTATTCAAACGATGTTGTCATCCATTGGGAACAGACGGGCGGTGATGCGAAATGAAAGTATGGCATACTTCTTCAACGGACAGAAAGCCCTGTGTTATGTGTAACCGAAAAACAGGGACTTATAAAACCTATGAGCAAGCGAACATGAATATAAAAATCCCGTTGTGCGATACCAACGAAAGAGATTGTTACAGGAAAGTGGATGTCAAAAAAATTGCAGATCAAGCGTTGCGATCTATCAAAAAATCCATTCAGGAGGTAGAGGGATGAGCGGCTTTAAATATGCAGTATTCGACACAGTCTGGAACGAAATGGAGTTTTATAAAGATGAAGAAGAAGCAAAACGAGACTACGAGAGAGGTAAAAAGGCCGTTTCAGAACGTAATACGGGCGAACCCGAAATAATTTATCTACTTGAGATTGTCAAAAAGGAGGAAATCAAATAATGAAAACAATTCCAGTGATAGCATTTAAAGCGAAAGGCAAAGAAAAAAGGTATTTGTGTGATGGGCCAGATTGCGGCGACTGGTCAGATGAAAACTTGGACGTTACAAACATAGAGGACGCCTTATGTTTGGTGAGAAAAGACAAAGAAAGGCCGACAGATGATGACGTAGATAGCTTTTTTCATATGCTGCAGTTTTTAGATTGGGTAGATGCTATGGACATCAAAGAAAATTATGACCCTGTTCATATCGATCTGACAGAAGCGCAATTCAACGTCATTAAAAAGCGGAATGATTGGGGGACTGATGACTAATGCAGAAGATCAAAAGACTCATCGTCCGGCTGCTCGGGCGGAAAAAGAAGGAACAGAAAAAAGTGTTTGAATGGTGGAAGTTGATATGAAGGGAACGGGCGGGATGAAAATGTTCAATGCAAACACAAAGGTCAACTTCTCAATAGGTTTAGCCACGCACAGCAGCATAACAATTGAAGAAACGCGTACATTAGGCGAACTCGGTATCTGCGGAGAAAATGAAGAAGTTACAGAAGAAGAGATTTCTTGGGAACTAAGTCGCCTCTATGAAGAATGGGCAGATGAACAGATAGACGGCGGTTGGAGTTTTGAAAATGAAAGTGATTAAAGCGCTGCTGTCGATCATACTACAGGCCGGATACAGGGAAAAACAGATCGAACAATGGTTACAAGATGACGGGAGGTAACAAAATGAAAATCAAAAAACAACAAGTTAATTCTCGGTATTGTGGACTTATCAAGGACGTTCTCACACTTGAAAGATTCGAAGAGGAAGGAAAACAGTTCGTGAAGGAAACGCGATCAATCTACTATGTTGGGATCCCGGTAAGAAGATCGATGATCATACGACCAGCAAGTTTGAGCGATTCATTAAGAGCGGTATTTGGAGGCGTCTGATTATGGAGGGGATGTTGAAAACGGCTTTAGCTTTAGGGCATGGGTGTTGGTATTGCGGCGGAAAAGATGGCGACGATTTGGGCTTTTCAATAGAATTCGACACACCGGTTCATAAATGTTGCTTGAGTGGTGCCATTGCGCGAAATGCGGACGATGAAGAAGCGCGGATCATGCTTGATGAATTGGAGGGGGAGGAATGAACACAGCGCGCATAGTTTGGAGCGGCATTGTCAGCGCGGTGAAAAAATGGATGGCGAAAGATGGCAATTACACATACACCATAGAAGAAGGCCCATACGGTGATTTTGATTTAACTATAGATAGCCCAATCAGCGGCAAAATGCATTTATGGTTCCCCAGTTACAGAAGCGCTCGCGATTATTTAAGACGCGAGGAAGATTTCAAAGGCAGAATGAAATTGGTTAAGGAGGGCGCGGAATGACAAGAGTGAATGATGAGTTATTTAAATACTATTGCGCGGACTGTGAGGAATGGTTTTTTTTAGAAATGCCTGAATGTCCTTCCGAAATTTTTTGCCCTTTCTGCGGAATCCAAGATGTTGCGATAGATTCGGATGATTTAAGAAAAATAGAAGAGGCGATGAAGGAATGACACTTTTACAATCTTCATTACTCCATACAATCAAGGCGCAGCGGGAAAACATGATGACCATTGATGAGCTGGCTAATATGTACGCACTTCACCCGGATTACGTGAAATCGATCATAGAGCGAACAGAAGGGCTGGCGATTAAAGGCAACGTTGCCTATGCTCCGAAACAATCTTCTCTGTTGCCGATACTTGGGGTTGCCGGGCTGTTCACGGCAATAGTGATCTTGCCGCAGTTGATAAATTAAAATTTATAGGCGCTCCGAGCGCCGGGAAGGAGAATGAAGGATGAAAAAATTCGGCGGTAATAAAAAACTAGATGATGTAATATTAAATGCAAAAATTCAAGGATGGGTAGTCGATACAGAAAAGTTTGATAAGGCGGGAAGCGATTGGATTTATTTAAGAGATATGTATGGTCAAGTCGAAAGTAATGACGGCATTCCTAGACAAATTGCTTATAACACAACAAACGGGCACTTCTTTGTATATGAACCGTTATCAGAAGAAGCAGTAGCAACTCATTTATCAACAGATTTTGATAACGATTTTTGGTATAACGAAATACTGAATATGGTGTATGAGCCAATCACTAATTAAAACAGCGGCCGGAGCCGGGAAGGTGAGGAAATGAGAGAGCTATATTGCAGGGTGTTTCATTTTAAATATTGGCGAACATATCGAAGGTGGAGCAATCTTGCTGAATGTAAAAAGTGCGGATGGTGGCATAAGATTGGAGAATAGGCTGAATATAGGCCGGAGTCGGTAAGGAGAATGAGGGATGAATTACACAGAATGCCCGGAATGCGGGAATAAGCAGATCATCGAGTATGGAGAGGAAACTTTTCAATATGAACGTTCTGCGAGAACAGGGAAGTTATTACGGAGGTCGATTGAGGAAGGCGGCTGGTGTGCTTTCAAATGCCGTTGCGGTTGGGATAGCTATAAGGAACAGTTTGAAGTGGATGAAGATGACGAGGAGGATGACGAATGGCCGATATTCTAAGAGAAGCAAGGCGGGGAATTCAAGAGATTCTGGAACACGGTTTCGAAGTTAAGAAAATCAACTTGCGGCCGGATGTGAAAAGAAGATTAGTCCGGGACCATTTGGACCTATTAGCCATCGTCGGAAAAGATGACGAAGAAGGAGAGAAAACCAAATGGAAAATCTTCAACTATCCTGTAGACGTGGGATTCATGAAAGAAGATTTTAAAATCGAATTTCGGGTGGGAACGCATATTTTAGAACTTGGCCCGGATGAAGAAATCGTGAAGGCTCACAGTTACACGCATGACGGGTTGATCAGAGTATCTTATCAAGTTGTCCGCCGGAAGGGGGAAACGCTATGAAACAGGATTACAAGGCCGTTTTGGAGCAAGCCATTGATATTTTTGACCGAAAGTATGGGGCGAACGGCAGATTATACCTCATGTTCTGGCTGCAAGACAATTTGATGAAAACCGTCGGCGGACGGAAATAGAATAATGTCCTAGATGGAATACCTGCGGACACTGAACTTACAGCTTTTACGCTGTTTGTTTGGTGTCCGTTTTTTATTTGTCCCGGCTGCGGTCTAGCGAAAGGAGCAATAGATATGAAGCACACCAAAAGAAAACGCCCTGAAAAAACACGGGAACGCTCTGAGCGCTTTTGGCGAGAGATTATGGGGCAAAACAAGCAGATTCTTAAACGAGGGAAAGGCGGCGCTTATAAGCGTAAATAAAGGGAGGAATAAACCATGCTATTTCAATTACCCGAAATCGATAGAGAAGCGACGAAAAAGAAAATTGAAGCCATACTGGATAATTACAGGGTGGTTCTCTTGCAAGTGCCAGATGATCTGCTGCCGAAGATAACAGCGGGCTTTAACATCGTTCCACCGTCAAATACAAACGCGTTTCATTCATCTACCGAGGATACGGCCATCAAAAGAATTGAAATGGAACAGGAACGACATGCCTTTCTTTTAAAAATTCAAAAGGCTGTGAATCGATTGCCGGCCAATGAACGGCAGATCATCATCATGAGGTATATGTCACAGGATCACCGTTTTGATTATGAGGTTTACAACGAAATCGGGTTAAGCCCGCGCACATACTTCCGGATAAAATCGCGTGCTTTTTACAATCTGGCTTTTGCATTGAAAGAAGAAGTGTATGTGAAGGGAAGTGCTTCGTAATGAATTTTGTGCAGCCTATCCGGGATATGGACCAGATTTATTATATAAAGAAATTCCTAAGAGAACGGAGTGAAAGGAACTATCTGCTTTTCGTCACCGGCATAAACTCAGGCTTGCGTATATCCGATTTACTTCGTTTAAGAGTCCGCGACGCCAAACGAATGTACATCGATTTACGCGAGAAGAAAACCGGCAAGCAGAAACGGATCAAAATAAATAAGGCCCTAAAAAAGGCCCTGGCTGACTATATTAAAGATAGAGATGACCAGGAATTTTTATTTAAGAGCCGTGAAGGGCTTAACAAACCAATCAGCAGAAGCACGGCATATAACATACTCAAAGAAGCTGCGGAATACGTGGGGCTTGATGGTATAGGCACGCACACTATGAGAAAAACGTTCGGTTATTGGCATTATAAAAAATTCAAGGACGTTGCTCTGCTGCAAGAGATATTTAACCATTCCAGCCCGGACGTCACGCTTCGATATATCGGGATCACTCAAGACACAATGGATCAAACAATGGACGCATTCAGCTTGTAAGCTCATCTGTCTTCAAAACGGATGAGTTTTTTTTCTGCCTATTTTAACGAACTAACCATAATGAGAAAGTGTCCAACTCATTTTAAGGAAATGGCTACAAACTATGCAGGGCAAAGGGTTCAGCATTTCCGTGAATTGGACACAATATAAGATATGGTTAATTCGTGGATAATGTGGATAAATGGAATCTGAATGTTATTTTTTGTGATAAACTATTAGCAAAAAAATATAAATTCGAAGGGGGGAGATTAAGTTGAGTATAGACAATTGGCTTCAATTATTAGGCATATTTACAACAGGAGTTTTTAGTTTTTTAGTATGGAAAGCGACAGTTAAAAGCAACAAGTTGTCAAAGGAAAACTTTGAATTTGCAAAAGAAATAAAACAGATTGAAAAAACGATACAGGATAACAGGGAATGGAAATACAGGAGGATTTATGCGCATTGGATAGACACAAGGATAAACAAGATGATTACGGCTCTTTTAAAACAAATTTATGAATATGATCCCGACTATATAAAAGATGTACCCAGAGAAATTGGTTTAAGTAATGATACCTTAGCAAAGTACTTTACAATTTCTGAAGTAACGGACATTCTTTATGTTTTCGAATTATATAATGACTATCTTAAAGAACATTGGTTAAAGACAAAAGAAGAGTTTTATACAGGACATTCAGATTCTGAATATGAATTATTACGTGAGAGCTCACAAACAGTGTATGATATTTTAGTAGGTTATAGAGATAGTCTTAATTTACAATTGCATGGTAATACACCAATGGAAGAGCTCATGGGAGATGTTAAATGGAAACCTTAAATTCAAAATGGCACAATTATGGCGCAATAACGGCACATCATTTTGTTGTACATAAGATATTATGGTAATAGATCAAAATTGAAGAAGGCGACTTCCATTATTGGAGGTCGTTTTTTTATATTCTCTGTAAACCGGGTCCAGTAAATCTCAGAATAAACGATTGGCGGCCCAATGAGAGCCTCTGAGTGTGGGCCTGGTTTAGAAAGAATATATCCAGGCGCTTTCCCAAACGGGGGGCGTTTTTTATTTGAGGGAGGGCTACGGATGGAAGTCGTTATAGAAAGTATTGAGAGAAAAGGAGAAACCCTATTTAGTGACGGGAGCATAATGGGATTTCAAACCTATGGGTTTTTGATAAAAGCCACCGTTCGTTTTAAGTCCGCTGAAGTTGAAGGCAGCTTTTATTTTCCGGGTGAACAGGAAATGAGTTTTTCAAAAGCCGAGAAGAAAATACGTGAGTTTTTCGTCAAAGAAGGTGATTCATTTGTGCATTGAAAAACCAAGCCTTACGAAAGGTGTAAAGCTATCTAAAGAAAAACCGCCATTATTGCAGATTGAGCTTGATGATATTGATTCAGTCCCACGTGTTTTCTACAAAGGAAAGGAGATTAAACGTAAAATCCGTGTGGATTTTTCATTCTTAACGAATGATGATACAGGTTTTCGTCCAACACATATCGACATTGAATACATTGATGAAGAAAGCAAGTTTGGATCAAAGTCGATTGTTTATAATCGATACTTTTACAACGAAAGGAAGGAGAAGTAACAATGAGCAAACGAATCATTCAAAAGTTAGCACACGGCGCATTAGTGTGGGACAAATATGAAATGAAGTCCCATTTCGTAACGCATGAGGAAGCCGCAGAGATTGAACAATCGACGGCAGCCAATGAAGTAGCAGAGTCAAAGTCAAAGCCAAAGGCAACCAAATCGAAAGGGACAAAGAAGGACGAGAAGACTGATACCAAATGAGATATTGCATTCATGACGGCTGCCGGAATCTTTTAGAGGAAGGCAGCTATTATTGTGATCAGCACAGGCCAAGGAAGAAAAGCAGGAAGCAAAACAAGTTTCAGTCTGCAAACAAGGCTTTCTATCGATCTGATGCCTGGAAGTCCATGAGAGAGTACATTTACCAACGTGACGGCGGCACCTGCAATGAGTGCGGTCGTTTTGTTTTTGGACAGAACGCGCACATTCACCATGTCATTCCGATTTCCAAGCAGCCAGAATTGAAGCTTGATGAAACCAATTTGATTCTTCTTTGTCCAAAATGCCACGCAAAAATAGAAAACAAGGAAAAACAATCCCCCCCATCCGTTTTCACAAAATTTTTTTGATTTGGGGACAGGGCAGGGGGAGTCACGTGTATACAAAAATGAAATTTTAAAGGGGGGTGTGAGGGAATTTGAAGGAAATGACACCACAGCAGCGGTCGGCCAGGACTCGAAAATTGAAAAAAATACGTGCTGATGAAGAAGGGAAAATTTTAGCCTGGCTGAAAGAGGCGGGGACATATTCTGAAACCCTTACGCCTCTGATCAATACCTATTTGGATGCTCATGTGATCTATACCCAAATGTATGAAGAATGGAGGGACGAAGGTTTTCCGGCCACGCGGTTGCATCAAAATAAAGCCGGCGCAGTAAATGAAATGAAACACCCTCTTGCTCAACAGGTAGCCGATTGGAACACGAAAAAAAGCAAGCTGCTGGAACAGCTGGGGCTTACACCGAAGCTTCAAAAACAAGTCGGTGGTCAGCCTAATTCTAATACCGACAGTTTCCAAACCTTTAAATCGAAGTGGAGTGCTGACGGGTGATAGAACGGGGTGTGAACTATGCTGATTTATATGCTGATCAGGTATTGAAGAATAAAAAAGATCATTGTAAATCGGTTATAAAAGTTGTTGAGCGCTACAAGAGAATGAAAAAGCGAAAAGACGTGTGGCTGGATGTCGACGAGGCAAATAAAGTCATGGATTTTATAGAAACCTTCTGCAAACATTCAAAAGGAGAGCTTGCCGGCGAACCCATTGAATTGGAATTGTGGCAAAAATTCATTTTCACAAACATATACGGCTTTTATAAAAAGGATGACAAGGGAAGGACTGTCCGGGCTGTTAGGACTGTTTATATTCAGATTCCACGGAAAAACGGCAAGACTGTTTTGGCAGCCGGTGCTGCCACTTATGCAATGTACGCAGATGGAGAAAAGGGCGCCGAATGTTTTACAGCGGCGACCGATGCAGAACAAGCGAATATTGCTGCGAAACAAATTGCAGCGACTATTCAAAACAGCCCTGATCTAAACACGCGGACCCAAATTTATAAAGGTCCGAAGGGGCACATTAACGCTATCATTTACCGTTACACAATAAACGGGACGAAGTTTGAAAATAGCATCCTGCCTCTGTCTAAAAATACACAGGGCCTTGATGGTAAAAACCCTCATTTCGTATTGCTGGATGAAGTACACGCGCAAAATAATGCCGACATGTACGATGTTTTAAAATCCGGTATGGGTTCGCGGCTGCAGCCGTTAATGTTCATCATTTCGACAGCAGGAAAAGGCACGACTTCCGTCGGTCTGCAAATCTATGATTATGCGCGGGGCCTATTGAATAACAAAAATGAGGAAGAAGAGGACATTTCCTATTTCACGTACATTACCGAACCCGACAAGGGAGATAAATGGGATGATCGGAAAGTCTGGAAAAAGGTGAATCCAAACTGGGGAATCAGTGTCCAACCTGACTTTTTAGAAAGTGAGTTTAAAACGGCTCAGATGAGCGCGGAGCGAAAGGATGAGTTTTTGGCCAAGTATCTGAATATTTTCGTCCGCAGCACCGGCACGTATTTTGACAAAGATATTGTCCAGAAAATGATCGAGGACAAGGAAGGGAACCTGATCAAAGACCTGGGCGATTTATCTGGCGAACAGGCAGTTATTGGCCTTGATTTATCCAGAACGACAGACCTCACATGCGTGTCTATTAATATCCCGACCCATGATGAAAACGGAAAATCGATGTTGAAAGTCAAACAGATGTATTTTATCCCGGATCATAACCTGGAAGCACGCGAAAGAATGGAGAATATCCCGTATCGGAACTTGGCCGAGCGGGGTTTTTTAACGTTATGCCCTGGTAAAACGATTGACTATGATATGGTTGTCGAATTCATTGTGGAATGCTCACGAATTTATGATGTTGAGCAGGTCAATTATGACCCGGCGCTTTCTCAAAAAGTGGTTGAAGCCCTTGAGGCCGAGGGATTGACTTGCGTGGAGACAAAACAATATTCTACCGTCCTCAATGCACCTTTTGATGATGCTGAAATTTTAATGTTTGAAGAACGAATTAAGACGGATAATCCCCTTTTTATCTACTGCACAGAAAACGTCGTAGCGGATAAAAACTTTCAAGGCTTGAAGCGGCCTTCAAAAAAGCAAAGTAAAGCCAAAATTGACGGCTTTGTTGCTTTTTTGAATGCCCATAAAGAAACCATGATGATGCTGGTTGATTACGATGAAGACGAATATGACGCAATGCTTAATGAATTGTACAGATAGGGGGTGATGAGAGTGGGGTTTATCCGTAATTTAGCGGGACGGTTCAGCAAACGTAGTTTCAATTGGTTTCAAAATTCATATTTTAATTATGGTGCATTTGTCAATGACGATAATATCCTGAAATCCAGTGACACATACAATCTGATGAAGCTGATCAGCGACCAGGTCGCATTGACAGAATTCGTTGTGGAAGATGAAACGACAGGTAAAAACTCAAAAGACCCGCGGGCTGATCGTGCTTTGCGGGTTTTAAATTGTCCGAATGATTATTTAACCGGATTTGAATTTAAGAAGCTGCTGACAAATGTATATTTGCTCCGCGGTGACGTGTATGTCTTCTACGATCAAAGCCAGCTGCACATTTTGAATAATGCTTATAGCGAGCTGACCGCAGCCGGAACGGAGAAAATCACTGTGTCCGGTGAAGTCGTTCCGTCCTACATGGTAAGGCACATTAAAAATATAGGCTTGAGCCATTTGGAGGGTGTTGGCCTGTTAGAGTTGGCAAAGGAAACGCTGGAAGGCGTCATGAACGCTGAAAAGGCGCTGACTGAAAAATATAAAAAGGGCGGGCTTATGGCGTTCCTTCTTAAATTAGAAACGCACCTTTCCCCGACCAATACGAATCAAACCAAAACCGTAAAAGCGATACTTGACCAGCTAGAGGGGATTAAAGACTCAGGGAAAACAAAATTGATTCCTTTAGGCCGAGGGTACGAAATTGAAGCTCTTGAATCCCCTGTGGATGATGAAAAAACGCTCAAGTATTTGAATATCTACAAAAAAGATTTAGGTAAGTTTTTCGGCATGGATAAGGACTTGCTGGACAAGCTCGAAGAAAAAGACATGGAACAAGCCATGATGAAGCTTTACACGAGTTGTCTAAAGCCTATTTTTCGCAATATCGAAGAACATTTGACCATTTTATTTTTTGGGAAAAATAGCGGGCTGCGCTTAAAATTCCGTCACAATCTATTAGACTTCGTAGGCATGAAAACCAAAACGGAGATTGCTTACAACCTAGTGCGGACTTCAATCGCCGTTCCTGACGACGCTCGGGAAATGCTTGGTTTCAAACGATTGAATACAGAAGAATCCAGCAAACTTTATATCAGTAAAGACCTTGTGGGCTTGGACAGGCTGGAAGATGTTCTGAAAAGCAGCCTGAAAGGTGGTGATGAGGATGGATAAAGAGCAGCGGACTTTTCAAATCAAGGGTCTGGAAATTAGGCAGCTTGCAGATCAGGAAGAGACACCACAAATAACTGGTTATGGGGCTGTTTTTAATAGTCCGGCCGATATTGGCGGGATGTTCACCGAAGTGATCGCACCCGGTGCCTTTCAAAAGGCGTTATCAAGACAGGACGATGTCCGTGCCCTTTTTAATCACAATTGGGATTATGTGCTTGGGCGGACACGCAGCGGAACCCTGCAACTCGAAGAAGATGACAAGGGTTTGAAATTTACTGTTACGCCGCCAGATACCTCTTGGGCAAATGATCTGCGCCGGAGTATGGAGCGCGGCGACATTAATCAATGTTCTTTTGGATTCAACGTAGTAAAAGACGAATGGAATTATGATACATCACCAGCGACACGCACGATTCAAGAGGTAGAACTCTTTGAAATTAGCGTTGTCGCCTTTCCTGCATATGAGGATACAGAAGCGTCACTTGTCCGATCTGGTGACATTTATCAGAGAGCAAAACAAAAAAATGAGCTGCGGCAAAAAAAGCAGCAACTAATTAATAAAATTCAGGAGGCTATGAAATGAAACTAAGTGATATTTTAGAAAAACGTAAAGCGACGATTGAAAATCGTATGAAGGAGCTGCGGGCTGATTTAGAAGGAGACCAAACGGAATCCTCCTCTATCGAAACAATAGAAAAAGAGGTAGCCGAACTGGCCGCGGAACTTGATGCCGTAAAAGCGGAGCTTGAAAATTTAAAAGGCGACGAAGAAAAGCAGCCAGAAGAAGGCGAAAGAGACGGCGACGAAGGCGGAGAAGAAAGGGAATCAGATGAAACAGAACAGCGCGGCCAGCAGTTTATCGCACCTGAAAAGCGGGACGCTATTGTCAGCAATATCATGAAATCTCTATCCTCTGAAAGCCGCAAACAGGCAAAAGAAGGGGAGCAGCGCAAAGCCTTCGCAAACTATCTTGTCGGGCGTATAAGCGAGAACGAAGCGCGGGCGATGGGTGTTGAGACAACTAACGGGAAGGTTTTAATTCCAGAATCTCTATCAAAAGAAATCATTACTTATGCCCAAGAAGAAAACCTGTTGCGGAAATACGGAACCCGCGTTCAGACAAAAGGAACACAAGGTTATCCGGTTCTGGTGAAGAAAGCAAAAGCCCAGCGGATTAAAACTGAAAGAACATTGGACAATCCAATTCCGCAGACCGACATCAATTTTGATGAAGTATTCCTGAACCCTTCTGAAATTGATGCGCTGGTGTTGATCACCAAAAAATTGCTTGCCATGACTGACATGCCTGTTGAACAAACAGTGATTGAAGAGCTGAAAAAATCCTATGTAGAAGAAGAGGCAAATTTCTTCTTCAACTCTACAGATAATCCGGGTTCCTTGATTCAAAAAGCTGTTGCATTTAATCCGGGGAATATGGAGGTTTATGACAAGCTTGTTCGATTGAAAAATTCTGTTCCAACGTCTAAACTCAAAAATTCTCGTTGGATGATGAATAGAGCTGCCCTTACAGCTATTGAAACGTTAAAAGATAAAGACGGAAAGCCGTTGTTGCGCGAGGCTTATATTGAAGGAGCCTTCGGTTACAGGATTCTGGGCTATCCGGTTGATGTAACTGATTATGTGGACGGCAGCACACCGGATGTACCGCGCCTATACTTTGGTGATTTTAGTTCATTCCACATTCAAGATGTCATTAATTCTTTAGAAGTCAGCAAGCTTCTGGAAAAATACAGTGATACAAACCATGTCGGCTTCAAAATTTGGCACTTAAATGATGGCCAATTGATCTATTCACCATTTGAGCCAACAGTATTTAAATTGGAGTTGACGACTGATGGCGGAACTGCATCGGCTTAATGATCGCTTAAAAGAGCATTTAAGGATTGAAGACAGTGAGGAAAATTCCTTGCTGTCTTTTTATTTGCAGTCTGCTGCAAATTACATCAGAAGGGCAACAGGGCGTGAGGATGATCATTTGATTATTCTGGCGGCTGGCATCTTTTATGAATTTAGGGTGACGGAAAAAAGTATGAACCTTGCCCTGGATGCCTTAACCCCGTTAATCCTTCAAGCGGAAATGTGTGGTGATGACAATGCCAGTGAATCCGGGGGAGCTGAAACATAAAATTGAGATTCAAAAGGGGGTGCCAGGGCGCAATCCTAAAACGATGAAACCGGAATACGTTTGGACAACGTTTATAAAAGCTTGGTCCGAAATTATGCAGCCGCGGGATCGTTACATTATCCAAGCATCTGCGGCCCATCAGGAAAATACTGCATGGTTTCGCATTCGACACCGAAAAGGGATTAAATCAGGCTCTATGCGTGTTGTATACAAGGGTCAACCTTTTAAGATCGAAAAGGTCATTCCCGATTTGCAAAATCAGGAGCTTATGACATTGCAATGTGTGGGGTGGGATCATGAGAATAGCGGTTCAAGTTGATGGCTTTGACGATGCTCTTCGCCGTCTTGAAAGGTTTGGGCAAGATGTTGAAAAACGTCAAGTCAGATCATTGCGAGCCGGCGGGAACGTTTTAAGAGACGGTATGAGGGCAGAGGTTCCTGTATCAGAAATTGATCACAAACACATCAAAGACGATATTCAGGTACGGCAGACGCCGAAGAAAGACAGGCCAATTCCAAACGCAATCAGCTTTGATATTGGCCCCGGAAAGGAAACGGCTTGGCGGGCGAAGTTTGTTCATAATGGCTATGTTGCAAAGAACGGCCGTTTCGTACGGGGAAACCCGTTTGCTGTTCGGGCTTATCGGCTTAAACGCGTGGCAATCAACCAGGCTGTCATGAATGAAATGCGGAAAGGGGCAAGGTAATGATTGATTATGAACCGTACATCGTAAAAGCCCTTTTAGATGATCCTGACGTATTTCAGATGACTGACGGCCGGATATATGCCGGAAACTTCCCTTTAGAGGAATCTCGTGAATATCCTCATATTTTAGTTCTGGAGATGGATAACGTTGATAAGGACTATGAGGACAATAAAGCCGCATCAGCGGAAATTGATATTCAAGTCAATATATGGGTGAAGGCTGATGGCAACATAGGGCCTTTACAAACCGCGGTAGATAAAAAAATGAAAGCTCTCAAATGTAAGAGAATGTCTGTTACTCCTTTTGACGAAGAGGAACGTTCTGCTTTTAGAAAGGCTTTTTTATATCGAACAATTGTGAAATTAAAGGAGGAAGATTAAATGGGCAGTGTTAATGTAGGTCTTGAAAATTTAGTATATGCCAAGCTCACCAAAGACGAAAAAGGAAATATTCAATACGGGCCTGTACAGCCTTTTGCACCAGCTATTCAAGCAAACGTTGATACAACTAATGAAATGAGTACACTATATGCCGATAACGGGCCGATTATCGTCAATTCCAATATCGGAGAAACAAAAGTGAAATTGGGGATTTCTGAAATTCCTCAAGAGGTCCTATCAGATATTACAGGACAAAAACTTGTGAAAGGGGTCATTGTGTGGAAAAAAGGTGTTGTTCCTCCATATGTCGCCCTCGGGTTTACAGGAACAAAAGAGGACGGAAACGTACGCCATGTTTGGCTAACCAAAGGGCGCTTTGGAATCCCAGGCATTGATTGGAAAACCGCTGAAGATAAAACAGATTTCCAAACAGAAGAAATTGAGGGCACATTTATTCAACGTAGTGACAAGGTCTTTAAAATCACCGGTGACAGCAGCGTGGAAGGATATGACGAATACAGAGATACATTCTTTGATGCAGTATTTGACGTCTCTAAACTTGATAGTTCTTCAACGGCTACGGCTTCTACAACAACCACAACTAAAACAAGTACAAGCGGGGGAGCAGCATAATGTCTAAACCTTTGGAAATTACATTACGAATTGACGGCGAAGATGTAGCGTTTACGCAGGAATTTATCCCTTTTAAATTTAAGCGTAAAGCACTTGAAATTGAGAAGTACGCGAGAAGCGATGAGGCAGAGCCAGAGGAAGTTGAAAACAGACAGTTGAACCTTATCGTTGAAATTTTTGATAAAAAATTCACAAGAAAGCAGATTAATGACGGTCTGAATACGATCGATCACCGGAATGTGATTTATGACATTATCGGGGTAGGGGTTCTCGGCTATCCAACCCGTGAGGAAATCGAAAAAGAAAAAGAGGATTTTGATTTGGGAAAGCTGCTGGAAAAGGTACAGAAAGAGTCACAATAGATCAGGCATTAGACAACGTCAAAGATATATACGTTCAATTGATGGACGAAAGAGGATGGACGCTAAATGAAATTGATAATAGTGACTATCCTTTTTTTATTGAATTGCTTGAGCATCGGGAAAAACTCAAGAACCCGAAAGAGCAACGCAAGCGAGCAAAAACTGTGCCGATAGATCATGTGTTTTAGGTGGGAGGTGAGACTGTGGCAACGGAAAGCTTAGGAAATATGATTTATCGCTTAGGGTTTGATGATGGCGGTTTTTCGGCCGGAATAGATAACGTGGCGGAAAAAATGGCGTTGGTTCGAAGTGAATTGAAGGCTTCTGCATCGCAGTTTGGAGAGCTTGGGGACGCATCCGACAAGCTACGCCAAAAACAGGAAGGTTTGTCCAAACTGTATCAGCTGCAAGGTTCAAAAATCGAACAGCTGCGGGCGAAATATGAAGAGCTCGCACGTGAAAAAGGGGAAAACTCACAAGCTGCTTTACAACTGGCCCAGAGGATCAACAATGAAACAGCCATGTATAACCGTCTCGGCCGGCAGTTAAGGGCTACGACATTAGAAATTAACACTCAAAATTCTGCATGGACCCGAGCGGGCAGAAGCTTGCAAGAGTATGGCGAACGCCTTCAAACCCAAGGCGAACGGCTACGGATGATAGGAAAGGTAGGATTCGCCGGGATTACGGCTCCTATCGGTGTACTCGGGGGTTTGGCCCTTAAATCCGCAGCCGATTTCCAAAAAGCCCAGGGGAAAATCTCATCTTCCTTGAACATGACGAAAGAAGAGGCACGGGAAGTAGCCAACATATCAAAAGATGTGTGGGTTAGTGGCTTCGGTGAATCACTAGAAGAAGCAAACCAGGGCGTTATTGATGTTAGAAAAAATTTTCAAGGCTTAAAGGGAGAAGAACTTGAACAGGCCACAAAACGCGCTTATGTTCTCCGGGATACTTTTGAATTTGAAATACCTGAAAGCACTCGGGCAGCTAAAGCCTTGATTGATAACTTTGGTGTGGATGCAGGGAAAGCTTTTGATTACATCACCGTTTCTGCGCAAAAAGGCGGCGATTATTCAAACGAGCTTTTAGATACGATCTCAGAATACTCAGCCCAGTTCAAATCAGCGGGGCTTTCCATTGACGGCATGTTTAACATTATGATTCAAGGTGCACAAAATGGCGCTTGGAACATGGATAAGGTTGGGGATGCGGTCAAAGAATTTAATATTCGTGCCCAAGACGGATCAAAAACGACTGCCGCAGGCTTTAAAGCTATCGGCCTGGACGCTGACAAGATGGGTGCAGCCATCGCCAAAGGTGGAAAAGAAGGGGAACAAGCTTTCATGGCAACCGTGTCCGCCTTAGCGGCCATGAAAGACCCATTAGAAAAGGATCAGGCCGGTGTCGCTCTATTTGGCACGCAATGGGAAGATTTGCGGGGCAAAGTGGTAACCGCGATGAATCCGGCCAAGGATATGCTTGGTGATGTTAAAGGAGCCACAGACAAGGCAGGAAAGGCTTTGAAAGACAACTTTGGTGATCGCGTGGCCCAAGATTTTAGGCTATTGCAGTCTAATTTACTTCCGGTCGGTGAAATTTTACTTGATAAGATCGAACCGGCTTTGCAGGCGGCAGGAAAGACAGTCAAAGACTTTACGAATTGGTTTCAAGGTCTATCACCGGCCATGCAGAACACAATCGTTATCGCAGGATTGGTTGCTGCGGCGTTTCCTCCTGTTGTCATTGCTTTGGGTGCAGTTGTATCGAGCATTAGCACCCTCACTGGTGCCCTGGGCAGAGGTGCCGCAGCATTCGGTCGATACAGAGCAGAAGCAGCTATGACCCAACGTTCAACAGCACAATTAGCGGCCGCGAATACGGCTGCAGCTGTCCAAATGAACGCAAGCGGCACGGCATTATCTCGAAATACACGGGGCCTTCGCGGGTTCAGGGGCGCTGCCGGACTTGCTGGCGGTGCTCTTGCGATGTTTGGCGGTAAATGGGGGTCTGTTCTTGGGATCGCAACAACGTTCGCGCCTGAAATTATAAAGGGCACCAAATCACTCTTTAACTTCCGCGGAGGCGCACGAACAGCAACAGCGGCAGCCGAAACTTTGGGCGGCGGTGCAGCTCAAGCAACTGGCAAATTTGCCGGGTTTGGAGCAAAGGCTCTGGGTCTTGTTAAGAGTCTCGGGAGTGTTTCGCGAGTCGCTGGAATTGCTCGGCTTGGTTTTAGCGCTCTGGGCGGCCCCGTTGGGCTTGCAGTTACGGGCGTCAGCCTTTTAGCAGAAGGTGGATACAAGCTATATAACCATATGAAACAAGAACAAATTCCGACGCTAGACAGCTTCGGGAACAAGGTTTCTGAATCCACGACAAAAGCTGTTTTGGGCTACAAAAAATTAAATGATCAAGCAACTGTCCAGCTTAACAAGCTGCAATGGTCAGGTGAAACTGTCTCTAAAAAAACGGCGGACAGTATCGCACAAAACTTTGAACAGATGGGTAGCAAGATCAAAACAAGTATTGAGACAAAAGGAAACCAAAGTTACCAGACCCTTAGTAAATTCCTTTCATCCAGTAAAAGCCTGAGTCAGAGGGAACAAAATGCCATTTTAAACAATGTGAAAAAGAAGCAAAATCAAGAAACCCAGGCTGTCGATAAAGGGCAGAAACAGATCAAAGAAATATTAAACAAGGCCAGCGCAGAAAAACGCCAGCTTACACAAAAAGAACGGACCCAAATCAACAGCATTCAAAAGAAAATGATGAACACGGCTGTTCAAACCATGAGCAAAGGCGAGGTAGAACAAAAGGCCATCATGAGTAAACTAAAAAACGAGTCGGAAAATATTACAGCTCGCCAGGCAGCCGATACAATCAAAAACAGTATCAAAGCCCGTGATGGCGCGGTGAAAGAAGCGAACAAAAAATATGATCAAACTGTGGCAGCAATCGTCCGCGAACGGGATGAGACAGGTTCTATCAGCAAGAAACAAGCAGATAAGTTGATCAAAGAGGCAAAACGGCAGCGCGATGGTTCTGTTAAAAAAGCAGAGGAAATGCACGAAAATGTTGTAAAGCAAGCAGAGAAACAAGCAGGCGGGCATATCAAACAAGTTGACAAAGAAACAGGCGATGTCCTTACTAAATGGGATTCATTTGTTATTGATTTGGCCGGCTTTATCAATAGCGTCACCGGGGGAATTAATAAGGTTCTTGAATTTATGCATATCCCAACCATTCCAGAATGGACACCGAAAGGCTACAATAGCAAAAATGGTAAAAAGCTGAATGGTAAATATGCAAAAGGAACAAATTTTCACCCTGGTGGGGCGGCATTAGTCGGTGAGGAAGGTTGGGAGCTGGCGCATTCACCCGGAATTGGAACGTATGTTGTCGGTATGGGCGGCCCGCAAATCTGGGACCTCCCGCGTGGAACTTCTGTACTTCCTCATGATGAATCTAAAAAGCTAACATCTATGACGCAGATGCCTGGCTATGCCGGCGGTGTCGGCGACTTTTTCAAAGAAGCTGTGGATGGCTCTAAAAAGATGGTCAATGGGGCTTTATCTTTTGGAAAAAGCGTCGCGGATAAAGTCGGGGATGTCAGCGCAACTGCAATGGACTTGCTTACCCACGGCCCAGGTAAATTAATCAAAAAATTGTTTAATGGGATGATCCCATACAAATCAGGGAAAGGCATTGACTCATTTGGAACCGGCATATTCAAGATCTTAAAAAATGGAGCTACCGAATTTCTGAAAGGGGTTATGCCGGACCAGGAAACATTCAAAGGAACTGGCGGGACGAAAGCCGTCAACCAATGGGTAACGGAAGCGGTCGGCATCGCGGGCGTGCCTATTTCATGGATTCCTGGGCTAGTTACAATTGCCATGAAGGAGAGCGGCGGGAATCCGAACGCTATCAACCTATGGGATTCTAACGCAAAAGCCGGACACCCAAGTCAGGGCCTAATGCAAACCATCCCGTCCACATTCAACGCCTATAAGTTCCCGGGACATAATAACATCTTAAACCCTATAGACAACATTCTAGCGGCCATTAACTATATCAAGGCGCGTTATGGAGATATATCAAATCATCCGGGTTTAAAATCGATGGCCAGAGGCGGCGGATATGTTGGATATGCTGCGGGCGGAGTATCACCAGGCGCAGGCGGTACAAAACTTGCGGCTTTGAACGAAAGAGGGTATGACGAGCATATCATTACGACGGACCCGAAATATCGCGAAAGAAGTATCGGTATTTGGGCCAGAGCCGGGCAAGAATTAGGTATCCCAGCGCAGACCGTTCCGCAAATGCCGTCCATTGAACCGATCACACAGCGGCAGGATCAACAAATTGCATTGCTAATAGAACAAAACGCTCTTTTAAGAGAAATTGCAGCAAAAGAAGGTAATGTAATCATGAGCGGCAGGAAAGTCGGCAAGGTCTTAACGGCTATCAGTACAAAAGAATTCAATGATAGAAGCTCATTAATTGGAGGGATTTCATGAGGGATTTGGATTTGATCATAGGTGATAAACCCATTAGCGAAATTCTGCCTGGTGTGTCTCTCCTTTCATTCGTCCCTGAATCTCCTGTTTATGAGCGGCAGACCGTTACCTTGAAAAATAGAAACGGTCTGCTCAGTCCATCAAAAAACAGTCCGGGACGTTACAAAGAAAGAAAAATAGCGGCTGAATTTGCTGTCGAAGCCCATAACCCAGAGCAATTCTATTTGTATCGTTCGAATTTATATGCCTTGCTTGTCACTCAAGACCCGTATCATGTGATTCACTCATATGAGCCAAATAAACGATGGCTTGTGACAGCAGATGATGTGTTTTCTATTTCCCAGGATAACGGGAAACTGGCAAACACTTTTTCTGTTACATTTACGGCTATTCAAGGGTTGGCTGAATCTGTTTATGACAGTACCATTCCTGTGAACTTGCAGGGAGAACGATTTAATCTAGGAATGAATATAGGCAAATTCAGCGAGCAGCCTTTTCAGTTTAAAAACAAGAATCGATTCAGCGTATACAATTTTGGGGATGCCGCCCTTTCACCTATTGAGCATGATTACAAAGTGCAAATGTACTTTGAAGGCAAAGACATTAAGATCACAAATAAAACAACCGGGGACAGTATAACGCTTTCCGGCAGCCATTCAAAAAAGAATCTTTTGACGGTGGTCAAACAATATATCGTCAAAGGAAGTAATGTCATTTCTACCCGTGGCCGATTCCCGGAACTTGCTCCAGGTGAAAATAAGTTTTCAATTGAAAATGCAGATTATAGTGACCTTCATTTCATTACACGATTTTACTATAAGTAGGGGGCGGTAACAGGTGAATCAAATGTATGTGCAAGATCGGTTTACAGGTCAAAAATATGAAATTGCAGACGCCACCCCGCGTGTAACGGATGGAGTTGACGGGAAAAAGAGTCTGGGTTTCACTCTTGAAAATAGTTTTAGTGATCCATTGGCATTTAATGCGTTGACTGGCCGTAATCTTATCGTAATTGATGAGAGGGTTTTTAAAAATCAAAAATATGTCATTCGTAACGTTCAAATCTCTCAAGATGGAGAATTGTTATCAAAGTCGATCTCGGCCAATCATATTTACGTCTTTTTGCTTGGGAAAAATCGTGTTGATGATGTGATAACGGGAGAAATTTCTCTTGATAAAGCTTTAAATCATGCCCTGAAAGGCAGCAACTTCACTTATGAAATTATGGCTGATGCCAGAGACATCAAGCCCGTAAAAACTGATAGTTTTGGGGATGCTTTTTCCATTGATCTGATGGACTCTATCGCCTCTAATTACAAGGTTGAATTTGATGTGGATAATAGTCATATCTACGTCTATAAAAAGATGGGCCGTAGAATTAATAAAACCCTTGATACCAGGGCAAATATACAAGGGCTGCAGATTCAAATATCCGAAGATAATACGGCCACACGCGGGCGCGGCTATGGGAAACAAAAAGAAGAAAAAGACATGTTGGGTGACGAATCAATCGGATACGAAGCAAAAACTGGTTCATGGACTTATGATGAGTCATTAAAAGCTGATAAAACATCAAAAATTGGTTCAGCTTTTACTTTCTCTTTTACAGGCACAGGATTCAGGTTTAAAACTCTGACTTCGAAGCTTGGCGGTAAATGGGAATTTGTCATTGATAAAGATACAACGAAGACGATTTCAGTCTATAAAGACAATGATCCGAAAGAGGAAGTCATTGAAGTGGTTAGAGGCCTTGACCATAAAAAACATAATGTGGTTGCGACCTTTAAAAGCAAAGACAGCAAAAACCCAAACACAAAAGGAACTAAAGGTGCTGCTCCGGTTATGTACTTGCTTCGTGGAAATATATTTGAGATTTACAGGGAATTTAAAAATGAAGCCGAAAAATATGTGTTTCCTCCCATCCTTTTTGTTCATCCGAATGAAAAGGATTTTTTAATTGAAGGGCAGCCGACATGGGCAGAAACCATAAGAGATGAATCGATCACAAAGGCAGAAGATATGAAAGCTCTCTTGAAACAAAAAGTCAATCCGTTTCCGGAGGTCACAGTTGATATTGATTTTGAAGAAATTGAAGTCCCTGAGTTGAAAGGCATAGAAGACAAGATCACAAAAGGAGATACCCTCCACGTCATTGCGGACACGCCTCAAAACGGTATTACATTTGAGGACGATTTGCGCGCGGTGAGTATGTTCTATAATCCGTTGGATGACACCGAAAAGCCAGAAGTCACTTTCTCCAACTTTAAGAAGGACCTAATTGATATTCAACTGGACAGCAGGCGTCGCATCAAAAAACAAGAAAGGTATCTGATCGAGCAAAAAAATCAGATACTGGCCCAAATACAGGCGGCCAAAGCGGAGCTTTTTAATGTAGTGAACTCAACACAGGGCAAAATCCCCGGAAACTTTACGTATACACTGACCTTTAATTCTGGTGTTTGGGCAGTCACGAGCGGTCTGGGTAATGTTTCTGTCAGTTCTACCGGCCTCCTTTTGGAAACGGATGATGATTTTCAAATTAAGTATGTGACATCTGAAAGTTCAACGGTCATGAAACAAAACAACGTTTCGGCCTCTGTTGATTATGAAGGGAGCCAAACAGACAGTTTTACAGTTTCTCTTCTTCAAAACGGAAAACTATTGGATCCATCAAACGCTCCAGAAGGATCAAAAATAACTATTCTGATTGTGGGATACAGTTAAAAGGAAAGTTGGTGAAACGATGTATCAATTAGAGAAGCAGCATAATCCCGTCCCTAATGCCAAGCTCCTTTCACAATTGGATGAAAATGCTTGGATAACGGAAAATGCACTTAACGACAATATCAGGGCATTAAATTCTCATAAGGAAGCCAAAAAAGCCCATACGTCAGAA
>NZ_JASGCA010000026.1:0-39741 GCF_030449715.1 Bacillus sp. LB7
CCAACCGGAGCGACAGGTGCAACAGGAGCAACGGGAGCGACAGGAGCAACCGGCGCAACAGGAGCAACCGGCGCAACGGGAGCGACAGGAGCAACCGGCCCGACAGGTCCAACGGGAGCAACCGGCGCAACAGGAGCAATAGGAGCAACCGGCGCAACGGGAGCAACCGGCCCGACGGGAGCAACCGGTCCGACGGGAGCAACCGGCCCAACCGGAGCGACAGGTCCGACTGGAGCAACAGGCGCAACCGGCCCGACCGGAGCAACCGGCCCGACAGGTCCAACCGGAGCGACAGGCGCAACAGGCGCAACCGGCCCGACAGGTCCAACCGGAGCGACAGGTGCAACAGGAGCAACCGGCCCGACAGGAGCAACCGGCCCGACAGGTCCAACGGGAGCAACCGGCGCAACAGGCGCAACCGGCCCGACAGGAGCAACCGGCCCGACAGGTCCAACCGGAGCGACAGGTGCAACAGGAGCAACGGGAGCGACAGGAGCAACCGGCGCAACAGGAGCAACCGGCGCAACAGGAGCAACAGGCCCAACCGGAGCGACAGGTCCAACCGGTCCAACCGGTCCAACAGGTCCGACCGGCCCAACAGGCCCGACCGGCCCTTAATATCTATCGGTATTAGCAAAGTTTCCAATTAAATGTTTGTTTTCCCGAAAGTTCGCTGTAACGCTACGCGAATGATTCAGGGGGGCAGTAAACCGTAGGTTTACTGCCTTTTTTCTTTATTTCTAAGAATAAAAAAACATCCCTGTCACTATTTTGTGAAAGGGATGTTTTTGATTGATTAACCTTTACGTTGGCTAAATGATTGAATGGCGGAGACTACTTGATCCACATCGACTTGATCATGGCAGGGGAGGGTGATCGTATTTTGTTCAAGAAAAATGGAATTGGGTTTAATCTGCCTGTATTTGCGGCGGTAATAGGTAGTGCCGCTTAAGCAATAGGTGCCGAAAGTCGACTCTATATGGCAGTCGCTCAAATATTGAATCAATTCGTCGCGAACGATGTTTTTTGGAACTTTGAAAACGGCGGATTGTATGTTGTGTACAACGTCAGGACCGATTTTTTGACTTTGGAATCCGAGGGGTTCAAGTCGTTCACTATATGCTTTCTGCTGAAGGTTTCTGCGATGAATGATGTCATCTAGTTTTTGGAGCTGTTTAATTCCAAGAGCGGCTTGGATATCAGATAATCTATAGTTATAGCCGAAATCCATAAAATCCATTTGGCCGTCAGAGATGGCGGCGCCATGGTTTAATTTGACAGAAAGCCATTCTTTCAACGCTTCCCGGTCGGTTGTAATTGCCCCGCCTTCACCTGTCGTAAGCAGCTTTCTGGGGTGAAAGCTGAAACAGGTAAGATCTGCAATTTTTCCGGATTTACAGCCGTATTCACTGCTGCCGATCGCACAAGCGGCATCATCCACAAGCGGTAAGCCGTACGCTTCACAAATGTGCTTGATGTTGGTGATGCCTGTCGGGTTTCCCAGAGCATCTACAAAAAGAACGGCTTTTGTCCGGGACGTGATTTGACTTTCCAGCTCTTCTGGAAGCATGTTAAATGTTTCAAGGTCAACATCGGCAAAAACAGGCTCGGCGCCTAAATCTTCTATTACATTGACAGTGGCGGGAAACGAAAAATCTGAGACGATCACTTCATCTCCGGGTTGCACGTTCAGGCTTTTAAGGCACATCGATAAAGCCGTTGTAGCCGATGTTGTTAAAAAAGCATGCTTTGCATTGACATACTGACTAATATCATCTGCAAATGTTTTGACGAAAGGGCCTTTTGTCAGCATGCCGGAAGAAAATATTTCTTTTAATTCTGCTTCCACTTCTTCAAACGTAATATACGGCTCGATCAATTTAATCATGAGAGCTCCTCATCTTTCACCCTTCGGTTTTTGATCACCTTTGCCGGCACGCCTACCGCTATGCTGTAAGGGGGAATATGACGATTGACGACGGCGTTTGCTCCGATTTTGGAGTGGGCGCCGATCGTAACGCCTGCTAAGATAGACGCACCGATCCCGATGTTGCAGTTTTCTTCAATATGAATAGGAGCGAATGTAAGCGGGGAAAACAAAATTGTACTGTCAGGTTTATCAGGGTCGGTATGGTAGGCGGCGTGTATCCGGACATTCGGTCCGATTCCGGCAAATTCTCCGATTGTAACTCCTCCGGCACCGTGTATAAAACATTGCTGTCCGATCCAGCTGTTTGAACCGATGATCAGGTCATGCTTATAATAGCCTTTTAAAATCGTGTCATGGCCGATATAAACGTTATCTCCGATATAGATGTTTTCCGGATGAAAAATGCGGGCCCCGTCTTCAATAACGACATTTTCGCCGCATCCTCCGAGCTGGGAAAGGGTGAATTCACCTTTTCCTTCGCTTTTCCATTGTTTCAACAAAAGCGCCTCCTTTCTTATTGATCCAAATTTTTTTGAATGCTTTCAGCTGTTCTTCTGATACCTTCTTCCAGATCCACTTTTGCGCTGAAACCGAGCATTTCTTTTGCTTTATTGACTTGAGGGATGCGAAGTTCAATATCGGCTTCTTTTTTCTCCCCAAAGAAGATTGGTGATTTTGATCCGAGAACTCTGATAATCGTGCTTGCCAATCCGTATACGGTGATCACAGTGCGTTCGTTGCCGATGTTGAAAGACTCTCCGATGGCTTCTTTCATCGTCAAACAGCGCAATATTCCGTCGATCATGTCATCTACATAACACCAGGCCCGGATTTGCGTTCCATCGCCGTGAATATAGATCGGTTCATCTAACAGGGCTCTGTGAACCATCGTTTTGATGGCGCCTTCCCCTACTTGTTCCGGTCCATAAACATTAAAAGGGCGGACGGTGACGGTCGGGAGCCCCAGTTGTTTAAAATAGGCATATGCCATATGTTCCTCGGCGAGTTTGCTGACAGCATATGTCCAGCGAGCTTCTCCCACCGCTCCTAAAACAGTATGACTGGTCTCGCGCGCTCTGAAAGCGATTTGGCCGAACACTTCACTCGTACTGAAACAGACGACCCTTTTGCATTCGGTTAAACCGGCAGCCGCTTCAAGCAGATTGGCTGAACCGATCATGTTGACCTGCATCGTTTTAACCGGATTTTGAATGACCGTGTCAATCCCGGCGATGCCGGCGGCGTGGACAATGTGGCTGGCCCCTTGGATCGCCTTTTTAAGCGCGTTCACATCCAAAATGTCTCCCTGCACCACTTTCAAGTGAGGATGGTCTCGGTAAGATTTATACCGGAGGGAGTCTCTTGAAAAATTGTCGTATACGGTGACGCTGTTGCGCTCTATCAGCTTTCCTATTAAAGAGGATCCGATAAAGCCTGCTCCGCCAGTTATGAAAATATGCTGGCCGGATAACTCTGTCATATCGCTCATCTTGTTCACCTGCTTGTTTCGTTTTTTTGAAATACAAATCTCGCGACGCGAAAGTTGTTCAACATCATCCCGAAAGTAGCGCCTGATAAACAGCCAGCGCTCTTTTGCTGTTTTTCACCATATCATGATGAACTTCTGCATACTTTCTTCCTTTCTGGCCGATTTCCGGCAGCATATCCCGGTTTTTCAGTACATTTTCAATCACTTCTGTAATGTTGTCGGGATTTGCTCTTATGAGAGGCAGTTCGGAAGGATAGTGATCCTTCATAAAATCACTGACCCAGCAGATAACGGGTTTTCCCATTGCCATCGATTCGACTGCAAATAATCCGTAGCTGCCGATATGAAGCTGATCAATGATCAAATCCGCCTTTTGATAGATTTTCTTTGCCTGTTCATGAGAAACCCCTCGTACTAGGTGAAAATGAAAATCGTATTTTTCTTTTAAAGACTCCACCGCCTTAAGGATGTGGCGGGTTCCTTTTATTTCTGGAGAGGTGGGGGCATGAACGATGAGCGGCTTTTCATTTGACCTGTAGTCAGGAATATAGCGGTCAAGCTGGATCATGGTTGGAATCATGTGGATATGCTCATAATAGTCTTTTACATACTCGTAAAGTTCCATATCGGCGACGATGCAGTGCTGGACATATTGTGAAATTCGTTTGAGATGATATCGAATGCGCGCTTCGTTTTTCGTTTTTACAACGGCGTATGGATTTGTTTTAGCCAATGTTGAATAAAGCCTCACATCGCTGCCCCAATGATGCATGATCATTGGTTTCCCCGCCTGTTTTAAAATGGGATAATCCGACATGTCCAGCGTAAAGCTCGTGCCAAAATGAAAATGGAACAAATCATAGGATGGCAAGAGATCATTGGCAAGCCTTCTCAGCTTCGCATTCATAGCGGGCGTATTGCGTTCTTTCAGCAATGACCAGGTGTAGTCGGCAGCGTAATTTAAATAATAAGGATAGTAATTTAAAGTGTGGGCAAGCTCGCCATGCTGTGAGAGCCCTTTAGCCAATGTGTTCATTTGATTTGCGATTTCCATTGTGCCTTGCAAAACGCGGATTTGCCCAGCCGGAGGCTCGGTTTTTTCATGAACAGGAAGATCAAGTTTCGGCCCGCTTTCGGTTTCTGCTCCATCTCCTTTTTGAAGATAGGCCGCGCTCTCTTTTTCCCTTCCGGTGCGCAGGCACACTTTTCCCATCAGCAGATTTAAAGATCTGTTATCAGAAAAAAGGTCAAGCCCCCTCCAGAGCCACAGCCAGGCGTTATGGTCATGGCCGAGATAAACAGAAAGAGAGGCTTGAAGAAAATAAAAATCAGGCTCGTTATGCGAGCCGTCGGCTTCCCACTCTTTTAGGCGCTTCGTGGCTTTGTTCCAATCTTTTTGTTCCAGACAATGAATGATGTCTGATTTGAAATCTTTCATGATGACCTCCCATCGATCATGCGGCTTTCAATTTCTCCTTTATATGGCAGAATAAAAACACTTTGTGCGCTCTATCATACGTATAAATGAATCTATATGACTGTGTATTTGTGCGAGAGTATATGAGAAAAACCTTCCACAGAGCGGAAGGCTTTATATCAGCTGGATTTTTTTTATATTTTTCATATATCGTTCATACTGATTGTCTGAAGCGAGGCTTAATTCGAAGTATTCATCCATTTTGTTAAGGAGCGGCTGAATGCATTCTTTTTTGGCGTTTTGGTCCAGATGCCGGGTATATCCGTCTTGTGTGTATCTCCGGGCCATTCTCCAAAAGGTTTTCCCGATGCTGAAATATTTCAAAGACTGTCGTTGATTTTCCTCAAGCTCTTTCCATTTGATATGGGGAAAATAGACGCTTTCGTCAAATTCTTTCACAATATAGTCGATGACGTACACAAGCGATTGAATCCTTTTATGCAATTGGTAGGAAATATTGTTTTGATGGCGGCGGTAGCACAATACAGGTTTTTTTAAATAGCGGCGCTTCCAGCCGCGCTTCGTGTTGGCCAAACAATTCAGCACATCCCCTGCAAGCGGCTTTTGCGGATCAACGAGCCAAGTGAAGCCTGTTTGCTGATAATAAGATGTTTTAAACATGCCCACCATCGGGACAATGCCTGAGCCGCCTCTTTGAAAAATAGTCCTTACCAGCTCCTCATCGCTATATTCTTGATACGTCCACAGACCCGCATTTTTCCCGTGTTGATCAACGAGCAAAAGGTCGCCGTAAACATAATCCAATCCTTCTGCTTCAAAAAAGCACTGCATAAAGTCATGGATCACCAAATTGTGCGGGAGGAAATCATCTGCGCTTAAAAGCAAAACATATTCGCCTTTTGCCTCTTGGAAGATTTCCTTAAAAGCGAGATCAGGAAGTTTTGTATTTTCGCTGTGGCATATCGTTCGAATGTGCGGATGCGTTTTTTGATAGCTGCTGATTTTTTGCATCGAGTCGTCAGTTGAATGGTCGTCAACGATCAGAATGTCGATATTGGGGTAGAGTTGATTTAAAACGGATTGAAGGCATTCATCTATGAAATGGCTGTAATTATAGTTGATGATGCCCACTGTAATCAGCGGCGGATTTGGCATAACCGTCAACTCGGACTGCTTTGCAAAGCCTGAAATCATCTCTTCAATTTTGCGCATGCTGAGGTCATATGAATAATGCTCTTCAATAAATGACCGATATTGGAGAGGTGTATAATCACCGTTTGTCATCATGGACACGAATTCATCTATCGTATTCCAAACAACCGACTCATCGTATATCGTCTTTGCTCCGTAAAAATTGTGGATCAGCGGTTTAATGCCTTTAGCCATCGCTTCCATTGCCGACATATGCTGACTTTCAAGAAGGCTTGTGCAAATCAGGTAATGCTTATCTTCCAAGTATTGATTCATGTCATCCTGCCATCCGTCAAATTGGACGCTGTCAGTCAGCCGGAGTTCATCAATCATTTGCTTGAAGTACAACTGATAGCGGGCGTCCTGAAACGTCCCGGCGATGAACAGTTTGTATCTTGGGTCTTTGTCAATCAGTGCCTTGAAAGCCTGCAGCAAAAGCATCGGACCTTTTTTATAGTTGATATAGCCGACATATGCGATATGAAAGCCTTTTTGCCTTTGCTGAAAGGTGTATTGGTCTAACTTGATTCCGTTGGGAACGACGGCCGTTTTCTCTTTTTTCAACGCCTTGACTTGATCCAATACGTATTCTCGTAAATGCTCTCCGTCAAAAATCACTTGGTCCACCGCTTGCCAATATACCTTTTTAATATAAAAAGTAAATGCTTCATAGCTGTGGAGCCTGCATATTAATGTTTTGGCCGCTGCAGAAGGGACTTTGCTCCCGTGGATCAATAAATCATCGCACCATTCAAACCAGCAGATATCCGCCCAGTGCATGCCAGCGTCGATTTGGGTCAGATCATGAACCACGATTTTTTTGGTCCGATAAGTACCGGAAAGGTGCTCAACGACAGAATTCAAAAAACGGTCTAAATCCGGTTTAACGAAAAAAATGATTTTTGGCCGCCTGACCATTTTTTTAAAAAGGTCTTCTTTCTCCTTCATGAGTCGATGTTGATGTTCGCGCCTGACAAACAGGAGGGCATCATCATATAATTCAGACGCTCTCTGAGCCTGCTGCTTTTTTTCATAGACAAAAGCAGCGCTTATCAGCAAGCCGGGATCGAAGGGAGCGGCTTCCAGCCTCTCTTCCAGCTTCTGCGCAGCATCGTGCCATTTGTGTTGAACAATCAGTTGGGATATTTCGGTTTCTCTCCAGCTAAGCCCAACAGAGTCTAGCAGATATTCCAATTCATTATCCATTTGAAACCTCCTGGTTAAACACATTTTCGCTAGTAGTATCTATATTCAAGCGAGAAAAGAAAGTTCTATGAAAAATACTTTGGAAATGGCGCAGCCTTGAAAATATAAAACAGTGACAGCGGCACAAACGCGATCAGCTGCTGTTTCATATTTTATGGGTAGATTTTAAAAAAGAGTCTCAGGGAGTGAAGGCTTTGGTTACAATCAGTCTATGTATGATTGTCAAAAATGAAGAAGAAGTATTGGCGAGATGCCTCGATACAGTGAAAGACATTGTAGATGAAATTAACATTGTGGATACGGGGTCGACGGATCAAACCGTAGAGATTGCGAAGCGATACACGGACCGCGTCTTTTTCTTTGAATGGATCGGCGATTTTGCGGCTGCCCGCAATGAATCGTTCAAACACGCCACGAAGGATTATATTCTCTATTTGGATGCGGATGATGTGTTGCTTGAGAAAGATCAGAAAAAATTAAAAGAGTTGAAGGAAACGCTTGATCCTTCCGTTGATTCCGTGTCCATGTACTATGATGCGGGAACTGACGAATTCGGAAATGTGACCTTAAGGTACCGCCGAAACCGCCTGGTGAAAAGGGAGAAAAACTTTAAATGGAAAGGCGACTGCCATCAATATTTGGAGGTATTCGGGAACATCATCAATGCCGATATCTCGGTGACGCATAAAAAAATCCGCCACTCTGTCGGACGAAACCTCAATATTTACCAAAAGAAGATCGACCGCGGCGACACGTTTACCCCGCGCGATTATTTTTACTACGGAAATGAATTAAGAGAAAACAGGCACTACGAAAAAGCAATTGAAAGCTACAATAAAAACATTGAAATGAAAGAAGGATGGATTGAAGACAAAGTATACGCCTGTATCAACAAAGCCGACTGCCACCGCTTTCTCGGCGACTTGGACAATGAGCTGAGATCGCTCTTCCAGTCATTTGAATTTTCCAAAACGCCTCGTGCCGAAACATGCTCAAGAATCGGCTATAACTTTCAGCGGCGGCGGGAATACAATGCCGCTATCTACTGGTATGAGCTGGCGACAACACTGGTACCTGATTCAAATAAATGGAGCTTCACCTATCCGGCATACTACACTTGGTACCCTCACTTGCAAATGTGCGTGTGCTACTACAATTTAGGAGACTTTGAAAAGTCGTATCAGCACAATGAAGAGGCGAGAAAATATCGTCCCGATGACAAATCCGTCCTTCATAACAAACAGCTGCTCGAAGGGAAATTAGGCATGAACAAATAGCATGGTCAAGACTTACTGAACAAGTAGGTCTTTTTTTTATGAAAAAAATCAAGCCGTGCCAAATTACCGGCAGGCATCATAACTTATGTTGGAACTTTTTGATTTTGGAGGAGGAACAGAGATGATCCCGTTAATCAATTTAAAACGTCAGTTTCAAACGGTAAAACAAGATATTTTACAAGAGTTTGAGCATGTGTTGGACAGCGGCCAATATATATTGGGGCCCAAGGTTGAAGAGCTGGAGAAAAGAATAGCCGAAAAGCTTGGTGTAAAAGAAGCGGTTGCGGTCGCCAACGGAACGGACGCATTAGTGCTGACGCTCGAAGCTTTCGGCATCGGCAAAGGGGATGAAGTGATTACGACGCCGTTCACTTTTTTCGCGACCGCCGAAGCTGTCTCAAGGGGGGGGGCTAAGCCTGTGTTTGCTGATGTCGATCGTGAAACCTACAACCTTGATCCGAAAAAAATAGAAGAAAAAATCACCCCTGCTACTAAAGCGATCATGCCCGTCCACATCTTCGGACAGCCGGCTGATATGGACGAGATCATGGCGATTGCCAAAAAACACGGATTGCTTGTGATTGAGGATGCCTGCCAAGCGTTCGGCGCCTCGTATAAAGGGCGGCCTGTCGGCAGCATCGGGGATGCCGCCTGTTTTTCATTTTTCCCGACAAAAAACTTGGGAACGTTGGGAGACGGGGGAATGGTGACGATTTCAGATCCGGATGCGGCCCGGCAATTAAGAACACTCCGAACCCATGGCACAAGCAAAAAATACTTCCATGACAAAATCGGTTTCAACAGCCGTCTTGATGAATTACATGCCGCCGCTTTGCTCATTCTTCTTGAGAAAATCGACGGCTGGAATGAACAAAGAAGAAAAGTGGCCAGCCGCTACAGGGAAGGTTTGAAAACAGCGGAGCATCTCACGCTGCCGGCTGAGAAAGAAGACCGCACACATATCTATCATCTCTATTGTATCGGCGCGAAAGACCGCGACGAATTCATTCAATCGCTGAAAGAGCAGCATATTCATTCAGGCGTGTATTATCCTTGCTGCCTTCATCTGCAAGCGGTCTATTCTTCATTGCAGTACAAAAAAGGCGATTTCCCTATAGCCGAGTCCTTGTCCGAAACCCTTTTCGCGATTCCGATGGATCCTTTTCTAGCCGCTGAGGAACAAGAGCAGATTATTTCCGCGCTGCTGAAAAAAGGGGGAGGGGAAAAGTGACGGTTCATTTCGGTTTAATCGGCTGCGGCTATATGTCAAGAAAACATCTTCAAGCACTGGCCGGGTGCAATGATGCAAAGTTGTCGGCCGTCAGTGATTTGCAGGAAGAACGGATGAAGGAGGCGGAAGAATACTATGCTTCCCTCGCCGGTGAAGAAAGCCGAGTGACCTGTTATCCGCAGTATCAAGCGCTGCTTTCAGATTCCAAAATAGAAGCGGTCATTATTGCGGCGGTTTCGGGACTGCACGCCGAAATGGCCAAAGCCGCGCTGCTGGCAGGCAAGCATGTCATCGTCGAAAAACCGATCACCTTGTCATTACAGGATGCCGATGAGCTTATTGAACTGGCGGAACAGAACGGGCTGAAGCTCATGGTCTGCCACCAGATGCGCCACCGGCCGATCATGAAAAAACTAAAGGAAACGATTGAGGAAGGAAAGCTGGGAAAGATCTACTTAGGCACAGTATCGCTTCGCTTAAACAGGTCACCCGCTTATTATGAAGCGGCATCTTGGCGGGGTAGCTGGGAAAAAGACGGCGGGATGCTCGTCAATCAAGGGATACATCTGATCGATCTGCTGCAATGGTTTTTAGGTGATGTAAAAGGCGTTTACGGAGATATACTGGGCGGTTCCGGAGCAAAAGAAACGGAAGATGTTGCTGTCGGTGTTCTGACGTTTGCCAGTCAGGCGAAAGGAGTAGTAGAAGCGAATATCGTCACACAGCCAAACAATATCGGAAGCTCTCTCTCGATTTTTGGAGAACATGGAACGATTTCATTGGAAGGCCCGGCCTTAAACAAGATCAGCCGCTGGTATATCCAAGGGGAGAAGGCGGCTGCTGAAGAAGCGGCGCAGCTGATTGATCTCGGCGGCGAACAAACCGCCATGTATCAAAACTTTATAGGCGCCGTCAAGCGCCAAGACACACTATTGGTTGACGGCTATGAAGGGAAAAAGGCGATTGAAACGATTTTTGGAATTTACCAGTCTGTGCTGCAGAAGCAGCCGGTGCAGCTGCCTCTTTCTTCATTTCAAACTTCTGATATGAAAAATAAATAGGTTTTGATTTGGTAGATCGTCCCTTTCAAAAAAAGATTTAAAACATAGTTTATTAAAGGAATGTACAGAAGGGGCGATTTGATAAATGAGCAAACAGGGAATGCATAACGAAACGATAGCGGTCATCGGCTTGGGGTTTGTCGGTCTGCCCTTGGCCATGTTGTTGATTTCAAAAGGAATTCGGGTTATCGGTGTTGATTTGGACAAAAAGAAGGTCGAGGCATTACGGAAAGGAAACAGCTATATTTCAGATATCAACGATCAAGCGGTGCAGGACGGAATAGGCACCGGTTTCTTTCGTCCTGTTTCGGACTACGGTTTAATCGGCGAAGCGGATGCCGTCATCATCTGCGTACCGACGCCGCTGAATGATGATGCGGGTCCTGATTTGACTTATGTGAAAAGAGCGGCGCAATCGATTGGAGGGCAATTGAAAAAAGGGCAGCTCGTCGTGTTGGAAAGCTCGACATATCCGGGTACGACAAGGGACATCGTAAAGCCGATCCTCGAAGAAAGCGGCCTTGTATGCGGAAAGGATTTTTATTTGGCTTATTCTCCAGAACGCGTTGATCCGGGCAATCAATTCCCGATTGAAGTCGTGCCGAAGGTAGTGGGAGGAGCGACGGAGGCATGCCTTGAAAAGGTGCATCAATTATACAGCGGCATTTATGAAGAGGTTGTGCCTGTTACATCGCCGGAAACAGCGGAACTGACAAAGCTGCTCGAAAATACGTACAGGTTTATTAATATTTCATTCATTAATGAATTCGCGATGATCTGCGACAAGCTTGGGGTGAATGTATGGGAAGTCATCGAGGCGGCAAGCACGAAGCCGTACGGCTTTGCGGCGTTTTATCCAGGTCCCGGCATCGGCGGCCATTGCATCCCCGTCGATCCGCTGTATTTGCAGTTTGTCATGAAACAAAGCGGTTTATCGAGCGACTTTATCGAGCTGTCGGAAGCAACCAATGAAAGAATCGTCCGCTATATCGCAGAGCGTTCCTTGCAACTGGCAGGGAAAGATAAGGCGACAGACGCCCGCATTTTAATCTACGGCGTCACCTATAAACGTAATATAGCGGATGTCCGCGAATCAAAATCGCTTGATATTATAGAGAAGCTGATCGGTATGGGGGCTGATATTTCCTACCATGATCCGCACGTTCCGGAACTCGACCTCAGCGGCAAAAAACTGGCAAGCATGCCGATAGATTCAGAGATGCTGAAAGAGTACGACTGTGTTGTCGTTTTGACCGATCATGACGCACTTCCGAAAGAGCTGCTATTAAACCATGCAACCGTGATATTTGATACAAGAGGCGTATTGAGGGAAGCAGTCGGAAAAGCGAAAGTCATCCAGCTCGGAAACGGGTGCTCTTGACGTCAATTTTTTGCCGCGACTCACGCCCAGACGCGTTCGGAATACAATAAGTTAAAACAAGAACGTAAAGGGTGAGGGCCGTGTGGATCGGAATTTTGTTGATGGTCTTTGGAATTGGGATCAGTATTTTTGCCGTCAGTCTGATTGTCAGCTATTTGTTTGTTATGCCGAACCGGAGCACATATGAAGAAACCTTTTTCAGCGGACTCAAACACGGCGAGATCATCGATGATGTGTTTGAGTCACACGACAAAGAAGAGCTGTTTTTGACGGCGGGGGATGGATGCCGGCTGCATGCGCTGCTTTTTCCCGTTCAAAA
Source organism: Bacillus sp. LB7 (assembly GCF_030449715.1). NCBI lineage: Bacteria > Bacillati > Bacillota > Bacilli > Caryophanales > Bacillaceae > Bacillus > Bacillus sp. LB7. The sequence goes on from NZ_JASGCA010000026.1 coordinate 12,524, forward strand.
GAGCAGGAAAGCCGTCATCGTCTCCCATGGCATCAAGTGGTCGCTGTTTGGAGGGTATAAATACGTCGAGCTGTTCCAGTCCATCGGCTACAATGTCCTGCTTTGCGACAGCAGGTGCCACGGGTTGAGCGGCGGTTCACACGTTTCTTACGGATTTTACGAAAAGGACGATTTGGCGAGGTGGGCTGACGAGCTTGAGAACAGGTTCGGAAATGACCTTTGGATCGGGGTGCTTGGCGAATCGCTCGGAGCCGCGGCTGCCATCGAGCTGATGAAACAGGACCGGAGAATCAAGTTTTGTATTGCCGATTCCTGCTTCAGCGATTTAACAGAGCTATGCCGCTTTCAGCTGAAAGCCGCCGTCAAATTGTCCGTGCCGTTTCTCATCCCGTTGGCAAGCGGGCTGATCAAGCGGCGCCACGGCTGGAGCCTTGCCGACATATCGCCGGTCAGCAATCTTGAGCAGTCAGACACGCCGCTGTTTATCATCCACGGCACAAATGATCAGCTTGTTCCGCCGGAAATGGCCAAAAGCCTGTATGACCGGAAAAAAGGGATAAAGAAACTATATTTGATTGAAGGCGCGGGACATGTCGGCGGATTTCGCCACGATCCTGAAGAATACTTAAACAGAATCAAAGACTTTCTCTTAAAAATCGAGCCGGCCAATTAGCCTTGCGATTCCAGCATTTCAGCGTCAGCCGATCTTTGGCGTGCTTCCTTAATTTTGCCGGCATAGGAAGCTCCCCAATTCATCATTTGACTGATGATCGGGATCAGCGTCTTGCCGAACTCAGTTAAACTGTACTCGACTTTCGGAGGAACCTGCTTATAAATCGTGCGGCAGACGATGCCATCGCGCTCAAGTTCGCGAAGCTGGAGGGTCAGCATCCGCTGTGTCACGGCGGGAATTAAACGCCGCAGCTCATTAAAGCGTTTTTTATCATCGATCAAGTGATACAGAATGACGCTTTTCCATTTGCCGCCGATGATATCGATCGTTGCTTCTACCGGGCATGAATAACCGTCCGGTGCTTCGCATACTGCCGGATACTTTTTCATTTTCCTCTCTCCTTAGTATAAAAAATGATACTATGCCACAAAAATGTGCGTACTTTCTTATTGTTATTATAATGATTAGAATGAAATTGAGAAAGGAATATAAACTATATTCAAAAGGAGAGAACAGAACATGACACAGCAATACAAGAAGCAGGAGATTCTTGACGCATTCCAATTTAGACACGCGACTAAAGAGTTTGATCCGGACAGAAAGATATCAGACGAGGATTTTCAGTTCATTTTAGAAGCGGGCAGACTGTCGCCAAGCTCGGTCGGCCTCGAGCCGTGGAAGTTCGTCGTCGTCCAAAATAAAGAGCTGCGGGAAAAACTGCGCCAGGTCTCATGGGGCGCGCAGGGACAGCTTCCGACGGCCAGCCATTTCGTTTTGCTGCTCGGACGCACGGCTAAGGAAATGCGACATGATTCCGGGTATGTTGCAGATCAGTTAAAGCATGTGAAAAAAATGCCGGAGGACATCATTGAAAATATGCTGAAAGAAGACGGTGTTCTGAAAAGTTTCCAAGACGGCGATTTTCATTTGTACGAAAGCGACAGAGCGATGTTTGACTGGGTATCAAAGCAAACGTACATCGCGCTTGCCAACATGATGACGGTGGCCGCTTTGATCGGTATTGACTCCTGCCCGATTGAAGGCTTTAACTACGACAAAGTCCACGACATCCTTGAAAAAGAAGGATTGTTGGAGGACGGCCGCTTTGACATCTCGGTCATGGCTGCTTTCGGATACCGTGTGAAAGAGCCGCGTCCGAAGACGAGGCGGGCGCTTGATCAAATCGTGAAATGGGTTGAATAAGAAAAGTGCGGTTCTGCCTTTAGCAGACCGCCTCAGCGTGTCGACAAACCCTCGCATTCGTTGTCAGGCCTGCGCGTCGGTGCTCACGAATTCCAACATTCGCTCCGCTCCGATGCTCAGCCTTCCTAGACTGCAAAGGTTTTCAATCACGCTGAAAGGATGACAAAATCCCAAAACTAAAAGTCGTTTTGGGATTTTGTCAACAATCTGAGTGCGGTTCTGCCTTTAGCAGACCGCACTTTTTTTTATTTAGATTTGGAGCTTGCGCCGCTTTCTTTGGTAAAGGTACAGGCCGCTTCCGGCTATAAGCAGCAGCAGGCCGAGCATCAGCCAATGATAGGCGTTTGAAGCGGTGTCAGGCAAAATTCCGCCGTTTGAACCATCTGAAGGTTCATTTCCGTCATCTGACCCGCCGCTGTCATGACCGCCTGATCCGTCTCCGCCGCTTCCGGCGCCGGGCGAAGCAGGGGGTTCACCGCCGCTGCCGCCATCCGGGCCGTCATCATCGCCTGAACCCGGCGGAAGCGAAGGAGACCCGGCATCATTGTCATTCATCACAGTATACTCGCTGAAATGGTCGACATAGCCTGCAACGGTACGGCCTTTCGTATAGCCGTTTGTCACTTTTGTGAAGCTGTTGTTTTTGCGGTCGACATAATAGACGCTCAAATGTTTGTCAGGAGCATCGACTTGGAAAAACAGTCCGACAGGCTCTTTAAATGTGCTGACCGTTTTTCCATTCTGCTGTATGTTGAAATCATATACCTTTGTGACCGCCTGTTTGATATTCTTGGCGATTTTGATGCTGATTTTAGTCTTTTCGCTTGCCAGATTAACGGCTGGAAGCTGCATCGCAATGCGATCGTTTTTCAGGGTGATATTTGGATCGTCAGTTCTTTCTTTGACAAGGTCAGTCTGTGCTTTTGTCATATTCAGCTTGATGTGGTCTTTTTCCGTGTCAGGGAAATAAGCAATCACCTGATTCGCGTTTTTCGCGTATGTTTCGAACGGCTTTTCCGCAAGCGTCCAAGTGCCGTCTGTCTGACGGTCAGGAAGGAACACTTCTGTGATTCTGTTTTCAATGTTCGGTGAAACAGAATCGTACGAGGCAAGCTGTTCTGTAAAAATGTCGTAATCGGTAAAGCCGAGATCGACACCGTTTTTCGCTTCTTTAAAAACGGAATAGCCGTCTCCGCCGCCGCCCATGAAGTTATTTGTAGCGACACGGTAGGTTTTGTCCAAATCGAGCGGAACAGCGTCCCCTTTGTCATTGACAAGGTTCACATCAAGGATGCGTTCACCTTTTGGCTTGCTCAGTGTAAAGGTGAAGGATAAACCCGCGACATGCGGAAACGCGCCTCCGCCTTCTTCGACTTGGCTCACCCCGTGCTCAAGCGCTTCTTTAATTTGCGCCCCCGTCAGATCAGCGGCATAAAGGGTGTTGCCGAACGGCATGACTGTCAGCACATCGCCGAGTGTGATGTCGCCTTTAGCAATACCGCTTCTGATTCCGCCGCCGTTTGTGATGGCGATGTCAGCGCCTCCGGCTTGTTTGGCTTTCTTCAGCATGCCGTCCGCGATAAAATTGCCGAGGTTCGTTTCTTTTGAGCGGACATGCTCGCGTTTTCCGTCAAGCGGGACATCGGCATAGCCTACTTTTTTCTTTTTCAGTTCGTCAATATCTTCTTTAAAGCCGTCAAGCACTTCTTTCGCTGGAGGATCTTCGTCCACTTTGCCGTCAATCGCGATCAAATTGAACCTTGATTGATCCGTTTGAACGACGCCTTTCTCATCAAACACAACATCGACCCGTCCTAAAAACTGCCCGTAGTCTTTCACTTGGGCGACGATTGTCGGTTCTTCGCTCTCCACTACTTTCAAGTGATCGACGAGTGTGTGCGTATGCCCGCCGATAATCAAATCGATGCCCTTCACTTTTTTGGCCAGTTCCAGATCTCGGTTGTAGCCGAGGTGGGTAAGGGCGATGATTTTGTTGACCTTTTCTTTTTCTTTCAGTTCCTTGACCGTTTTCTCCGCTGACAAATAAGCGTCATGAAACGCAATGTTCGGACCTGGGCTTGACGTATATGACGTATCTTCCGTCGTAAGGCCGAATACGCCGACTTGTTCGCCGTTTACATCAAGCAGAATATAAGGATAGATGCCGCTTTCTTTCTTTTCTCCCGCTGTTAAGAGTGCAGGCTCTTTTTGAAAGCTTCGCAGCTGAGGCTCCTTTGATACATCGACATTGGAGCTGACGATTGGAAAATCGGGCTTTTCCAGCTGGTGTCTGTTTAACGGATCGACGGCCGCATTGTTTCCGCTGAGAAAGTCTGCGAGCACTTTCGGCCCTTTATCAAATTCATGGTTGCCGAAGGTCATGGCGTCATAGCCCATCATGTTCATCAGCTTCAAATCGGCGAGTCCGTTCCATTTTGTAAAGTACAAGTCACCGGAAAAGACGTCGCCGGCATCGAGCAGCACATTGTTTTCTGCTTCACTGCGGATTTCTTTCACTTTGGCAGCGCGCCTTGCCGCTTCATCAAGGTGAGCGTGCGTGTCGTTCGTGTGCATGACTGTTAACGTCCAGTTTCCATCATCAACCGGAGGCTCTGAACCTTCAAAGTTCAGCTTATAGACGCCATATCCGCTGTTTTCGGATTCCCTGACAAAATCGATGTCCTTCGCTTTTTCAGCAAACGGTTTGGCGAGGAGAGAAGACTCGAATGTCACATCGGCTCCTTTAATCGGAGCGATCGACCAGTTGTTGTCGGCGGCAGGATTGACCGTTTTCTTTTCCATGATGTAGTTCATGAGCACCTGCCTGTTTTCATCAGCCGCCGCATAAACGACTTTGTCCTGAGTCAGATGCGGGAATCCGCCGCCCCCGGACGCGCGGTAATTATTTGTGACCACAAGAAATTCCTGATCGTCGCGGACCGGTTTTCCGTTGTAAGACAACTGTTTGACGCGGTTCGTCTGCGGATTTTTCACCCCGCCTGACGCATTGTATTTTGCCGGTTGTGTGACATCGATCTGGTAGGTCACACCGTCAATGACATCGAAATTATACGATCTGAAATCGGGATTGAGGAGCGCCTGTTCACCCGATTTTGAAGGGTCGATCTGGTTGAACTGCCCGGCCGACATTTCGATCCAGTCCTTCACTTCGCTTCCCGTCAGCTTGACGATATAGAGCGTATTGTCGTACAAATACAAATCGCCGATGTTTTTGATCGCAAGATTTCCTGCTTTAATGTTTGTATAATAATCAGCACCGTTGCGTCCTCCTGCTTTAAACGGCGCGCCCGCTGATAAAATCGGCAGGTTTTCGTATTCCGTTCCCTTCATGACATCTTCCGCATACCATTTTTGTGCGTCTGTGACAATCTGAATCGAAGGGTCGTCTTTTACCTGCGCGAAAAAGCTGTTAATATCGGCTTCCGTTTGGCCAACCGGCGCGCGGACGTATTCAAGCGTTTTTTCGTGTGTGTCTTTAATCGCGGAAACGACGGTTTCGTGTCGCGACGTCACATTTCCGGCAATCGCTTCCGTTTTTGCGCTCGCATCTTTCACCGTCCATTTGCCGCCGTCCTGTTCAAGCTGCATATCGATGATTCCTAAATGGCTGCCCCAGTTTTTTGGCATGACGACAGGGATGCCGTTGATCGTTCCTTTTTGATTGTCGATCACGCCGTTTCCGGGATAGTCTGTGCCCGGAAACAGGCCGTGCTGGTGTCCGGAGATGATCGCATCTATTCCTTCCGTCTTGAGAGCCAGATCATATACGGCGTTTTCTGCTCCTGCTGCCTGTTCGCCATTTTCAATTCCGGAGTGGGCGATCGCGATGATCACGTCGGCGCCTTCCTGTTTCATTTTCGGAATCGTCTCTTTCGCTGATTCGGTGATGTCCTGCACCGTGATTTTACCGTCCAAGTGCTTTTTATCCCATGTTAAAATCTGCGGCGGAACGAAGCCGATATAGCCGACTTTAAGCTGGTGCTTTTGGCCGCTTTCATCTGTCAGCGTCCGCTCTTCAATATGATATGGCGTATATTTGTTCTTTCCGTCCGGTGTTTTAATATTGGCATTGACGATGGGAAATTCGGCGCCTTTTATCGTGCCGTCAAGGAATTCAAGGCCGTAGTTGAATTCGTGGTTTCCGAGCGTGCCGGCGTCATAGTGCAGTTTGTTCATGACATCAATGATCGGGTGTGTTTTCGTTCCGGAGATAATCGCTTCACGTTCATGTTTGAAGATGTATTCCCCTAGGGGGTTCCCTTGAATTAAGTCGCCGTTGTCGACAAGAATCGTGTTCGGATTCCGGCTCCGGTGCTTTTCGATCAGCTGAGCCGTGCGGGCCAGCCCGAATTCTGCCGTTTCTTTGTCGGCATAGTAGTCATAGTCCATGATATGGGCGTGGATATCTGTCGTACCCAAGATGCTGAGGTTGATCAGCGGGTGTTCATTTGGTTCTTCTGCATATGTCTTGGTGTTTGGAATAAGTAAACTGAGTATCATCACTGAGGTTAGCAGAATACGGAGAATGTTTTTCCTTGAAAACCGTCTTTTCTGTATTCCCACCATTTCTCCACCTTTCAGATTAGAGTAACAATTTCTATTGTAAGAACTTTTTGTAAAGTTTTGTAGAACTTTCGTTGCGAATATTGTAAACACTCAGAAAATGATTCCAAAGTCTGTCTCTGTCTTCCGGGTGATTTAGGTAATTGGTCGTGAGGGGCGTGCGGATGTTTTATATAGTGTGGCAGGGGTAAATAGATTTATGTAGACAGAAGCTTCTGGGAGGGTGATCAATATGAGCAAAAAAATTGCAGTTGTTCTGACAGATTACTTTGAGGATTCGGAGTATACCGAGCCTGCGAAAGCGTTCAAAGACGCCGGACACGAGCTTACGGTTATTGAAAAAGAGAAGGCAAAACGCTGAAAGGCAAGCAAGGCGAGGCGCAAGTGGAAACAGACGCGTCCATTGATGAAGCCAGTCCGGCCGATTTTGACGCGCTGTTGATTCCGGGCGGATTTTCACCGGATATTCTCAGAGCCGACCAGCGTTTCGTATCTTTTGCGAAATCCTTTATGGATGACAAAAAACCGGTGTTTGCGATCTGCCACGGCCCGCAGCTTTTAATTACCGCCAAGGCTCTGGACGGACGCAGCGCAACAGGCTACACATCGATTCAAGTCGATTTGGAAAACGCCGGGGTTCAATTTAAAGACGAGGAAGTGGTCGTCTGCCAGAATCAGCTTGTCACAAGCCGGACGCCTGACGACATTCTCGCGTTTACACGCGAATCTTTGAAGCTGCTCGGCTGATGAAAAAAGACCGGAAATCTATTCCGGTCTTTTTTATGTTTATTTTCGGAGTGCAGCCAGTTCCTCTGCGATTGCCTGCATTTCGCTCGGACTGAAAGATTTCTTTTTCATCACCATTTGGTGCAGGTATTCAAGATCTTCAAGCTTTTCATTGCTGAAGGCTTCAGCTTTGATGACGCCGATGTTCAGCATGTTTAGTTTTTGCGAGATCTCTTCGATCATTTTGTTCAGCTCGGCTGTTTTCTGCTCTGACAAGAAGGCACATCCTTTCTCACTGATTTCGTAGTCTTTATTGTAACAGAATTAAGCGAGAAGAAAAGGACGGCTGTCAAAAAGCATCTCCGGCTTAAACGGATACGCTGTTTTGCTTTTCCGCTTTTTCGGCTTTGATTTTGGCGAGGATCTGTTTGGACTCATAGATGACAATCCCTGTCAAACCGAGCAGGCCGATCAGGTTTGGTATCGCCATCAGACCGTTCAGCATATCGGCGAGCGCCCAGACAAAGTCATTTTTAAAGACCGCTCCGAAAAAGACGGCGATCACAAAGATGACACGGTAGATGATCGCATATTTTTCATTCAGCAGGTAGGTGAAGCATTTTTCTCCGTAGTACGACCAGCCCAAAATCGTCGAATAGGCGAACAGCAGCAGTCCGATTGCGACGATTGTCGATCCCGCAGGGCCGAGAAAATGTGCGAATGTCATCGATGTCAGCGCATCGTTTTTTTCTGTCAGATACATGTTTCCCATGACAATCGATATCCCCGTAATCGAGCAGACGATCAATGTGTCGATGAAAACCTGGGTCATAGAGACAAGCGCTTGGCGAGCCGGCATATCGGTTTTTGCCGCGGCCGCCGCGATCGGCGCCGAGCCGAGACCTGCTTCATTTGAAAATACGCCCCGCGCCACGCCCCAGCGGATCACGGTTCCGATCGCGCCTCCTGCCACGGCCTGGCCGGTAAACGCGTCAGAGAAAATTAAACCGACCGCACCGGGGACAAGTTCAAAGTTTGTGACAAGAATGATCAATCCGGCGATGACATAAAATAAAGCCATGATCGGTACGAACAGCGAGGTGACTTTGCCGATGCTTTTAATTCCCCCGAGAATGACAAGGGCTGTAAAAATCGTGACAATGATGCCGGTTACCCAGGCAGGCACGGAAAATGTGGAGCTCATGACTCCGGATACAGAATTCGACTGAACCATATTGCCTATTCCGAAAGCGGCAAGCGCCCCGAATATGGCAAATAACACACCTAGCCACTTTTGCTTGAGGCCGTGTTCCAAATAATACATCGGACCGCCTGACATTTCGCCGTTTTTGTCTTTCACGCGGAATCTGACGGCAAGCACCGCTTCGGCATATTTCGTCGCCATTCCGAAGAAGGCGGCGAGCCACATCCAAAACACGGCGCCCGGCCCCCCGGCAATGACAGCTGAGGCGACACCGACGATATTCCCTGTACCAACTGTAGCGGCAAGGGCAGTCATCAGCGCCTGAAAGTGGGAAATATCGCCTTCAGAGAATTTATCCTGACGTCTTGAAAAGGCAAGCTTTAATGAGTAAGGCAAAAGTCTGACCTGCAAAAAAGCCAGCCTGAAAGTCAAATAAATACCCGTTCCAACGATGAGGATCAAAAGCGGAGGTCCCCATAAAAAACCGTTCATTGTATCTACAATATGTGAAATAAAATCCATAGGCGAAATATCCCCCTTTAATTTTGTGTCTAACTAGAATATTCTGAAAGTTTGTTAGATTTGTCAATAGCATTGTCATCTTTTCTTCCCGAAGTTGAAAAAAACAAAAAAATCTTTAGTATAAAAGCAAAAGTGTTTTTTCTTTCTGAAATGTGGGGAAAGAATAGAGGAGGCTCTTGATTGATGATCAAAGTGTTATTTGTCTGCCTCGGCAATATTTGCCGCTCTCCGATGGCAGAAGCTGTATTTAACGACATGCTCAAAAAAAGCGGACTGGAGGACCGGATCGAAGCCGATTCGGCGGGAACAGGGAGCTGGCATCTCGGCAAACCGCCTCATGAAGGCACACGGTCGCTGCTGTCTGCAAAAAAGATCAACTGCGAGGGCCTTTACGCGAGGCAGATTACCGACAAGGACCCGGAAGCGTTCGATTATATCATCGCGATGGATGCCGAAAACGCCGGGCATGTGAGAAGCCTTGCCGGCTGCGGGAGCAAAGCCGTCATCCGGAGGCTGCTCGACTATGTCGAGGACTGTGAGACGGAAGATGTTCCTGATCCATACTACACCGGGAACTTTGAAGAGGTGTACGAACTCGTCGCGAAAGGGTGCAGCGAATTGCTGAAGGACATTCGAAAAGAACACAATCTATAAAATCGAAGGGAGAGATTTTTTATGAAAAACGACCGCGTTTTCATCAGAAATATCCTCCTCGGCGCTTCGGTCGGGGCGGTTATGTCACTGCTGCACAAACCGACTAGAGAAGCGTGCGGCGCAAAGCTTGACGCATGCAAAAACAAAGTCCGCCTTTACCGTGCAAATCCCGGAATGTTCACCGAATGCGTAAAAGAAAAAATGGACGAAGCCAAAAAGCTGACCGCTTCCATATCGGACGATTTAAGCTTCTTAAATCAACAGATGAAAGAACTGAAAGAGACGACGCCAAAAGTGATCGGTCTGATCGAAGAAACGAGGGATCACTTCACTGCCAAATCCAAAGGGCGTACGGAGCCGGAAAAAGAATGAGTTTTTTGAAAGAGCTGGCTTGGCGTTTTTTCCTTCATGAAGGGCCGAGCAAATCGGCGGAACTTGCCTATTTTTTCCTGCTGTCCTTGTTTCCGTTTATGATTTTCCTATTGACTTTGATCGGCTACCTGCCTGTTAAAACGGGCGATGTCATCGGGCTGATTGAACAGTATGCCCCAGAAGACACGATGTCCGTTATTGAAGAGACGCTCAATACAGGAAACAGGGGCCTGCTTTCTTTCGGGATCATCGCGGCGCTCTGGTCTGCGTCAAACGGATTGAACGCGATTGTCAGGGCCTTTAACCATGCTTATGAAGTGGAGGAAAACCGCTCATTCATCATGGTTCGGCTGACATCGCTCCTCCTGACCGTCGCGATGGTTTTCACCATATTGGTCGCGCTTCTTCTTCCGGTATTCGGGAGGGCCATCGGCCATTTCATCGCCAATCTGGACGGTACGCCGGAAATGTTTCTAGCGGCATGGTCAGCGCTCCGCTGGGGAATCAGCCCGCTTGTGCTGCTGATCGTCTTTACGGCTTTATACTTTTTCGCCCCGAATAAGCGGCTGTCATTTAAATTCGTGCTTCCGGGAGCCGTTGCAGCGACAGCCGGCTGGATTCTCGTCAGCATGCTGTTCTCATACTACGTCAGCGAATTTGCAAACTACAGCGCGACATACGGAAGCCTCGGCGGCATCATCGTCCTGATGATCTGGTTTTATTTAAGCGGAATGATGATTATTCTTGGAGGGGAGATCAACGCCCTTTTACATAAACGTAAAATCATTCCTGAAGAAAATCCGCGGAAATGAGCAATCTATAAAAGAACGTTTCATGAGTTCAAAAGCGGAGGGATCATCATGACAAAACACACGAAAAAAGGCGGCAGCCATAATAAACAAAATTCAAAGCAAAGTCCGAAAAACAAAACGAGCGCAAGCGCCAACGGACAAAACGGATATCATTAAAACTGCCTGACATTTTCGAAAAGGCCGGCTGCCTATTGTAAGCAGCCGGCCTTTTTTACATTGACGCCGCCTCAGATTGTTCGAGAGCGCTTTTCTTCTTCGTTTTGCCAAAGAGCACCCCGATCCAGATTAACACCATCACGCATGTAATCAAATAAAACAGGTTGCTGTTATGAAATGTCTGCATATACCAGCCGCCGGCAACCGGGCCGAAAATGCTTCCGAAGCTGAAGGTGATCCCGCACATCAAATTTCCGGCCGGAAGAAGGCGTTTTGGAAGCAGGTCGGCCATAAAGCTGATGCCGAGTGAAAAAGTTGAGCCCACAGCCATTCCGGCTATGAAAAAACATATCGCAAGCAGGGGGACGGAATCGGAAAAGCCCGCCGCAAAGAAGCAGCCTGCCCCGACAGCCAATATGACAAGGAGCACATTTCTCCTTCCATACTTGTCGCTCAACACGCCGAGCGGATATTGAAAGACGATGCTTCCGATCGCAAAAGCCGGAAGAATAATTGATACGCCTTCGACGGAAATGCCCGAGCGAAGCGCGTAGACGGGAAAATTGCCGTTCAGGGCGGTTTCCAAAAAGCCGTAGCCGAACGTCGGCAAAAACGCGACCCACCCAAGAAGAAAGGCTTGGATGAAGCGCTTCAAGCTGTTATCGCTGCGGCTTTCAGAGCCGCTTTGCTCAGGAAAATCGTTTTGAAGGCAAAAAATAAACAGCCACGCCAACATGCTGAATGCACCTGAGACGATAAACGGCAATGACGGGGCGATGTTGACAAGCGGCGTTAAAAAAGGACCGGCAGCAAATCCCAAACCAAATGAAAGGCCGTACAAAGAAATATTGCGGCCGCGGTTTTTTTCAGACGATAATGTGGTCACCCAAGTTTGCGTTGAAAAGTGCAGCATATGATCGCCGATTCCGATCAGGAGCCGCAAAAAGAACCAGACGATAAACGACTGAATAAAAACAAAGGCGAACAAACTCGCGCACACCATGATCCCGCCGATGACAATCAGCGGTTTAAAACCGAGCCTGCGAAGCGGCGCTTCCATGAACGGCGAAGCGATCAGAACGCCGATGTAGAGGCCTGTCGCATGAAGCCCGTTCAGTGCAGCCGAATGTCCTTCCTGTTCAAAAATAACAGAGATGACCGGAAGGAGCATCCCTTGCGAAAAACCTGATATACTGACAATCAAAACGAGAATGAAAAAGTGAAATCTAGTCATCGGCCGATTCTCCTTATCCGTAATCCTTCTTTGATCGTACAACTTTCAGAAGTTTTTAGGCAAGGCGATTTTTCTTTTTCTGTCAAAAGAGGTGTAAATCATGGAAATCGTGTGGAATCAGAACGGCTTTGAGGCTGATCTGGAATATGGAAAGCTTAAGATATCAGGCAATGAAGAAGCAGGATTCAGGCCTTATCAATTGCTGGCCGCTTCGATTGCGGCATGCAGCGGAACCGTTCTTCATAACATATTGGAAAAGAAAAGGATACAGCTGAAAGATATGACCATCAAGACAAAAGAAGAACGCATTTCCGAAGAGGCGGGCCGCATCAAAAGCATCCATCTTCACTTCATATTGAAGGGAGAAAACCTCGGTGCAGAACAAATTCAAAAGGCGCTGAAAGTAGCGCTGAAAAACTGTGCCATGGTGAAGTCTGTTGAAAAGAGCATCGAGATCATCGAAACATTTCAAATTCGCTGATGTTTAAAAACCTGTGCCAATGCGGAATAGATCAGTATGCCGTATATAAACTGAAAAGTACGCACAAAAATAACCTACACCAAAAAAGAAAAGAGGAATGAATAATGGGCCGTTTTTTCTTTTGGATGATGGCTGCGGGAGTTCCCCTTTCTGTCGCAGGGAGCATTTTGCATTGGCCGCAGGTTTTATTGTTCATCATATACTGCCTGACGATCATCGCGCTTGCAAGCTATATGGGAAGAGCCACCGAAAGCCTTGCGATTATTGCTGGTCCGAGGATCGGGGGCCTTTTAAATGCGACGTTCGGAAACGCCGTTGAGCTGATCATTTCGATTTTCGCGTTGCGGGAAGGACTGATCGGCATTGTGCTCGCATCGCTGACAGGCTCTGTCCTCGGCAACCTTCTTCTGGTCGCTGGCCTGTCGTTTTTCATCGGGGGCCTGAAATATAAGCGCCAGGAATTCAACGTGTATGATGCGAGACACAATTCAGGTTTGCTCATGTTCGCGGTGATTGTCGCTTTCGTCATCCCTGAAGTATTTTCAGCAGAAATGACAGAGCCGAGGAAGCTGTCGATGAGCATCGGCATCAGCATCATCATGATTTTGCTTTACCTGGCGGCGCTTTATTTCAAGCTTGTCAGCCACCGCGGGGTTTACCAGACGAATCAAAATGAGCGGGAAGAATCGCATGAAGAGCCGGAATGGTCGGGAAAGAGGGCAACATTGGTTTTATTTTTGGCAACCGTTGCCGTTGCCTACATTTCCGAGCACCTCGTCCATACATTTGATACGGTGGCCGAACAATTCGGCTGGTCGGAGCTTTTCATCGGGGTCATCATTGTTGCGATCGTCGGAAACGCGGCAGAGCATGCTTCCGCCGTCATTATGGCCTATAAGGACAAAATGGATGTCGCAGTTGAAATTGCGATCGGATCAACGCTGCAGATCGCGATGTTTGTCGCACCCGTTCTTGTGATCAGCTCTTTGTTTTTTCCAGCGAGCATGCCGCTCGTCTTTACCTTGCCGGAGCTCGTCGCCATGGCTTCCGCCGTTCTTTTGATGATCGTCATTTCAAACGACGGGGATACGAACTGGTTTGAAGGCGCGACATTGCTGGCCGCTTATATCATCATGGGAATCGGTTTTTTCCTTCTTTAAAAAAATTGGGATAAACGGAGAGCATCCGGAAAACAATAAGGGAAAAGAAACAGAAAGAGTGATAGTATGAAAAAGCTTTTGTGTTTTACGTTGACTGCGTTTTTATCCTTTAGTTTTTTCGCTGTACAGGAAGCTGATGCAGCCAAGCCGATCAAGATTCCAAGCTCTGTCACGAATATTTCCAAAGAGAACACATACCCTAACTCCTCTCAGGATCAGCCGAGGCTGCAGCCGAGCGAACTGGCCGAAGAGCTGCTGAAAACAACCGATATCGCGATTGAAAATCCGCATCTCATCAAAATGCTGAATGAGTCAAGTATTTCCGGCACACCGCTGGCAATCGGCTACAGAGCGACGATTTATTTGGGCAGATGGGCGCTCGGGTATACCTCGAATGAAACCGTTGCAAACTGGGAATACCGCAAAATCAACACAAACCGCTTTGATAACCGGGGCGGGAAAGCACCTGCCGAACTCACGTATTCCCAGGAACAGACAAGCAAAATCAAAGGCGGCTTAACAGCGAAAGTCCCGAAAGCGGACGATGTCAAAAACATGATGATGCTTGAAGCCATGGAAAAAACAAAGCTGCCGCTCGCTTTTGAAACAGTCGTCGGCGCCGGCACAAAACGCGATCAGATTTATAAAGTGCAGCCGAAAAAACTGGGGAATTTACACGCCTATGCACCCGCCGTCAATGAAAAAGGGAAGGTCACTTACGGCGAAGTGTACATCGTATTAAAAGGCAACAAAAGAAAGCTTGTCGTCAAAAACATCACCTCGCAAGGAATCGGCGCCTGGATTCCTGTACAGGATCACCTCACATTCGGCTTTCAGCTCAGCCATCAGCCGAAATAAAAAGCAAGCCTTTCCCGGCTTGCTTTCAGCGTGTCGAGAAACCCTCGCATTCGTTGTCAGGCCTGCGCGTCGGTGCTCGCGAATTCCAACATTCGCTCCGCTCCTATACTCGGCCTTCCTAGACTGCAAGGGTTTTCAATCACGCTGAAGGGATGACAAAACCCCAAAACAAAAAGTCGTATTGGGATTTTGTCAACAATCTGAAAGCAAGTCTTTCCCGGCTTGCTTTTTTCATACTCTTGCTGTTCTGGAAGTAAAATCAACATCTTGATAATAGCTGTTTTTGACGAGCACATTCGGCCCGAGGCATCGGACGTGCGGGCAGTGGCAGTTGAGCTCCTTAGCAAGCTCTGTGTTTCTCCACTTCGCATAAGCGCTTGGCAGGCTGTCGGTTTGAATGTTGCCGAGCGGCGGAGTGTCTCCGAAATCGGTCACGATGATATTGCCGTCAAAAATATTGACATTCAGGCGCGATCTGCCGTCAGGGTCGTTTCTGACCGTGACATTTTTCGCTTCGCGCAGCCGCTGTAAAAGAGCGTGATCTTCAGGATCAGGGCTGCACGCGTAAAACGGCAGGGTGCCGAACAGCATCCACGTATTTTCGTCGCGAATGTCAAGAAGGCGGTGGATCGCTTTTCTCATGTCTTGTAAGCTTAAAGATTCAAGCGCGCTTGCAAAGTCACTCGGATACATCGGATGAACCTCATGGCGCTGGCATTTCATGTCTTCGACAATTTGCCGGTGAATATGCTCGATGTGAGGGAGCGTCCGTTTGTTGAGCATCGTCTCGGCGGATACCATAACCCCTTCATCAACAAGCGTCCGGCTGTTTTCGATCATTTTTTCGAAATAGCGCGTCCTCTGGGCAAATGTCGGCTTTTTATCCATCATGGCGAAGCCGATTTCTGCAAAGTCTTCGACCGTTCCCCAGTTGTGGGAAATATGAAGCACATCAAGGTAGGGGATGATCAGCTCGTAGCGGCCGATATCGAGCGTCAAGTTTGAATTGATCTGCGTCCGCACACCGCGTTCATGAGCGTATTTTAATAAAGGAACGACATATTCCTTTACGGATTTTAATGAAAGCATCGGCTCGCCGCCCGTAATGCTTAAAGAACGAAGGCGGGGAATCTCATCAAGCCGTTTCAACAGAAGGCTGACGGGCAGCGCGTCCGGGTCCTTCGTCTGGAGCGTATACCCGACGGCGCAGTGCTCGCAGCGCATATTGCAAAGAGTCGTCGTCGTAAATTCAACGTTCGTCAGCTGTATATCTCCATATTGGTCAACGTCCATGTAGGCTTCCCACGGATCATATTCCGGGGTAATCGGACGAACCTGCGTTTTTTCTGTCATGACATATCTAACTCCTTTATGATAGGACATACTAATATAGCCCAACTATTCATTTTAGACCTGATCGTTGAGGCGTGCAAGTCATGGATGATTGAAAAAAGGCCGTTTATAGGCTACGATAAAGGAACAAAAGGAGGAGAATCATGGGTAACGCAGTACATGACAAAGAACAGCAAGTCAATTATTTAAAAAACAGATTGGATATGTTTATGTCAGTCATCGATTCTTTAGACCCGGAATCGACCGACCTTGAAGATATTGACAGACTGATCGGCATGCTCGACGACTTGGAAGCCAAATACGAGCGCTTTAAAAAAGACTGGAAATAAAACCGCCGCATTCTCTGCCGCGGTTTTTTTGTTTTCCAAGTGTTGCTTGGTATGAAAAGCCCAGCCCTTCTGCACAATAAGAAAAAATAAAACTGGGAGCGAGAAAATGATGAAACGAATCTGTGCCATATGCTGCGGATTCCTGCTGATGCTGGCCTGCAGCGGCAGCGCTGAAGCGATTTCCAACAAGGCGATCCATTGGGGCTTTTCAAAAAGCAAAAACCATCAGCCGGCAGATGCGGGACAAGAGCTGAACAGCCTTTTACAGCAGTACGACGCCTTTTATTTGGGCAACACAAAGGAAAAAACGATTTATCTGACCTTTGATAACGGCTATGAAAACGGCTACACCCCTAAGGTGCTCGATGTTCTGAAAAAACAAAACGTCAAAGCTGCCTTTTTTGTGACGGGCCATTTTGTCAAAGATCAGCCGGAGCTGATCAAACGAATGGCCGAGGAGGGGCATGTCATCGGGAATCATTCCTATCACCATCCGGATCTCACGACGAAAACAAGCCGTGTGATACAAGAGGAATTGGAATCGGTCGATGAGGAGGTTTACAAAATCACAGGCGAAAAAAACAACCTCTACCTGAGACCGCCTCGGGGCGTTTTCAGCGAGCGGGTGCTTGAAGAAACGAAAAAGCTCGGTTATCAAACGGTATTCTGGTCTGTTGCTTTTGTCGATTGGAAAATCAATGCCCAAAAAGGGTGGCGCTATGCGTACGACAATATGATGAAACAGGCCCATCCCGGCGCCATCTATTTGCTTCACACCGTCTCGAAAGACAATGCCGAAGCGCTTGATCAGGCGATCACCGACTTGAAAAAAGAAGGCTATACATTTAAAACTCTTGATGACCTGATGTTTGAAAAATCTATGATGCTAAAGCCCTTTTGAAAGACAAATGCCCCGGTCGCTGAGCCGGGGTTTTTGCTTTGATCGGAAAAGTTGATGTTCAGGCTCTATTTCCCCTAGTCAATTCCATAGAATAAAAATCCATTCTATATACATATATTACTAGATTTAAAAAGAAAATAGGTATATCATTGATATTGAAGGGGGAATTACCATGTCAAAATTAGTAAAATCAGTCACGTCACCTAAAAAATTCATTACAGGAAAACGACTCCTTGAGAACTTGAACGATTACATTGAAGATTATGGCGATCACGCATATATTATTTGCGATGAATTCATTTTGGAACGCGCTCAAAAAGAAGCGGGGAATTCGATTCAGAAAGCCGGCAATCAAGCTGTTTTTGAAAAATTCAATTACGAATGCACACAGGAAGAAATCGATCGTAACCGGGAGCTTGCACGCAATGCAGGCGCTAATATCATCGTTGGGATCGGCGGGGGAAAAACGCTTGATACAGCAAAAGCCACTGCTTATTACGAGAAGCTGCCGGTTGTGATTTTCCCGACAATTGCTTCAACAGATGCTCCATGTACGGCCCTTGCCGTCATTTATAAACATGACGGATCGTTTGACCGCTATCTGTTTTTGCCGACGAACCCTGATGTCGTTCTCGCCGATTC
Organism: Bacillus sp. LB7; assembly: GCF_030449715.1. Classification (NCBI taxonomy): domain Bacteria; kingdom Bacillati; phylum Bacillota; class Bacilli; order Caryophanales; family Bacillaceae; genus Bacillus; species Bacillus sp. LB7. The sequence goes on from NZ_JASGCA010000026.1 coordinate 30,388, forward strand.
TGACATTTTGGCATCCGCGCCGCCGCGCTTTTTCGCAGCCGGTATCGGAGACGCCTTGGCGACGTATTTTGAAGCGCGCGCCTGCTTTAAAGCAAACGGCGACAACCTCGTGCTGATGAAGCCTTCAACAACTGGATTGGGACTTGCCCGTCTTTGCTATGATACGCTATTGGAAAACGGAGTAAAAGCAATGCAGGCGGTCAAGCATGGCGTTTCTACACGAGCGGTCGAGGATACAATCGAAGCGACCATCTATTTAAGCGGCGTCGGCGCCGAATCAGGCGGTCTTGCCGCCGCACATGCGATCCACAATGGAATGACAGCCGTTCCTTCCCTGCACAGGGCTCAGCACGGCGAAAAAGTTACGTTCGGCCTTTTGGCTCAGCTTGTTCTTGAAAACGCGCCGGCCGAAGAGCTGGAGACCGTCATTGACTTTATTAAAGGCGTCGGTCTGCCGTTAACATTAAAAGACCTCGGAGTCGACGAATTTGTCGAAGAAGAATGGCGCCAAGTCGCTCAAAGCGCTTGCGCAGAAGGCGACACAATGGGCAACATGCCGTTCCCAGTCACTCCTGACGATGTCTACAATGCGATCGTCGCCGCCAACGCGATTGCAGAATCTTATCGCGATTAATAGACGAAAAGCCGCTTCGGTGAAGGAGCGGCTTTTTTTTTGAGGGTTGTCTATTAGTTTGTGAATCGGCTGTTTGCCGTTCGTTTTTTCTGTATACCTTTTCATTCTAAACTTTCTCTTCCGTGTAATCTATTTAAAAGTTCCCGAAAACGTGCTGTTTAACTCGAGTGACAGCCGCTCATTTCAATACTTTAATTTTGATCCTCGGTTCTTCTTCCATCCCTGACTCATCCACATCCTCATTTCCCGGAGCCGTAAAAGTGATGCTGTACGTTTCCTGTGAATGCGGAGACAGTTCCAGCTCTTCCGGCTGAAAGTCAAATTCACTCGTTATATCAGGGGTGAGTTGGATGCGTTCGGTCTTTTTCCCGTAGTTGTTCACTTTCACCTCACAGTCCATGCTTCCTTCCTCCATATCGTTCTGATAGCTGCAGGAGCTTCCCCTTGTCATATATTCCACGGCATCATCGCCTTGTGCATTCCATTTTTGAAAGAGCATCAGCTTTTCTGTGACCAGCGGGTAAAATACTGAAATGCCGATAATAAACAAAAACAGCTTAAAGCGGATCCACGGTACTCCATCATAATGTCGCCACGCCATAATGAAGCCAATGATGAGCATCAACATGCAGATCAGAACCACTAAATTCCGGACAGGCAGTCCTAAAAAGTCCGAAAGCGCGTCCGCTGCAGACACGCTTTGATGATTCTCGGCGCTCATCAACAAGCCGAGAACGATCAGGATGATGCCGACAAGCCCTGTATGTACCTTCATGCCTTTCCCCCCTCAGTTATAGAAGTAGTCGTAAAGAGAGGAAAAAGGTTTTCGGTTTTACTTGAAAATGTCAAACCATCCTTTGTGCCGGAACCAGAAGATCATGCCGGCGACAACGGCTCCCATCATGACGAGGATGAAAAAATAGCCGTAGCGCCAATGCAGTTCAGGCATGTTGTCAAAGTTCATGCCGTACACTCCGGCAATGAAGGTGAGCGGAATAAAAATCGTTGAGACGATTGTCAGCGTCATCATAATGGCGTTCATCCGATTGGAGTTGAGCGTCTGGTAGCTGTCCCTCAAATCGGCGGTCATGTCGCGGTTGTTTTCGACAATTTCGGTCAGCTTCAAGAGGTGGTCGTAAATGTCGCTGTAGTACGCTTTTCGTTCGCGGTTTTCTTTTGAAATTTCAATGTTTAAAATCCGGTAAAGCAAATCCCGCATCGGAATAATTGTTTTCCTCAGCTTTAGAAGGTCGCTCCGGATATCAAACACCTCATTCATCAGCGTTCCATACGTTTTTCTGCTGTCGCTTTCAGCAATTTCATTGAGGCGGTCTTCTATTTTGTAAAGAATCGGGAAATATTCGTCCACAAGCTGATCCATGACCATATAGGCGATATGGCTCGGTCCTTTTTTCCACAACTCGCTGTTTTCCGAAAGCTGTCTTCTTACTTTTTCAATGCCGTCTGAACGATGAAAGTGAAATGTGACGATAAAATCTTTTCCAACGAATAGGTCAACTTCTTCAGACGCCAAAGTCCTTTGATTCAACTCGTGTATGACGAAAAAAAGATATTCTTCGTATTGATCAAGCTTCGGACGCTGCAAATGATGAACGCAGTCCTCAACTGCTAAAGGGTGAAAGTGAAAATGGCTTTTGAGTAAGGAGACTTCTTCATCCGAAGGCTGATCGAAATCGGTCCAGTACCACTCAATATCTTGACCTGTCAGCCTTTCTGCTTTGGTGTCGGTGGATAAAAGCTTTCCGTCTTTTGTCATCGCAAAATGTTTAATCATCGGCACCCCTCCGCTTCCATAGGATGCTGCGGTGCGCTGTGATTCATTCGGCGAAAAATAAAATGTTGTTCTTTTTTAAGAGAATTTGAAACATGGTATACTGTGGACAAAGAAGAAAAAGGGATGGGAAGCGATGTGGAAGGAAACTGTAAGCGTATCACCGCCGTATCATTTTGACCGCGTCTTGGACAGGCTTTCGCTTGATCCGCTCAATGCGGTCAACCTCGACAAAAGGGAGGTCAAGCTGCCGCTCCGCAATCAAAACAAAGAGCCTCGGATTGTCGCTGTGCAGGCGACGGGAACTGTCGAAGCCCCGGCGTTTGCCGTCAGCGGTACAGACGATCGAGACGACATGATGAAAGAAGTGAAACGGATCTTCAGATGGGAGGAAAATCTTCAGCCTGTACTGGATCACTTTTCACAATCGAGCTTATCATCAATTTTTGCAGAGCATGCCGGAACGCCGCTGGTGCTCGATTTTCATTTGTATCATTGCTTGATGAAATGCATAATCCACCAGCAGCTGAATCTGTCTTTTGCTTATACGCTCACAGAGCGGTTCGTTCACACTTTTGGAGAGCAAAAGGACGGGGTCTGGTTTTATCCGCTTCCCGAAACGGTTGCACAGCTCGACTATAACGACTTGCGCGAACTTCAATTCAGCATGCGGAAGGCTGAATATGTCATCGATACATCAAGGATGATCGCAGACGGCCGTTTAAATCTTGATGAGCTTGATCAATTATCAGATGAAGACATGATGGAAAAGCTGGTGAAAATCAGAGGCATCGGCCCGTGGACCGTCCAAAACGTTCTGCTGTTCGGACTCGGCCGCCCCAATCTATTTCCGGCCGCCGATATCGGCATCCAAAACGCCATCAAACGCCATTTTGGCTTAAACGATAAACCGACAAAAGAACAAATGCTTGAAATGAGCAAAGAATGGCACCCTTATTTAAGCTATGCTTCCTTGTATTTATGGAGGAGCATTGAGTAGAAATGGAGAGAACATCAGTGAAACGTGATAAAAAAGGATCATCAGCAGAATTAAAAGTCGGACAGCAATTTCCGCTGACGATCAAGCGCCTCGGCATCAATGGCGAAGGCGTCGGCTACTTCAAGAAAAAAGTCGTCTTCGTCCCCGGCGCACTGCCGGGTGAAGAAGTCGTCGTCGAGGCGACAAAGGTTCATCCGAAATTTTCCGAAGGGCGGGTCAAAAAGGTGCGCAAGCGTTCAGAGCACCGCGTCAAGCCGCCCTGCATCATCTATGAGCAATGCGGGGGCTGCCAGCTCCAGCATCTGGCTTATGAGGAGCAGCTGCAAGGAAAACGGGACATCGTCATTCAATCGGTCGAACGGCACACCCGTTTTGACATCGGCAAAATGGACATCAGGCCGACGATCGGCATGGAAAACCCGTGGCACTACCGGAATAAAAGCCAGTTTCAGCTCGGGCTTTCGAAAAACGGCAAGATGGTGGCCGGGCTGTACGGCCTTGACTCGCACCGGCTTGTCCCGATTACGGAATGCATTGTTCAGCATCCGGCGACGAACAAAACGACGCAAACCGTCAAGCAGATTCTTGAAGACTTCGGCATTTCCGTCTACAACGAACGGAAGCGCACGGGCGACGTCCGCACGATCGTGACGAGGGTCGGCTTTGAGACGGGGGAAGTGCAGGTTGTCCTTGTCACGTCAAAAGAAGATCTGCCGCGCAAGGAGCTCATTGCAGAAGAAATCAAAAAGCGTCTGCCTGAAGTGACCTCCGTGATTCAAAACGTCAACAAAGCCAAGACATCGGTTGTCTTCGGCGAGGATACAAGGCTCTTAGCCGGCAATATGGTCATTCAGGAATTTCTCGGCGAGGTTTCATTTGAGCTGAGCGCCCGCGCTTTTTTTCAGCTTAATCCGATCCAGACGGTCAAGCTGTATGACGAAGTGAAAAAAGCGGCGAAACTGAGCGGGCGCGAAAAAGTCGTCGACGCCTATTGCGGCGTCGGCACGATCGGAATGTGGATCGCCGGCGGGGCAAAAGAAATCCGCGGCATGGACGTCATTAAAGAATCGATCGATGACGCCAACCAAAACGCCAAAAAGCACGGAATCGAAAATGCGCGCTATGTCACAGGGACCGCGGAGCACTGGCTGCCGAAATGGACAAAAGAAGGCTTCAGGCCGGATGTCGTCATCGTCGATCCGCCGAGAACAGGCTGTGACCGCACCTTCCTTGATACGATCAGGCAGGTTAAGCCGAAACGGTTCGTTTATGTCTCATGCAATCCGTCAACACTTGCGAAAGATTTGCAGCACTTGGCGAAGGATTACCATGTCGAATACATTCAGCCTGTCGATATGTTTCCGCAGACGGCGCACGTCGAATCGGTCGTATCGCTGAAGCTGAAATAAAACGCCTTTTCAAAGGCGTTTTTTAGCGGAACCAAAAGGGGGATACATGATGAAAAGACTCTGCATCATCCCGTGCGGGGCGAAGAAAATCTGGGATGTCGATCCGGGCAGCGGCCCGTCCGCCGCAAAGGATGTCTATCTGAGCCCGTTTCATCGGGCGTGCCGCACATATGCGCAAACGTTTTTTGCGGATTGGGTGATTCTTTCAGCAAAACACGGGTTTTTAAAACCGGAAGATATCGTTCCTGAAAACTATGACGTCACATTCGGGATGCGCCACCCGGAGATTATGGCGGATGATGAACTGAAGGTTCAAGGTGAACGGAAAAACCTGATGGATTATGACGAAATCGTCATGCTCGGCGGAAAAAAATACAGGCCTGTTTTGAGGAACGTGTTTGGCAGCCGCCAGCAGATCACTTACCCGCTGGCAGGATACCGGGGAATCGGCTATATGCTGCAGGCGCTGAAAGCGGCTGTCGATGAAGGCCGGGAGCTTAGGGAACCTGAAAACAGCTGAAGAGAAAGTGAGTTTTTAAAATCGCTGGGCGGGTTTGTCTAAATAAGGGCATGGCCTGATCTGGAAGACATTTGTTTGGCGGTGGGATATACGGAGGCAAAATGAAATATTCATTTTTGCCTCTTTTTTTATGCGATTTTTTGTAACAAAAAGAAGTTCAACGGTACTAATAAGTGAATGGAAAAATAGCGGCATGCCCAGCCGGGGAGGGGCTTTATGAAGCTTGAGGAAGTCTACAAGAGTATTCAGCCTTCCGTTTATGCCTTTTTCTACATCAAGACATTCCATAAAGAAACGGCGGAAGATTTAACACAGGAAGTATTTTATCAGGCTGTGAAAGGCTATCATACATTTTCGGGAAAGTCGACAATCAAAACATGGGTGTTTGCGATTGCTAAAAATGTGTTGAAAAAACACTTTCGTTCAGGAGCGTCAAAAGCCGGGACAAACACGATTCAGCATGAGGAAGCGGCTTGCTTATCTCCTGAAGAACACCTTCTGAAAACCGAGAAAGAGCGGCGGCTTCTCGAGGAAATCAACCGGCTTGATGAGACTTCAAAGGAAATTGTCACCCTCCGTATCTACGGAGAATTGTCATTTAAAGAAATCGGCATGCTCACAGGCAAAACCGAAAACGGTGCCAGGATCGGGTTTCACAGAGCGAAGCTCAAGCTGCAGCAAGAAATGGAGGGGTATGATGAAGGATAAGGAACGCAGTGTATTCAATGATTTGCTTCCTTTATATCATGAGGGGCTGTTAAGCAAAGAGTCGGCTGAATGGATTGAGGAAGCGGCCGAAAACGATGAAGAGCTTCAGAGGCTTTTGAAGATGACGGAGGCCGAGCTTCCGAAGGAACATATTGAATCGTCTGTTCATGAAAGTCAAATGTTTAAAAGAATCAATCGGAAGCTCTCCTTGTACCAATTGATGTTTACAGCCATTTCGTTTTTTCTCGCGATTCACACATCCCTTTTAAATGAGAGCTTCGGCTTTATTTTGTGGTATGCCGTGCTCGGGCTTGCGGTGTACTTGTTTTACCGGGATATGAAACTTGTGATACTCCTCTCCTTTGCGCCGATTTTCATTTGGGGGATCGGGGATATTTTGGCCGGATGGGATGCAGCCGACGGTACAGGGGTTGTGGAGCACCTGCTGTATGCTGTCTTTGGCGCTTTCATGCTTGCAGTTATTCACTGTTTTTTCGCCGCGGCCGGGATGATGATCGGATGGCTGTTCTTAAAGCTGAAAGAAAGTAGCTGATATGATGAAAAAGAAAATCTTGTATAGCGTATTGATCGTGGTGCTCGTTTCCTTTGTGCTTGCCGCATATAACGCCTTCAACGGAAATCCCGTAAGCAAGAAATTGTCTCAAACGGCGCTTGAGCATTATTTGACTGACCGCTATCCTGAAAAAGACTTGCGGATCGACAGCGGGCTTTATAGCTTCAAGTTCGCCGAATATGTATTTGAAGTCACTGATACCGGCGATCAAAAGCGCAAAGATCCCTATCTGTTTTCTTTGAGAGGGTTTGTTCAACCTGAAGTGTACACTGACGGGATCTATGAAGAGAACCTCAACGAACCGCTGATGGAGCGGCTTGGAGAAGAAGCCGGAAAAGAAATCAAAACGTTTTTATCGAAAAGCATAAACGATCTGAAAGACGTTGACGTGCAAGTCGAAGTATTAAAAGGAAAGCTGAATAATGACGCAAAATGGGAGAAAAGCCTCCGCTTAGAGCGGCCGATGGAGATTCATATTTTACTTGATGCCGCAAATGCCGACCGAGAAGACGTCTACAAAACGGCGCAAAAGATTCAGCGCCTGTTGAATAAGGAAGGGTACGACTACGAAAGCGTGACGATTAATGCCAACATTTTTGAGGGGGAAGATATCAAAGACGAGGAGATCGGCTATGTCAAATACAGCACCTCCTTTGAAAAAAATGCGGATATCAAGCTGAAGGATGTTGAAGAGCTGAATGAATAGCGATCCATCCTTCAGTTGAAGGGTGATATCATATTTGCAAACCGTCGCAGAAAGCGGCGGTTATCTGTTTAATATAAGTGTCTTTAGCGGTTTTTCGAAACCGGCCGTCAGCCAATGCGCCAGAAGAGAAGTATCCGTATAAAGAGGACAGAAACGCGAAGGCCTGTGAACCTGGATCTCCCTTTTTCATCAGGCTTTTGTCCTGCATCGTCTGAAAGTAGTCTGTTAAATAACGAAGGAGTTCTTCCATATGCTTTAACAGAGAACCGAAAAGATCAGTCATCCTTCCGCCGTCTTGAACAGCTATAAGGTAGAGCGGTTTGTTATTTTCCATATGGAGCAAATACGATTCTGCAATCAATGTTAAATCTTTTTCCAGGTTCCAAGTGATATCGTTTTCAAATACGCGCTGAAAGGCTGGGATATAAGAAAATTGCTGAACAGCCGCTTCCAAAAGTCCGAGCTTTGTTTTGAAGTGCCGATAGACGGTCATTTCGCTGACGCCTGAATGAAGCGCTATATCCTTTATTGTCACCGACTTGAATCCGTATTTTTGCATTAAGTCTAAAGCAGCAGATATGATCCGTTCGTTCGTCTCTTGCAAAGGTGTTGACCCCCATTTTATGATAGTTAGTAGTAACTAACATCAGTCTAATCAGGCGCTGAATTGATGTCAACCCGTTTCAAAAAGGATAAAAAGGAGTTTTAATCATGAAAAATATTTTAATCGTCAATTTTCCGGCGGAAGGGCATGTCAATCCTACATTAGGGATCACCAAAGCATTTGCTGACAGAGGCGACAATGTGCACTATCTTTCAACAGAAAAGTATAAAGACAGGCTGGAGGGCGTCGGAGCTACCGTCCATTTATACAAAGATCTGGTGAGAAACGCGCATATTGATCCGAATTCACCGTCCGGCCTTCTTGAATTTTTAAAAATTCATCTCAAAACCTCGCTGTATATTCTAGACATTGTAAAAGAGCTGTCCAAAAGCATTTCGTTCGATGCCGTGTATTATGACACATTCGGTGCGGGTGAATTGGTCAGGGATTATTTGAACATTCCGGGAATCGCTTCATCGGCTTCATTTCTCTTTGGACAAGAACATATGAAGATTCTGCCGCTGCATCCGGATTCAGGCGCGGAGCTGCATTTGGATAAAGAATGCGAAGACCTGCTTAGTGAACTGAAAGAAAAGTACGGCGTCTCACCCCGGCATACAGGACAGTTTATGAGCAATCAGGCGGAGCTGACCGTTGTGTATACAAGCCGGTATTTTCAGCCTGAGAGCGACCGTTTTGGGGATGATGTGCTGTTTATCGGCCCGCGTTTTCCGAAGCGCCTCGACAAGACCGATTTTCCGGTAGAATCGTTAAAGAATGAGAAAGTCATTTATATTTCAATGGGAACCGTACTTGGTAAAACCGCTGACTTTTTCAATATGTGCATTGATGCTTTCCGTGATTTCGACGGCAAGGTTGTCATCGCCACCGGCGAAAAATCGGACTACGCGGATGTAAAAGAAGTGCCGGAGCATTTTATCATTGCGCCGTATGTGCCCCAATTAGAAGTGCTTAAAGAAGCCGCTGTGTTCATCACACACGGCGGCATGAACAGTGTTAATGAGGGCATCCATTACCGCGTCCCGATGGTCGTGCTTCCGCATGATAAAGATCAGCCGATGATCGCCCAGCGTCTGAAAGAACTGAATGCTGGATATCCGCTGTTTGCAGAAGAGGTCAATGCTGAAAGATTAAGAGATGCAGCAGAACAAGTACTCACTGATGGAGAATATCAGGAAGGCATTCAAAAAATTGATGAAAGCTTCAGCAACTGCATGGACATGAAAGATGCATTGGCGCGCATTGATGAATATACGGCGCGGAAATCGCTGCAGTCTTAATAGAAAGCCAAGCCGCTTTACCAAGCGGCTTTCAGCGTGTCGACAAACCCTCGCATTCGTTGTCAGGCCTGCGCGTCGGTGCTCACGAATAGGAGAAGGATCGGCG
>NZ_JASGCA010000027.1:0-38839 GCF_030449715.1 Bacillus sp. LB7
GTCACTCTTGTCATTCGGCTAACCGCAGTTGTCCGTTCTCCATGCCAAAAGGGAAAAATAATCCCCCTTCGGGGAACTAACTCCCTTCGGAGGCAAAAAGAAAAAGGAGGAAAAGACAAAACCATTTTAAAGGAAAGGAGGATCGAAAATGAACATCGAAGTAACTTTCGATTTATATCAAGCACAGGTCTGCAATTCAGACAAATTGGTACAATTGCTTATGCCAGTACCCGAAGAAGAAACCAACGCAGAAAATTATCTTCAAGACCTGGTTTCCTCTTTGAAATGGAAAATAGTTTCTTGCAAAAAGTCAGGAAAGAAGCTTATTCCTGTCAACGGGGATTATCAATTGATCGATGAAAACTAGGTAGCGATTAAAAACACAAGCATAAAGACAACTCAAGGAATGATCAACTATGAAATTAAATTTATATTCTTTTACAGTGAGCAATGGCTTTTCCCCACCAATATCAGGTACTATTCCGGCTTCAAATATCAATAATGTCAGAGAAGAGCTTAAAAAGACGTATTCCAATAAGCTCAATATAAAACCTGATGATCTTGAAATTGAGATTGAACAAATTGAGAAATTAGTAATCTTTCAAGAATAACGATTTTGAGCAGGCTTTATGCCTGCTCCACTAGAAATTCAATCAAAGAAATGAGGTCTAGAAGATGCAAATTAAAGAAAAAGATTTATTGAATTTGTTAAAAAGAAAAGGTTTTGCTTTAAAAACATATGAAAATACAGGATCAGACTTTTATACATTAGTGATTACAGAAAGATCTACATTGGAAAAAATAATGCGCAAGCACTTAGACGAAGATGACTTCTTTTCGTTTATGGAAAACAATAGTCTCGGCGGCTTAGAAATCGTATTGGAAATTCAAACAAACTTCGAAACACCACAATGTGTTTTTACATGGTCTGAAACCACTCACCTCTTTGAAAACTTAAAAGAATTTCAGGGTTATGTCGAGGAATTACCCGATAAACTGTCATGCTGACCCTAGTTTGTTTTGGTAAGGATCTTGAACGTCCACCGCCATTCACTACAATACCGGCTGTTCTGGTTCCTGGCTGGACGTTCAAACCAAAAATCATCTTAAATTGAAAGAAGGTTGAAACAATTTGTTTGAATTGTATATAACACCTGGCAAGAGTAAATGGCCATAACTATACAGTGGTTTTCAACAAAAACTTCACTGAAATTGATAAGCTAATAAAAGCAGACAACAAATCAAAAAAATGATCATTGTCTCGAAAACAGTTCTCCTTCGAGACAGTCAAAAGGAGAAGAAAAATGTCTAAGCAAATTGATCAAATTCAAAAAGTTAACTATGGACAAATCAAAGAAGCACTGCAAACTTTTTATCAAAAGCATCATGTAATCATGACTGAAGAAATGGGGCGAGAACTGTTTGATATTGTTGATTTAATTGACAAGGAATCTTCAAGACATTAAAGAGTTCATTTATAAAATCGGAAGCAAAATGTAGGAGGGTGAATTTAAATGACTAAGCAAGTGAGATTAATTAGAACAATGACATACGAATACACTCCAGATCCTGAAGATTATCCAGAAGGCTATACATTAGAACAAATGGCTAGATTAGATGCTGAACACGATGATCCCAATATATTGTTTGCATACGCTCATACAGATGAAGTTACTTATGAGATCATTAATGGTAAAACAAATGAATTTACCAAGTCGTTTCTTGAGGCACTCGATGATTTAGCAAGTGGCAATCAGCAATTTGCACAAGGAGAACTTTTTAAAGAAGGTGTTTATATCACATTTGATAGATCAAGTGAAATTTTACAGTTGGTAGATGCTTCGGGGACCTTTCGCAACACTCACACTGCCACTATTAACAAAGATATGTTCACGCAAAAATACAAAACCTTTAATGTCGCAAACAAAAAAGAAATTGGCTTAGAAGGCTAACATCAAACAAACACGCAAAGGAGAAGCCATAATGTTGATAAAAGTAACAGAAGCTCTTTGAAATAGAAGAAAGTAAAGTATTCGGCAGCTATACCGTAAAAAGAGTAAACAATAGTGATTTTGATGTAATTGAAAACGGAAAAATTGTTTTTAATGGCGAAGACTATGAGATAGCCGTTTCTCAATTCCCAATACTAAAAACTCAACTCAATGTTGGAAGGTCTTTTTTTGGCTACGGTGGGCGTTTGGTGTTTGAAGCACGCCGTTCTTCCAGATCCCGGACCGATCGTCGGCCGTTTTTCTTGGCCGCACCCGCAGGACTAGCTAATTCCTACAGCTTATGCTGCCTGGTTCCTGACCACGGCGGGCGCTTCGGCCCGCTGTTCTTATGGACCCGGGCTGATATTTGGCCACCGTATTTCGCCAAGACTCGGCTGTCCGTATCCATGGTAGCAAGACCGCTGGAAAGGCAACTTCTTGAAAGGTTGAAACAAATTTTTCAAAGTAAAAATCGAAATTCAATTTTATAATAGACAATTTGAAAAAAGAAAGAAGTGTTACTTATGGTAGGTAATAATAAATTAATTGCCTTCACAACCAAGCATAAAAAAACAAATGATATTAAAGGATAGGATGCTTCAACGGTACTAGCAATTTGCGAATGATTTTTCACAGCAAGTAAAAAGCGATACCGGTAAAGAAGTAGTAGTGGTTTATAATTGGAATACCGGATTTTCCGGTATATTTGTGGAGTTATATGCTTTTGAAAAGTGAATTGCGCCGCAGCCGCCCGCCTGGTTCCTGGCCACGGCGGCGCTCAGCGTTTGCCGGACTCTGTTTTTCCGGATTCCGGACCGATCACTGACCGGACGTTCATATTTAATAGTGAAGTAAAGGAGGATTTTCGTGAAGCACATAAATCAATGGCTTTCAAAAAGCCAAGCTAACCCTGACATACCGTACTAGGTAAATGTTCAGGAAATAGATGATGCAACTGAGGTAAAACCTTTCAAAGCAAAAATCAAAATTCAATTTCATAATAAAGAATTCCAAAAAAGAATGTTTAAACTGAACAATCACAATCGCTATTATTTTGAATGGCGTTTTGAATATCACAACACCGGAACCTTTTTCAAACCTATAGATGAAATGAAAGCTGTCTTTACCATGAAAGAAGCTATACTCAATCAGACAGCTGATCTTATTGTTAAAGGTTTAGTTGATATTTTTGATTTTACGACTCTATTCAAAGATTGGCCCACCGACACAAAAGTTAATGTCAAGGAAGTTTTTCGCGGAAAGGTATTTCACTTTAAATCGAAGAGTGAAAGAGAAATATTCGCCGAGGGAATCAAGCCTTTTCTTGATGCTTTCCTGGATGAACATTATAAAAGCTACCAACAATTAAATCGTAACGTTGACTGGCTTAAATCCTGAACTAAATATTGGCCAATTCAATCACGCCGGTTCATTTAGGGACGAGAAAGCGAGAGAACTAAAGGAGTTTCTTGAAAAACACCATTCTTTAATGGATTCACTCAGTGACGGAATAAAACAATTAAGACGGGGGCAATGACAAATGAAAACATGTCCATACTGCGGCAGCAAAGTCGAGAAACTAGACCATTTGCGATATTATTGCGAGTTCTGCACCATGAACATTCCTTCAGATCTTGTTAAAGAAGACGGTGTAAGGATTAGTGTGATTTACAAAGAACGCGCATCAAAAAATGATCTGGAAAAAACCACGCCTGAATTGATGCTTCTCCCTACCGTTGATCTTCTTTTTTTGCTAAAAGAGGCAAGAAAGCAACGCAGCAATGCAACAAGCGAGATATCTAAAATTAAAAAGGAAATTCAAAAAGTGGGAAGTACTTCTTCCTTTAAAGAAGCTTACGAGGTACTCAATGAAGATTATAAATTCTTCACAAAAAAAATGTATGTAGTTGAAAACATTATTAAGACACGTTTAGGCTACATACCACCGAAGTTGGACAAACACTTTTTTGATAAGTACCTTAAAAACGTAAAGAACAAAACAAAGAATTTGGAACCAATGATTGATTTCAGCAAATACAATGACCGAGACATAAATGACATTTTAAAATCCTAATGAAAGGACCAGTGCCGATATGGAGAAACATAGACTTGCTGATATTGTGTTGCAATGCGGTTTTTGGGGACTAATTGGTTTGTTTGTAATCCTTTTTTTCAGCGTTTTGAGTTGGATTTCAAGTTTGGTTAATTAAGGGCGCAAGCAGAGCAATAGCAGTACATCCCCAGTTTACACATGACCGATCTAAATGTATTATTATATATAGTCAATCTTTATGCTTGAGGATTGATTGCTACCGTATCCCCGGAATTAGACCATCCGGGGATTTATATTTTTCTGTAGTTTATTCCATCCCGACCACCCCTGTCATTTTCGTTTATTAATCGCTTCTGTATGTTTACAGTGAGGATATCTCGAACAACCAAAGAATTGTTTTGGGGTATTTCTATTTCTTAAAATGAGATCAGAATTGCATTTAGGGCATTTTCGAGCAGCCGGCTCTACTACTTCATAAACCTGTTTTGGTGTCACCTCTGGATTTACTTCCAATATCAGTTCTTGAAGTTTTAAACGATCAATTAGCCGAACATTGCATTTTTCGGCAGCCCACTTTGCATTTTTTGTAAATTGACTATTTGTTATAATCCAACTTTCCTTTGCATCATAACAAAAGCGTGCTCCTAACGCTTGAAAAACAGCATCGACGCCTACTTTATTTCTCACACCATATCTTTTTGCCTGAATAACAATACGATTTTTCCCCTCTAGGATCACATCAGCGCCATAATCATGGCTTTTAGAGGTCACCATAGGCTTGTACCCCATTTTCTTCAACAGTGCTTTTAAATAGACTTCAAATTGAAAACCATCCATTTTGTCGATATCCCTTATCCCGGATCGAGCAAGGACACTCATCGTTTTTTTGTTTTTAAACCACTGTAATATCTTTGGCATTCCTAAGATTAGGAATAAAATAAACATAACCGCCAAGAGTTTTCCTAATGTTAAGTTTCCTATAATGTGCATGATTCTACTCCTTTATAGAAAAAGAATCCCTTTTTATAGGGATTCTCTTTTTTTCATTACTTCAATGAAAGGGTTAATTAAAATGCGAATATTATCTTTCAATTCATGCTCCAGCCGTTTCATTTTCGTTATACATTGACTTAATTCCCAAATCAACATATCCCTATTATAATCCGCGAATAGGAGAAAGGGTAAATTGTGAATGGCTGAAGAAATAACATTACACACTTCATTTGCTTTGTTTAAAACTTTCTTTTCAAACATTTCAGCTGTAAGTGCTCTTATCGATATAATACCAGTGTGCAAAAATTCATATCCAAGATCCTTCAGCTGTCGATCGTTCATTTTATTTAGATCATTTTCAATGTCGCTTAAAAGCAATTCCTTATTCATTTTAAGCTCATTCACGGTATCTCTCCTTTTACAAATTTTTAAAAAGCTGACCCATAGAGTCAGCCTACCTAGTAGTTGTAAAAATCGGCAATGTTCCTTATTTCTTTTTTGAAATCAGGAGTATCAGGTATATATGAATATTTCTCAGCTACTTTACCGCAGCAAATTTCTCTTGCCGAAAACCAATCAACATGAATAATCGTTAAATGACCGGTGTATGGGTTAACTTCAATTGTTTCATCGTTTATTTGATCACGTTTTACACGATCGATCAACCAAGTATTCCTAATCAGGTAATCCCAGTCCTTTTCTTCTAGTTGCAGCAAAGGCAAATATTTTCTGTATTTATCAGTTGCATTTTTTGCGTTAAAGAACTTTTCTAGGATTACAGCTAAGTGACGTACATCCATACAACCGTCATTGCTGACTAACTCCTCAAACTCAAAATGAATAAATCCTAGAGTTTTCACAAGCATTTGAGGCTTGATCTCACAATCTATAAAAATAGAGTATTTGTCATGATCCGTACTATAATAATGGTCGATTTTATAAATCATTATTATTCTGCTCCTTTGATTCGCATTCGATGGCTAATACAACTGCTCCCTAATTTCACTCCGCAAACACAACCATGTTTTTTTCTTTATTGAAAACAACCTCTTTTTCGTAAGCGTTACCGGTTTTACTTTTCAATTTCATTCTGACACGTTTCCCTACAAGGAGCTTTTTAGCTTCAGCCTTGCCGATTTTCTTTTTACCGCACTTTTCAAGATTGTTTTTCCACAATGTTGTTTTACAGCCTTCTTTATATCCGCTACATGAATATCCTTTTTGGTTTTCATACATATCCCTGCCACAGTTCGGGCAGCTTGCTATGACTTCTTTTTCAGTCGATTCTTCTTTTGAAAACTCCAGCCAGCTTTTTTCTTTATTGAAAATAACCCTTTTCTCATAGGAAGTACCTTTTTCTTTACTTTTCAATTTTACTTTGACACTTTCCCCGGCAAGAAGTTTTTTGGCTTCAGCCTTTCCAATTGTCTTTTTACCAAACCTTTCAAGACTATTTTTCCACAATGTTGTTTTACAGCCCTCTTTATACCCGCTGCATGAATATCCTTTTTCTGTCTCATACATATCGCGGCCGCAGTTGGGGCAGCTTGCTATGATTTCTCTTGCTGTTTCTGCTTCTAAGGATTTGATATTCTCACTTATTTCTTTGGCTATTCCGTAAACAAGATCCTCAAGTTCCTTATAAAATTCATCTGGAGTCAGATTACTTTCTTCAACATCAGCAAGCATACTTTCAAAAACGGCTGTCATTTTCGGACTGTAAAGAAGAAAGTCTTCAGGCATCATATTAATAACGCTTCTTCCCAATGGTGTTGATATCAGCACTTCTTTATTCTTTACTACTTGCCTTTCAACAAAATTCCGTTTACAAAGCACCTCGATTATTTCAGCTCGGGTGGCAGGTGTCCCAATACCTGATTTTTTTATGATTTTTTTATCCTCAGCTTCTTCAATGAACTTATGTGCGTTCTCCATATCTTTTAAAAGCGCTGCCTCATTGTACCTTTGCGGCGGCTTAGTTTCTTTTCTTTTTAGCCCATAGTTATCAATGTCGTCCATTTTAATGTTTTTTAATACCGGCTGCTGAATTGCATCATCGTAAATTGACCTCCATCCTTTTTCAATAAGGGCTTTTTCATGGGCTTTAAAAACATGCTCCCCATCAGAAAACTCAGCGCTTGTTTTTTGATAAACTGCTGGCGGATAAAATGCTGCCGCAAATCGTTTGAGAATCACATCATAAAGCAACTCTTCCTCTTTACCAAGGCTTTCAGGTTTCTGTTTCGTAATGATAATCGCCTCATGATCAGTGACTTTTCCCGGATTAACAAAGGATTTCTCAATCTCATATCCATTTTCAACAATATGAGCAATTAAAGGATGATCTTTGTGCTGTTCTAACAGTGCTGGGAATTCTTCTGTACTCGCTACAAACCTTGAAGACGTTCTCGGATAAGTGACCACCTTGTGCTTTTCATAAAGCCCTTGCAGGATATCCAACGTTTTTTTTGCTGACCAGCCAACTTTTTTGTTCATTTCAATTTGTAAAGATGTTAAATCAAACAGCTGCTTCGGTTTTTCTTTTTCAACCTTCTCGTCAAATGATAAACCTTTTCGGTTCCCCAGGGCAGCCAAAATACTCTCAGCATCGTCTTTTGTAAGTTGTTGATCCTTTTCAAGTACTAATTCGAATTCACCTAAGTCCTGCTTCTTTATAGGAGCCGATATAGTATAATGCTCAACCTTTTTAAAGTTTTCAATTGTGTAGTCTCTTTTTACAATCATGCTTAAAGTCGGCGTTTGAACCCGTCCGAGCGAAATAGGTGTTCGACTTGAAGATAAACGTGTAGCAAGGATTGTAGAGTTGACACCAACTAAAAGGTCAGCTTCTTCACGAAGCTGACCAGCTGTAGCCAAACCTTCATATTCACTTCCGTCTCTCATGCGAGAATACGCTTTTTTAATACCACTTACCGTATTATCTTGTACCCACAACCTTTTAAGTGGTTTTTTCACACCACTCAGTTTATAAATTTTCCGGAAAATATGCTCACCCTCACGACCGGCATCAGTTGAAATGACTATGGTTTCGGCTTTTTTCATCAATCTAACAATAACGTTAAATTGCTTTTTCTTATCCTCAATAATAGAGAGTGCCATATTTTTTTCAAAGTACGGTAAGGTCTCTATTTCTGCTTTCCAGTTTAATTGCTCCGGCCCCTTTACTTTAACAAGATGACCAAAAGCGTAAGTGAACACTTTTCCATCTTCACCTAACAAATAACCATTTTTCTTTTGAAAGTTCCCACTTAATGCCGCAGCATAATCTTCGGCTTGAGAAGGTTTTTCACATACAAATAGTTCTTTCATTGTTTTTTCTCCTTTCTGGATTTCATTTAGCAAGGTTAGATGCTATTTCCCTTGTTATTGTTTTGATCCAGCCTATAAATTCACCTTTAAAATGGCAAATCATCATCCGAGATATCAATTGATTTTCCGTTATTTGCAAATGGAACGTCATTGTCATTAAAGCTGCTTCTTTGATTAAAATCACTCTGCTCCCTTCCGAGTGAATCCGGAACATTTTGTCCACCGCCAGATCCAGCGCCATTGCTTTTTGGCTCAAGGAATTGAACCCTTTCAGCTTGCACTTCCGTTACAAAGACACGTTGACCCTCTTGATTATCATAGCTCCTCGTTTGCAAACGTCCATCTACACCAACAAGGCTTCCCTTTTTAAGAAAGTTTGCGACGTTTTCGGCTTGATTTCTCCAAGCCACACAGTTGATAAAGTCGGCTTCTCGATTACCTTGTTGGTTAGTAAATGTTCGATTTACTGCAAGTGTAAAGACTGCTACAGCTTTTCCATTGGGTGTATAGCGTAAAATAGGATCTTTTGCTAATCTTCCTGTCAAAATAACTCTGTTTAACATAGCCTTTTCTCCTTTTTAATTATCCTTTATCGACCTTTTTCTCGGCCATGTCGCAGCCCTGCCTGATCCCTGTAGCTACGGGGTTTCCTATGCCGGCGGGCGCTTTGCGTTTGCCGCACGCTGTTCTTCCGAAATCCGGACCGATCGCTGGCCGTTTTTCTTGGCCGCGGCCGCCGGCCTGACTCATCCCTGCACCTGGTTTCCTCAACTTTGAGCGAGTTATAAGTAAATTACTTGTGATCTTTGTACTCTTTTTCTTTTCGTGTCTTGTATAGCTTTGTACACTTTCAAATGGTTTCTTTCATAGTTTTGAGAGCTATCATTTAAAAAGTTTCGGAAAAGTAGATTCACAGATTTTCGATTATCTAAGAATTTAAACATACTTGTTCACCGTTCCTTGTATAGGAGTTATTAAATAAGAACATTGATTAAGCATAATTAAACTTACTGCAGCAAACACCAAAAAAGAATAAACTAAGATTCCGAGCCACAGTCTTGATGATTTTTTATTCATCTTTAAACACCCTCTTGCATTTTAAATTCATTTGATCCATTTTCCATCAAAGTTCCTTGAAAGCAATCTCCAGAAAATAATTAAAGGAATCTCAATATAAAAAAACAGCGTAACAAAGAGACTAAAGATTTGATTAGCACTCATATCTTTAAGATCAAACCCAGGCGGCAAGGGGATATTATTTCTGCTAAATATCACAAGAGTTGCAATGGCTATATAAGTTAACAAACCTAACTTTATTAGGTTTAAAATTCCTTTGGATACCTTGTGGAAAAGAGGGTAAAGTGAGTTGTTTTTACAAAAGTGAGCACGATCTATTAGTTTAACCTTTTCGAATTCTAAACTCGACGTACTATGTTGATATTTTGGCCGGAACACCTTTCTGAAAATTGTCTTCCTTTTTAATAACATCGGTTTATCGATGATACCCAACTTCTCCAAAAACTTCCTCGCTTCTTCCCATGATAGAATATCCCTTATATGATTAGTCAAATAAGTATCAGAAAAGAGAAAATGCCTTTTTAGCCCCTTATACTTTTGTGCCAGCTGGTATAATCCATAGCACTTCGTCATCCGAACACACTTAGCGAAATCTTCATCATCCGAGAACTGCGGGGCTATTATTTCTGCAAGCGTTTTAATTTCTCTTTTATCCTCTTTTTGTTGGTTGCTTTTATATATAAAAATTTCGAACTGTTCACCAGGTGGCTTCAAAGAATTTTGAAATGTTTCTTTGATTATGATGCCTTCTTTTTTTAAACACTCTTGGATTTTGGAATATAAATTAATCTTTTCGCAGTTCAATTACATCCCCCTCTTTCTTTTATACACAAAAAAAGGGAAGCATTTGCTCCCCTTCAACCAATCCCTTAATTGTATTCGAGCTTGGTGTAGCTTCATCTTTCCAAGTCCGGTATCTTTAATGAGTTGTGTTTAATCATTTGTTGTTTTGGAAGTTCCAGATCCATAAATTGTTCTGCTCTTTCAATAATTTTCTCAAAAGAAGGCCTATTAGCTTTAGATATCCCATCACTTGATTCAAATACACTTAATTCTTTTTCTGTTGCTATTGAGTATCTGTCTACATCTAATAAGTCTTGCGTGATGAGGATCACTTTTTCGTCATTTCGATTATAAGGATTGTCTGTCTGTGGAATAACCTCAATATCCTTTACAACTTGGGCCATTACAAAATCATTAGGCGTACCTTTATCAATTCTTAAATTCATTGAGTTAATTATTGAATCCAAATTAGGATCTAATAAATCGTATTCTTCTAAAATGATATCTCCCTTTTTTAAAGATTCAATTGCTACCTTCATATACTGATCATCCCTCAAAATATCCCGCATAACAGGACAGTCATAAACTATATTTTGCCCAAAATCATCATCAAACGCTTCATGAATATGGGTATCAAAAGTTCTTTTGTTAAATTCTAATATCTTCTTGTTAGGGATCATTTTCATTTCAATACTAGGAACCATCCCTTTAACAATAGCACCTGTGAAATCAGCAGAATTATCAATTGAAGAATACTGCAAATCAACCTCTTTGCAAGAAGCATTATTGAATTTTATGTTTTTACCGCAAACCTGCTCGAACACTGCTTTCTCAAGTTCAGCATTTTCAAAGGATACTTCATCCAAATTTCCGCCAATAAACTGCGTTCCCTTAGCTGTTACATTTTTAAAGTTTGCTTTGTATAAGTCTGGAGAGTATAGACGTAAACCACTTATATTCGCCCCTTCAAAAGATACTCCGCGTAAATTAGCGTTTGCGGGAAAGGCCAACCCTCTTAAATCAGTATATGAAAAATCCGGGGCAACAACTGTATGCACAACGTCTCCATACTTTTCTTCAGCCGTATTTAAATCAGACACAGCCGCCAAAAATATTTCGTTTTCAACAACCATTTCATTTAACTCCTGTTGAGATATTTTTTTCAATTGTATATGTTGCACAAATTTCCCTCCTTTGAAATCAAAATAAAAACCACCGTCATGGTTTACTACTTAGACGATGGTTTTGCTGTTTTTTTCTTGTTTTCTCGAATCACTTCTTGTAATTCCTTACTGGAGATTCTGGTACTCCTCATTTCACCGATGGTCCCTAATACAACACTGTTTTTAAAAGGCATCTTTGGATAAAACGAACTTCTTATAAGAGCCTCCTTTAGCAATAGCACTCATCCTCCTTTACCTTGATATTTCTATATTATCATTTCAATTCTGCCAAAAGTGTGCCACTTTACTGCCACTTTACTGCCAAGTTTTCATTCGCCTATTTCATATTCATGTTCATTTTGAATCCCATGTATACGTTCAAACTCTTGCTGACTCCTCCATTTTTCATATGATCGATCCATCGCTCTATTCATTTGCTTCAAAGCATATAAAGTTGATATATTGTTTTCGAATTGTTTATTATTTTTTAAAGACACACTTCTTCGAACCGGACGCCTTTTTCGATTGTAATCAAACGACATATTATCACGTTCTGAAACATAATTCTTCATTTCTTTTAGAACAGTGTTCCCTAACCTGGTATACAAGTCATCAATCTTTTTTTGCTTATATTTTTCATATTGATCTCGTTTTTCCTCTCCAAAAGCTTCACGCATCACTTTAACTTCTTCATTCAATTTTTGTTGGAAGTTCTCAAAATCTTTTTTGTGGTATTTTTCGATATATATCTTGCTAATCTCATCAATTTTGGGTCTAACGTGATCTATTTTGCCATAATTGTATTGCCAATATTTTTTTTCTGCGGGAAGTTCATTAATAACTTCTTTAAAAAGTTTTTTTGTTTTTCGATCTTTTGAAAGAGAGACTTTTTCTTTTCCTTTAATAATTTTGCCTCTAACAATTTCGTCCAACAACGCTCTTTCTTGACTACGGTCCATTATATAATTGCCTATCTTGGATTTCATAGCTTCTTGGGTTTTCCTTTTAATTTTCCCTCTGAATTGTCCATTAGGCATTATTTTACGAGAAGGTGTAAGCTCCACCGTAGCAACGTGGATATGAATATTATCTGTATTCAAATGAATTGAACCAGTCCAGATTGCTGTATCAGTCATTTTCTCTTTTTCCAACATTGTATCCATCGCTTTACGTGTTGCATTCTTTAATTTATTTTCGTCCAAAGAACCCGTCTTTGAATCATAAACCCCATGCTTTTCAAGCCACTCATTCCGAAAACTAAATACGTCTTGCCATAAAACACTTTGCTTTTGTTCGGCAATTTTAAAAAGCTTTTTTAATTCCTTTTTACCTTCTTCATCGACAAAATCAATATCCTTTGTAAAAAGGCCATTTGATTTTTTTTCATCTTCCATATAGTTCATATAGTCATGATAAGAATCAAATAGTTCAAGATCATTTTCTTTTTCTTGAACTGCTTCTTTTCTTCCAATGTAATTGATATATCCATTGATGCCGCCGTATAGTTTTTTTGCTTCTTCTGCAACAACAAACTTCTGAATATGAACAACCCCTGCATTCTTTACCAATTCCATTACCTTCTTTTCGAATTGTCTTTAACCTGTTTAAACCTTTCAATTCGTTTTTTCACTATATCAAGAGCATCAGCTAATGCAGGCGACATATACTCTTCAGATGACAAGCAATTCGCATATTCTTCTTTAATCAAAATGGTATTAAGCAATTCAATAATGACCTGTGAGTTCCTATCGCTGTTATTTGTTCCGAGCCTTATCCTCGTTAAGTGATTACTCAGCTGCGCCGTTACTTCTTTCGCAATTCTTTCTTCAATAGGAGTCGAATTATAATTCGCTGCTAAGAAGTCAATTGCTTTTCCTTTTGAGCTTAAATGTTGTTCTTCTTGAATCGCTAATATCACATTCATTGTTTCTTCTTTTATTCGAAATGTATCTTTCACCAGGCTCATACAAACATTCCCCCTTCATCCTTTGCAAACAATGCATCATAAATTTCCTCTGTCATTTTTAAATTTTTCTCCAAGAGCATGTTTGTTCTTTTTTGCTCAATTGCTAAATCATCTTTTAAGTCTTGTAAGGAAGCTGACGCAGCATGATTTTCAATTAACAACCGCAAATAAGGTTCTCTTTTCATCCCTTTCTGTTTTGCTAATTCGTCTATTGTTTTAACTGCACCGGCATTTAATTTCCGTACTTTAATCTCCATTTCAGTCGCTCCTTTTTCACAATCATTTCTTTTTTTGTAGCCTGGGGAAGGAAACAAACTGACCAATTACAAAACATAGGTGTCCTACTCCCCCAAGGCAACGGCGGGTAGCGAGAGAGAAAAAAAGAGCATAAGGGGTTTTTGTCCCCACCGAAGGTGTGGAGTTAGGCAGAGCCTAACAAAACCCTATACCCATGATTTCTATTTTTGCCATACGTTTGCCACACCGTTTGCCATACACTTGCCATACTCTTTTTCTTAAAAAAACGCGAAAAAAAACGCTTTAACATTTAATCCAAATATCTAATTTCCACACTTATATTGCTCAAACCAACGGATTTTTGCGGCTTACTTTTTCAGTGTCTTTTCCGCGTCCTTCAGCTTTAAATTCAACTTTTCAATTTTATCTGCATAGTCTTTTGATGTATTTGTGAGCTGTTCAATTGCCGTTTCAGCCTTATTAATTTCTTCTTTTTTGTTCGCAATTACAGAATCAGTATCCAATTTTTCTTTTTCAGTTTGATACTTTTTGTTTTCTTCAAGCTCGTTAATTTCAGCTTTTGTCTTGCCGATCAATTGACGTTGTTCCGGGATCATTTGGTCAATTTTTTGTTTCTCTTCCTTTTTTGTTGAAATTTCTTCTTTTATTCCTTTAACCAAGTACTCCTCTTTGGTTAGAGTTTTAAGCTTATTGTTCACTTTAACCTTTCTGTAGTCACCATAAATCGTGACAGATGCAATATCATTTTCAACATTTTTTTCTGTTTCTTGATTTTCAGCGAACAGATCAACTGAGTACAAATGACCCAAGTTCACTGCCTCATCTTGTTCTTTTTCTGTAATAACAATACCTACTACTTTGTAATCTGTTGGGATCTTATTAATGTGAAGCACATACATATCATCATATTGAGCAACCACTTCTACGGGAATTTTTTTCATAGGGTTTTGTTTTTCTTTTGCAAAAAACGTTAAATTGTCATTTGCAATTCCACCTTTAGAATCAGCTTTAATGATAACCTCCATCAACTCTTTCTTTGGATTGTACTCCCACTCTTTTAAGACAACTGCATTATCGCTTAACCCTTCAACTTTTTCGTTAAACGGGGTTTGAAGAATCGGAGTATCATCCCACAAAGTGATTTTACTCGTTAATAGAAATACAAAGACCATCATTCCAACTAGCGCAATTACAAGATACGAGGCGCTTTTTTTATTCTTTGTTAACTTAATTTTTTGTGCCAATCTTTATGTCCATCCTTCCATTATTCATCTTAGCCTTATTGCACAACTCTTCTAACAACGCCTTTAAATGCTGCCTTCCAATAAGAATTATTCAGGCTGTCAATTGAAACTCCATGACTAGAATTATCGTTTAAAAACTGTCCATTCCCTAAATAAATTCCCACATGACCGTTCCTTTTATATGTGTCAAAAAAGAGTAAATCGCCTCTTTTCATAGACATACTAGAAACTGCTTTACCTTGCCTTACAAGGGTATCTGTTGTGGTAGAAGCCATTGGTCCAAGATTTACTCCACCCTGTTCATAAGCCCATCTAACAAAACTTGAACAATCAAATGAATGCCGCAATATGTCACTTGTAGTACGTCCGCCGCCCCAATTGTAAGGTGATTTCCCAACCAATGTTGAACCAGCTGCTATTGCTTTTTCTATAGCTTTGTTTCCTCCTTTAGCTATGTTTGCACCTTCATTAACCGAAATTAATTTATATCCTGCTGTGTATTTGTTAAAGTAAGAGAGTACTTCTTCAACGTACCAATCAGCATGATTGTACGCGTAAACAGCACTCCTAAAGTCACCTTGTGCTCCACCATTGTCTCGTAAATACTTGGCCGCAGAAAAAGCAGCATCCTCTAAATCCCACGGATCTGCTTTCCCATCATTATTTGCATCTACACCATATCCTCCATACTTTTTAATCAGTTTTGGATCAGTTAATTTATCCTTTGGAATATCAAGGTTTCCAACACGGTTTCCTCCTGGATATCCCCACCCTATCCAGGTTTTCGGCATAAATTGAAAGTGACCGACTGCTCCTACCGAAGAATCTGATAGATTTGAACTAAAGGTTGTTTCGACACGATGTTCAGCTGCTAACAATGTCCATGGTATGCCATACTTTTCTCCGGCCCTTTTATATATATCTACAAACTCTGCGGGGATTTCGTTAGCTCCAATTTCAGAAATGTTAACCTCATAGACTCCACCAGTACCAAACTCCATGCTATTGTTCTTTTCATTTACAACAGCTGCGATAGCAAAACATATAATCAAAACTCCAATAAGAATTAGTCCTACTGATGAAAAAAGGGTACTAAGAATAACTCTTAGTACCACTTTTTTTATATATGCCTTTGCCATTTCTTTTGCATGTTGCACAGCTGCTCCTGAACTATTCTCCATTAACCGTTCACCTCTTATTCAGGATCGATGACGTAATCAGCAACTTTGTATTCACTTTTAATTTCCTCAAATCGGACAAGATATACCTTTTGTTCCGTTTTTGTTATTTTTCCGTTTTTGTTTAATATTTCGCCCTTAACATTTACATTCAATGTAAGGAATTCCTCTGTTTCATTTTTAGGTATTTGAACATCAATCGTTGATACCGACCGACTAAAATAGTCTGACGTTGGTCTAATGTTTTCAACTCCTCCGTCTTCAATCATCCTCCCAAGCGTCTCTGTAACATATCTTTTCGCATCTTTAAATCCTTTACTAGGATGCTTTCCATCAAAAGAGTATATTGATCTTACAAATTTTTCTGCGATATCTCTTGCTTTCTTGACCTCGCTATCAGGGTAAATGCTTCTTTGTTCAGATTCACTGTTATCGCTTGAATTTGAATTTTTTAAATCATCATCAACACTCTCATTTTTAAGAGTTGCCGCATTCTTGTTATCATCTAACTCTTCATCATGGTGTTTTGAGTGATCCTTAAAAACATATAAAGCAACACTCAGAGCCAAAATTACCGCGACTACAACTAAACGTTTAAAATATTTTTTGTTTTGATTCTCCATCAATAATCAGCTCCAATATATGAATTGGTTACATACCACCTTGGAATAATTGAAGTTCATCCGGACTTACATCAATATTGCAAGAGATATTATTTTGGCCAGTGATGGCCAAAATACATTGCCCTTTTTCTAAAGTTGGTATTGCGGCCAATTCACTGTCGGACAGCTGACCTTGGAAAATATTTTTTAAATCTCTTTGAGTGTTTGAATCTTGTTTCATAATAAACTTATATTGAGTTAACTCGAATAACGTTTTTATTTTACCAATAACATTTGCGCTACTTCCTTCAGGGACAAAGTCTCTTATAGATTGTGAAGCAAAGAAAAGTCCACCAAAATATTTTCTTGCTTCCCTTGCAAAGTCAGTCATAAAATCAACTGCCAGTTCATTATTTGCATTAATGATTCTATGAGATTCATCAATGATGACAAGCATTCGTCTAATCTTTTCAAGTTTCTCCTCGATAGTAAATCCATCATCAACATACAAACTGTCGTATTGAGGTTTCCCAATTTGAATCATATTGTCCCAAATTAGGTTCAATGCATTAAACATTTGAGCATTAAAGACTTCCTTTTTCAAAGAAGTTAGACTTCGGATAGAGAAAAAAACAATTTGCTCATTTGTTATATCCTCTATGGATGAATGTCCATTAAAAAGTCTTCCGTAGTCTTCAACAATGGATTCTATTGTTAATTCAATATCCTCCAATCGTTTACATCTCGTCGGAGAGAGTTCCTTATGAAATTCTTTTTTATCAAAATCTTCATAGAGTTCATTTCTCACAAAATTAAGCAGATCAGAAAAAATAGGATACCGATCACTCGGAAGATTTGTTATACCTTCCTCCATGTTAGGATCAAGGCCTATTGAAGAATACATTTTCTTTAAAATTCGACCAAACTCTTGAAGATCTTGATCACTTGCGGACGGAACAAGGAATTTATAAAAGTTATTTAGCTTTGAAAGGTGTTTCATAAATGACTGTTGCTCATTTTCAAGAAAAGATAAATCTTTATCTGCAGACGTTTTCAATACTTGTAAAGGATTAATAACCCCGGAACTTCCATCCAAGGAAATATACTTCCCGCCAAATTTATTGACCAATGGTTTGAATTCACCAACAACATCAAAACCGCGAATGAAGTTATCCCTGATAATATTGTCCACGCCAATTTTTTTCAATGTCGTAGACTTACCAGCACCCATTGTTCCAACGACTACACCATTATAATAGTTTCTCTTTTTGGACAAATGAAACATATCAAACAGAACTACCCCTCCAGTGCTTGTAGTTCCAATATATGAACCATTTGGGTCTTCCAGTTTACTGAAATTAAAAGGTAAGGCAGCTGCCAAAGTTTGCCCCGGAAGAGCTTTTCCGGTACGTTTATTTGGATACTTTTGCTGAGAAGTATACGACGTAAATAACGAATTATATTCGTACTCTTGCTCATTTAATAAGACAGTCATATGAAACCCCCTACCCTCTAGGTCTTCAATGACTGCCTTAATATTGTCTTCCGTTTCTTTAATTGTTTTTCCACTAACTGCGATACGAATATTGATTAATTTTAGAACCTCGCTCTGTTGAGAGATTTCATTATAAATGTGTTCTAATGATTGATAGGTATTTGCAGCATCAATTTTACTCGTTTGATTTTTTTCAGAATTTACTCTGTCAATCTGTTCTTTCATACCGTTGTTAACTTGGGTAATCGCTTTTGACCTTTCTTCGGTTGAAACATCTACCGTTACGATTGCATTTACATTTGACAAGTTCATAATAGGCTCTAGCCAAAATTCCTCTACAGTGGTTGGATAATCATAGATATGAATAATTGCCTCATACCCATCTCCTTTCTGTATGAAATTCTCATGAAATTGTATACCACCTTGGGGTTGAATCATCGAAATTAAAGAAGGGTTATAACCCTTCTTTAATTTTATTTCAGCATCTGTCCTTTTTCGTCTGACTTTATCTAAAATTTTCATATAACCACCTCTAGGACTTAATTTTTGAATTCATGTTGTTCATTTTATATAAAATTTGATATTTTTTTTCTTGGGGTATTTCAATAAGCGGCATGACAGCTCTATTTGCTCTTTTTACAGACTTAATATTGTCCTTCAATGAATCCAAGGTCTTTTCATCGGAATATAGGAAAAGGTAGTAATCACGATTCAAATAGTTCTCCTCTAAATATTTTAATTCGTTGATTTTTTGTTGAATAAATTGGGCCTTAATTGGATTATCTGTTTCGCTAAATTTTTTTAGCCAGTATTCAAGCTGCCTGCTTGTTGATACAGGAAACCCCATAGAAACCCATTTGAAGTCTGCACTATATGTTCTTAAAAACTTTGTAATTGAGAAAATCATATATCTAATGTCATCTTCGTTTTTATTTTTGGTATCTTCACTCTCCAGTTGTAGAATCTCCATTGAGCCGTTCTTCAATTCAAAGAAATTTTCCTCAGTGACATCAACAAATGGAATAACTTCGACTACCTCAGAGTAGACTTTTGCTTTTTTAGGTTCGTCAAGAGACTTTGCTTTTTCATTGGTTGTCTTAGAAGGGATAACCTT
This sequence comes from Bacillus sp. LB7, assembly GCF_030449715.1. Taxonomy (NCBI): domain Bacteria; kingdom Bacillati; phylum Bacillota; class Bacilli; order Caryophanales; family Bacillaceae; genus Bacillus; species Bacillus sp. LB7. The sequence continues at coordinate 19,248 of NZ_JASGCA010000027.1, forward strand.
TAATTTTTTTAAAGTCTTCCGTTCTTTTTTGCCTTTAACTTTTTTTGATGCTTCCTCCTTTTGGTCCTGCTCTTTTTGTTTATCCTCAATCCCCTCACTTCTATGATTAGTCCCCTGGTTAATCACCTTATCTAATTCAACATTTTTTGCATCAAACAACATGTCTATCTCTCCCTTTCACTTCATTTACGGGAACACCAATAGATTCATAAAGCTCATCAATATCTTCCAACGGTCTACGATCGAGAGAATGATAGACTTTCCTCGATCTCTTTAGGGCATAGTATATCGAGTGAAAATTCTTTTTCTTTGGGTTTTTAATAGATGGCAATATGAGAAAAATCGTTATCGAAAAAGTGAAAATATAATAAGGAATTAAGAAAGCCGTATGAATATTACCTTTAAAAGTTTCTGATAAAATTAACACACCAGTAAGGATTCCTACATCTTTAAGATATAGGAATCCTTTAACTTTAATATCTGTTTTGACCTCTTTGGGAATCGGATAGCTCACTTAATCACTCCTTATCTGATCGCAATCTATTTTTTTTAATCTTATTTACTGCACTTCCAAGCTTAGTTCCAATTCCATAAGTTTGATTATGCCCTTTAACATACGAGTCATTCAGCCGTTTTGACATTTGTGTTTGGCCAAACGTATTATACTTTGTTCCCGGTTGCAGATATCCAGGTTCAAAAACATTCCCACTTCCATCTCTAGCAGCGACAGAGTTAGGATCATTAGATTTAATAGGCTGTTCTCCTGCTCTAGAGATATGATCATCACTATTAATAATATTAATATCACAATTACTCATAGCATCATTTATATTATCAATTGGTTTTGTATCATTATTATTACTAATATCATCAATGCCATTAAATGAAGATCCTTGACGGAATGTAGAGTCAATTTTTTGATTATCCCCGTAAACCGGCTTATTTATAGCCTCAGAGTTGCCCAATTCATTTAACGTTTTTCCTGCTTCATTTTTCTTTTGATCTGCATATAGATCACCTTTATTTTTGTTAAGACCTTGTTTTATATCATTATTATTAGAATCCTTAATGTTGGCTTTTTGGGAATGCAAGCTCTGTTCTTTACTTTTTGCAAGATCCTCAGATAGTGTGTTTGCCTTTTCAACGTCATTTTCAGACTCCTGATTTTGATTATGCAAATTCTGTTCCTTACTCTTTGCAAGATCTTCAGATAGGACGTTTGCCTTTTCAGCGTCATTTTTAGACTCTGAAGATGAGTCATTTGCATAAATTAAGTTCTGATTAGCTTCCCGGTCAGCATTTAACCCTTTCTCGTTTTTGTCCAACTGTTTATGCCTTTCCTGCTGTTTCTGACGATCGTATATGCCACCCGGTTGGCGTTTTAAAGCATTGATTTGTTCGTTTTCACCTTTTCCATCTTGTTTTGCATCCCAAAGAGTAGAAGCAGCAGCCTTTGATAATCCTGCGGCAGCAGCTCCTTGACCAGCATTTTTCATTAATGATCCACCAATGCCAGCCGCGGCCGCCCCCCCCATAGAGGAATATAATGACGAACTTCCACTAGGACCTTTATTTAGTCCAGCACTAAATCCTCTTTTAAGTCCAGCGACACCTCCGGCAATTCCAGAGACACCAGAAGCCATTTTTTGGCCATACCTCATTACAGAAGATGTGCCTCCTGCAAGAGCTTTACCACCAGCGTAAGCAGCTAACATATCTTTAGATCCATCTTTTAGCCCTGCATCCATGCCAAGAATTTTCACAACTTCTTGTGGTCCATCTAACATAGCAAGACTTGCCCCAATAAGAAGGAAGATAGAACCGATGCCTAAATTTAAAGTTGTTACCCACGAAGTAAACAACATATAAAACTTCATGATGACCGCGATAATGATTAGGATCGCAAAACTTGAAAAGATCGAAATGAACATTTGTTTGGTTCTTTGTCCCCCGTTTAGATCCGTAACTGCTACAAACGAACCAAATAACTGCTTAAAAGGAAGTTCGAATATAATTCTTGATATCTTGATTAGTGAAACAATCATAGAAAATGCGGTCATACCTAAAGTAATGACTATTGTCCAAAAGTGCCAGCTCCACCGATAATAATATTCCTCACCAATATTAAGCCAAAAAGAGCCGCCGTCTAAGTCTTCTGCTTCGATCTTACCATCGGTCCCTTGGGTTAACTTCTTTCCAAGAACACCATCCTTATCAACAGTTTCAGTGATCGAAATATTCATAATACTGTCTTTAGATAGTTTGTTTTGAAACTTGTCTGGATCAATTTTTTCATCATCGATCTTATTAAAATCATTTTCGTTATAAAGCTTTAAGTCTGCCATATTCATCTTAACTATTTGACTACCAGTTTTGCTGTTGCTACCACCTTTAACAGCGTCATTTCCAGCTGTAGCCAATTCGCTTAATTGTCCCATCATAGTTGGCAGCAAAACAACAAAACAAATGGCTAACAGTGCGTTTGTAAAAGCATTCGACTTATCTTTGACTTTATTAGTCATATACATGTAGCCTAAAACTGCAACAGCAACTGCCATCGCAGTCCATAAGACAGGTCTAAACGTTTCTATGAATTTAACGACATCTTTGTCCTCAAAAAACCCATTAAGCGTTATTATTTTATTGACCAGGCCATCAATGCTATCAACAAGTGCTACTAACATTTGTATTATTAGCCATCCAATAGACCTTAACGCGTCTCCAGGTATTGATGCAATGTCCAACATATCTGCAAATTCTTTTAATTTTTTAAGAATTTCCGCCTTATCCATATCCATCCCTCCTTCTTTTTAGATGTACATAAACGTATCTGATTTCTTCTTTTCATGCTTAAAAAGACAGACAACTAAACCGACAAAAAATCCTATCACACCTATAATGGAGATAGGATAACTGATAAATTCTTTATAAATCTGCATTGAAAAGACCGCGGACATAAGTGAAAGAATTACAGGAATGGAACCCATCATTCCGATAATGCTGTATATCTGCTTTGCAACGGCTTTTTTTCCTCTAATCATTTCATCATGTTTCGTAATTGCATAATTGATGTTTCTGTTTACTTTCCGGAACATTTCGGAGATATTTCCTCCCTCGTTACGGCTGATAATTAGGGTATCGTTAAAGGCATCTATTGGAGAAAACTTATATTTTTCAAATCCTGAAAAGTCAGGATTCAAGGAGTCCTTATCAAAACTGCGTAAAACCAAATCAACTTCTTCCTGAAGTTCCTTTGTCAACGCCGGTTTTGTCATTTCCAGTGATGTCCTCACATTTTTATTGGATTGCAAGTGAAACGTCATTGTTGTCGCATACAAGTTTAAATCCTGCAATATTCGATGGTACTTTTTCATTTTCTTATTGCTATACGAAATATAATATAATGATGGAAACGCTAGTACTCCGCCTATAATCAGGCTTAAAACCACATTGTCTGTAGTAATATACAGATATAAACCATAAATCGCTGTATAAATTAAAAACTGAAGAAGCAGCATCCATCCACTAAATAGCAGAAGCATTGCTCTCAATACTTCTTTTAAGTTTTTCATCCTCACCATTTCCCTTCTAATTTTTTGCATAAAAAAAAAGCAGACTTACAATGGAACATTTTCCTGATTAAAGGAGAAAGAGGGGGGATGAAACTCCTTTAATCAGGTTGTATCCAATGTGGTCTACTTTTTCTTCACAATTCAATATTAACATGTTTTGTATGCCATCCATCTGCCATATTACTGACAACTTACTGCCATATTACTGCCACCTTTCTGCCACGATTTAATTTCATCGCTCTTTTTCTTGATCTATTATCCGATCTTTCACTTTACTTAGGTCCGGAAGTTCTTGGGTTTTGACTTTTCCCTTTTCTTTCATCTGCCTAATTTTAGCTTGTACAAGCTGCAAGTCTTCTGACGCAAGAGATCCTTTTTTATACTCGATCATTTCAGCGTTTAATGTATATAAAACATCTGTCTTGACATATGAATCATACTTCAGCTTGTTTACCTCATCTTTATAAACAAAAACAGATGACTCAAGCCAACTTTTATCTTGCTTTGTCAAATTGGCTCCAGAATAAAGGGATAAAGCTGTATTTTTCCCTACAATAACAAGAAATCTCCTTTGTTCCACATTATTATCCGGGAAGGTGATCTTTGAGTTTACAATGTCTCCAATATTATACTTCATGTTAGGCTGCTGATTCAGAAATTCTCTCTCAGCTTTGCCAGCCGACCTTAATTGATCCACGTCAATAAATTTTGGACTGTCCTCTTTCTCATAGTCTTCATAAGTCAATTCCTTTGGAGGCACGGTTGTAAGATTGATTCGCGTATCTTTTATATACTTAATTAAATCATCCATAGTCCCTTCTTTAAGATTTGTCCTCGTCTTTTCCCACTCATTATTAAAATCTTGGATGTTTTCTTGCTTATAATCGTCAGGGTCCCAACCAGAATACCTATCGTTATGATCTAAATCGACATGTTCTAATAAGGCTGTACGCAACTGTTCTACTGTATGGATTTTGCCCTCAGGTGAGCGTATAAGATCTGCAACATAAAACCCTTTTTCAGATAATACTTGATCAGGCTTAATCAATCGATCTACCATTTGAACTGATAAAGATAAATCATCTGTAAGTTTTTGACTCGGACCATGATCTTTCAAAAATTCAAGAGAATTTGTTAGGGTGTCTTTAACATCCAACAAATCTTCTTTCTTAACATCCATTTTCATATGAATGGCTTGATCCATCATGTCAACTGCTACAGATAAATCGTCTTTAAGTTCTGGATATGGATATCTGATGTCTTTGACAACTGCTAAGGCGTTTTCAAGATTACGATGGATTTCTATCAAATTATCTTCTTTCACTTGAATTTTCATTTTTGAGTCCTCCTAGGTTTTGTTTTTCTTTTGCACTTTGTCTTCCAAGGTAGATAGTGCTCCGAAGGGTTTTGCACATAAAAAAAGCACCCAATTTAATAATTGAGTGCTTTTTATTATCGTTCTTCTATAGAGAGATTGCCGTTGGATTGAATTTTTACTGAGTAATGTTGTTCTTCCGAAGGATCATCATACAAACAATGCTCACCTAACTGATACAGCACATTTTCATCTAAACTGTCTATGTCTTTATCAGCCATATAAAATGAACCATTGTTTACTTTAATAATGATTTCATTATCTTGTTTGAAAATTTTTGCTGGAATATCAATATAGGCATTAGGAATTTCATTTATAAGTTCCATGATACTCCTCCTTAAAGGGTGGTTCTTCATTCTTATTATACACCAACACTTTTCCCGAAGCACTTCTTACCTCAGTCTCAATATTATTTAAAATAAATTCATCGATTTCTTTATGTGTTTGAAAAGCTGCGCGAATCACACAGTCATAACTTCTTCCAACAGCCATAATCCCTTTTGTTAAATTATTCAACACCGAAATATTTGAATCGATATAGATCCTGATTTTTTTGCCGGGATCTTGCATCTCCTGCTCAATTTTATGAAAAAAGAATTTTAGGGATGCTGCTTCAAATCCATTGTTCAGGTCATTTGTTACAATATGCAAAACCTTATAATTTTCGATTTTAACATTTAATGCTCTTTCAAGTTGTTCCTTAAATGGTGTGTTGGAAGGTTGCAAGAAGCTCTCTTCTGCGATCGTATAACCGTCTGTAATCAATTCTTGTATGTCTGATTGATACTCACCAAATGAATCAAAGATGATTTTAAAGTCGTCCTTTTCAGATCGAATAAGTTCTTTTAGTCTATGGGTCTTACCTGATCCACTGCTGCCCGTAAACGCTTTATGTCCCATTATCTACAGTCCACCTTTTCTCAGTTTGTTTTAACGCTCTAAATCATACTCTAATGATTTTCTGAATACCTTATTTTTCTTAATATCATTTGATTGTTCTTTTCGTTGATCTGTTGACTTCTCTGTATACATCATTTTAGACATAACTTCTCTCACAACACCTTTCTCAGAACGGTTTTCCAATTGATAGGCTGCTTCTCTTGGCGGCTCTCTATTATAGACAAATTTACGTTTCAACATTTCAAAACTCACTTTACCACCTCACAATCCCTTGAATACATCTGGAATCAGATGATATAACTCTTTTTCTTTCATCTTTTCTAAAGTTCTATTCGAAAGTTTTCCGTATTTAGGTGTTGCCACATACCTGTTTTCTTCAGGATTATATTCCTTACTTATTTTGTAAATCGTATTACCTACAACCCCTTTTTCAGATGTAAAATCTGTGAACTCCACCAGTTCCTTTATATATCTAATAAAACCTTTCCCTTCTTTGTACTCTGAAACAAGATGGATACCCAGGGGCATATTGTTTACAATATCCTGTCCTACGTACAACTCATTCATATTTGTTTCTTTAACAATTAAGTTTTTCATCCTTGATGGAATCTCAAAAGCAGAGGAGGCGTGTAATGTTGTAATTACCGCATGATCAGTTAAAGCAGCCTCCAGAAAGTGAACAGAAGCATCTCCGGTTCTGATTTCACTGATAAATAAATAGTCCGGATTGTTTCTTAATCCAGACTCAACTAAATCTTGATATGTTACCTTTGTTGATTCGGACCTATCTTTGTCTACAAGTACTCTTAAACTAAGAATACTCTTTTGAGGATACAGTACTTTCAAATGACTATCCATTGTATCCTCAATCAAGGTTATCGTTTTAAAATCATCAATTTTTCCAACTAAAGATTTTAATAATTCTGTTTTACCTGTTCCTGTACGTCCACAAATCACAATCCCAAGTTCACTCTTAACAAGCAATTCTAAAAGGTTCGCAACTTTCTCATCAGCAAGATCAGATAAATCGTCCATCGCTAAACAAGGCCTAGAAGTCCTTGCTGCCATAGCAATTCCATATGGGCTTGCTGCAGTCCCAATAAAATTCAAGCGTACTTCTCCAAAAGCAAGATCTAAAATGGGCTTGTTTGTGTTAAATGCTTTGTTTGCCTTATCGGCTAAAGAAGTAGCCAACTGCTGAACCTCAGTTGCTGTAGGTTGCTGTTCTGGTTTAAACCTCCCTTTTTCGTTATGCTGAACTAAAAGATCAGTCCCATTAAAAGAAACGTCAGTAATATTTGTATCCTTCAAATATTGATTTAAAAAACTGTTACGCACGATATCGATTAACTCTTGTTCACCCTTTTGCAATATAGGTTTCATCAACGTTCCCTCCTATACACTTAATTGAGAAAATCCAACTGTTAAATAGTGAATAAATACAACCCCCGCAAAGAAAAAGGTAAACGCTATCCCTGAGATAATTGGATAATTTGCATACTTTTCTTGAGCTTTTACTTTTAATCGAATCCACTCATCAGTTTTGTTGTCCTGCAAATCCTGAATTAAATCCTCAAGTTGCTTTAAAGCTTCCTTATTAGCTCCTTCAGCATCAAAATTAGCGAGTGTATCCATAACCAAAATAGCCTCGTGAGTTCCAATAAAATGAGCGAATTCTAAAAATGCCTGTCTTCTTTCATCTGCGATTGCCTTCCTTTCACTCAAATTCTTAATCAGCTTAACGACTTCGTCTTTTATAGGATTGTCGGTATAAGGCAAAATAGCGTCCAGTGTTTGATAGACATTTCCTTTCGTCTCAGAAAAATTGATGAAATTACGAACGAATTTTGGGAAACTATAATATTTAATGGTATCGCTATGATGTTTCCTCGCTAACAAATTTAAATACGGTAGCCTGTAACCTAAGAAAAATAAAAATGGCGCTGCAATTAGGATAGCCATTGTTTTTAACAATACGGCTAACAAAATAGGCAGCGCGGCTAAGGAAAGTCCGCATATTATACTTTGTACAAGAAACTCTATTTTTTTTATTTTGAAACCTTCTAAAAGGCTTGTTTTATTCTTGGCAACTAAAATGTCTATCATTTATTCAGCCTCCTCATTAGATCATCCTTTTTTTATTAATTGCTTTGCTTTTTCTAACATTTCCTTTCGTCTTTCATCCACTCTTTCTTTTGGTATCTTCATGCTAAAGCTTGTGATCTGTTTCGCTTCCTTTTCATTAAAATAGGACACTAAATATCGATTAAAGAAAACATTAAAATCATTGGCCGTGAGATATTCTTCCTCCGCAGCTTTTCTTAAAACTGTGGCCAATTGATAAATTGAGAACGAATCAAATTTCTCCTCTATAAATTTTTCAAAAACGGAATTTGGCTTACGTCGAACAGACTGCAAGATTTCATTCTTAATTCCACCAAGCACATTCGCCGGCAGCTCTTGTTTTGCTAAATTTAATTTGTCATTATTTCCACGAGAATCATATTTTAATTCCTCAAGAACAACATGTTTGTGGAGTGTATCAACTTCAACGTCTTTTATAGACCGGGAAGTGTCAAAATCCTTATCTAAAGCTACCCACCTAGGGTTCATTGCTGTTTTTCCAGTATTAAATATAGGGTATGACACAATTGGTCGTCCGTTATTATCTTCACGTTTTGTGATCCTAAAGACTACGGTTTCATTTGGTTTTATAGACGTCAATTCTTCAGGCATCATCAAATACCTTTCTCTAACATTCTCATTTTCAGTTTTCTCAAAGCTTAGTTGTTTACCAGATCGACTAATATCTGTGACTTCAGTTCTTCCAATAAGTTTAGAAAACCTTTCTGCTGTGGACGGATCCCCTGTTAAAATATAGATTTGATTACCACAGTTCCCTGTGATGGTTTCCTCATCATCACCATAAAGTTTCTTAATTTGTGCATAAGATTGAATATATAAATTGAATCTAATTCCCCTACCCAAACAAACAGTAATAGCTCCAGCCATATCTTCGATCGCAGGCATATTACCAAATTCATCTAGGATGTATTCAACGTTTCTTTTCAGTTTTTGGTTAGGAAGATCTGAAGCTTCTTTTGCAAATACATAATATGACTGCCTTACAAAGATGCTTGCTATCACATGTAGAGATTTATCGTAATCAGGTGTAACCATAAAAATTGCCGCTGGCTTTTCACCCATTGCAACTTTTTTCAGATCTAATGAGTTCTTTGAAGTCATTTTCGCAATGCTTGGCGTTAAGAATATTTGCAAGCCGTTCATGGTATTGGTGAATATACTTCCCCGGGTATTACCAGTTGAAAAGTTGCTAGTTGCATACTGCATTTTCGCAGGATCTGTATCCGGTCTGCGCTGGAAATATTCGTCCAATTCATTTACTATTTCATTCCGTTCATCGTCAAAGCGATTTGACGAACCAAGTGTAGCCAAGAAGTTCGCAACTGTGTAAAGAGTCACTTTATCTTCACGATTTTTCTTTATTGCATCATCAGTAACAGCAAGAATTAAAGCATTACATAGAGACATTGAACAATTTTGCCAAAATTCTTCATTTGCTGTCGGATCATAATATAGAGTGAAAGATAATGTATTGGCCAATGAAGCAGCCGATTCATAGTCTCCTTTTTTATAAGCCTCTATTACAAGCTGAAGAGGATTGTAGCTCATCGATAAATCTGGATTAACTAGGTTTAAAATATGTGTTTCGTAACCTCGCTTTTCCAGTGTTTCTTTACTCGCAGCTGCAAGCTCTCCTTTGGGATCATTTATGATCATTATTGGTTTTGTTTCAGATCTTGAAAAGATATCAATAGAAGGGAAAACACTTGTTTCACCTTTCCCAGATCTTGTGGTACCTATAATCAAATTATTAACAGGACTCGTATCAATCAATGTGAATTCGGTGAAATAAGGAGTAATTTTTAACAACCAAACAAACACTGTTTTTTGAATCCATCTATGCAAAAAGTTCTTTGGTTCAACCACCAACTGTTTTTTCAAAAATTTATAGGGACGGTTGATTGCTTTGTTTATGTGGGAAATAGGTATACCACCTTTTCCACTAAAAGATTTTCCCCGTTCCGGAATTATCTTATATTGCTGTTTCAATTCCTTCAATGTGGCAAACCTGGTATTTCCATGGTCACCTTTATAAAGACTGCCAAAGCTTCTTTTCATTTTCCAAGCAAATAAACCGTATCCATAAAGCCAAATCCCATAAAACACTATATAAATGACTAACTTTTCGCTGTCGTATTGAAAATGAAAAAGATCATCAAATTTGATCCTGAAATCAACAGAACCAAACTTCTGATCCATTAAGAGTTCTTTAAAAAAGTCAAATAGTCTAAGTACTATCTCAACTAAAACATTGGTAAATAAGGTTACAACAGCCGCGTATAATAAAAACACGGCTGCAAGAAACTTCTTATCCCCTAATACTGATTCTCGCCGCACAATTTACCTCCTCACTATCGACGGTTTATCACAACTGAATTCGCTGTCTGAATTGTATTTTGAGCATAAACACCAGGATACGTGTATTTGTAAAGAATATTTATTGTAGTGCCCACCTTTTGTTTTCCATCGACTACTTTTCCGTTGTTATCAACAAATGTTATTGTTGCCCCCTTTTCTTTTAATTGATTTTGAATTTTTTTAACTGTATCAGTTACGCCGCCTTCTTCAGCAACCAGCTTTTGAATTTCCGTTGAAGCATTAAGCAGTTGAGAGTTTTGATTATGATTAATCCAAATATTCAACTGAAAAGGAAGAAAAAGCACCGCAAACATTAAAACGGCAATTGCTAATCCTTTAAGTTCCCCCATACTAAATCTCCTTTAATACCAATCTTGATACACTTGTTGAAACCACTTTATTTTTGTTTAGTAGCTCAATTTTAAATTGAATACTATTCGCATTTTCTGGATTGGTTGTTAAATTGTTTTCCTTATCTAGAAAAACATATTTAATTCTTATATCATTGCCATTATTTTTTTCGCTTTTCACTACTTCTGTAATCAAATTGGATACCGCATCTTTAGATAGGGTCGGATCATCCCCATCTCTCGCATTTCCAATATTGGAAGAAGCTAAAGCTAGTTTAACCTCCTGTACAGTTCTTACATTCGATTCATGCTTTAAGTAACCAAACGCGCCTAAGCAGAGAAATGCAATAAGAAAAACGCTGACAATTGTCCATTTAACCGGTCCTGACATCTAATCACCCTCCATTTTGGGGATATCCCGAGCAATACTTTTGGCAAAGTCTAAAAAGCTCTGCTGCTGCCTGTTCAGAAGTGTATTCCCCAACTACCTCAAGTGGATACCCAATTTCTAGAAGGGTCTTTTGAGCTTCGCCAAAATAAGAAGGAACCTTTATAGTTTCTGGCTCGATCTCTATTAAATAGTCTGTTTCACCTTCATCCATCCCGAACTCCTGTTCAATATCTGCGATTATCCTATCGACACGTTCCTTAATTAACCTTTCAGCCTTATTTTTATTCTCATCACCCACTTCATGTAGCTTTCTCTTAAACGTTACCTTTAATGTAGCTGTAACCAATTCAGAACTCATTTCGAAAATCTCCTTTTCTGTATCATTAACCCTTTATCTTTCTATTGCTTCTTTTTTTGGCATCAAGTTTATTGAAAATCTTTTTGCAGCACATTTAGATTTACAATCAATATTCTTGATAAGAGGCTCATCAATGGATGTTTGCAAAAAATTGTTTAATTGTTTACGATTCTTAATGTCTTCAGCAGCAATAAAAAAAGACTTGCCCTTTAGCAAATCTTTTTGATTTATTAGATATTTTTGAAGCTTCTCTGTTGCATTTCCTGCTGTTAAAGCAATGATCCCGGCTTCCTTTAAGCCCTTTTTTTCTTTAAGCTTTTCAGCTTCTCTTAATGACGAGGCAAAAATAATGTTTTTAGACTCTTGAATTCCAAAATGAATAAAATCGTTCTTAACAGATTGTTCAAGTTTTTTTTCAAATTCAGACCTATCTTTGTTTAAGAACTCATTAGGATCATTAGCTTCTCCTTGATATTCAAAAAAAGTATGCCTTATTTTCAGTTTATCCAATTCTAAATTTATTTTTTTATTCATTTCCTCCCCTGCTCTATCATTATCACCAGCAAGTAAAAAAGTTTTTTGTTGCAGTAAGTCTTTATTTTCACAAATGAAACGCAGGGCCTTTGACAATTTGTTTGAACCCGTCAATCCAATAAACCCTATATTCGAGTCAATCTCTTTAAACGATAAAGCATCTAACGGCGATTCACACACAACCACATGAGAGCAATTATCAGGGATATCAACAATAAAGTCTCTTGCTGCTGAAGATGGATTCAGATATAACTGAATTTCTTTTTTTCCGACATTTCTGGAGCCAGTGGATCTTAGACAAATTACATCAACCAATCCATCTTCTCCTTTAATTGGAAAGACCAAATTTCTTGCCGTCATTACGCTCATTTCATAATACCTTTTTCCATGCTCCTTGTCCGGATATAAACTGTCGGTTCTTTTAAACAACCATTTCATCATTTTTTCATTAACTAAGTCCACCGCATAAGGCTGTATTACTTCCTTACTAATGCCTCTATATCCATTTTCCAGTGATGGATTCGGATAATTTTTTTGATAAAAAGAAAGGAATTTGCTTAACCATTCTATCTGGCCCAATTGTTTCTCATTTAAATCTTTAGTATTTTCTTTTTTTGACAACACACACTTTTCTTTCGTTTTTTCATTATCATCATATTTAATAATTGACTCAAAGCCGCAATTATTCACTCTATTGCATTTAATAAAGAAAGGATTATCCTTATATATAAAGCTTTCTGACCGGCCGCAGCTTGGGCAATCGCATAAAAAATAGCGACCCTTATCTTCAGCATTAAGATCGTTTACTAATTCTTGTAGATCTTTATAATGGATGACTTCCTTATTTTGCGTCACAGTGCTCCTCTCTTTCCGGCAACTAAGCAATGCCTTTCAAATTAAAGATGCTTACAAGCATGGGGTATTCCACAAGAGGAAAACTTCCTTTATTCTCTCTGTTTTCAAACGCAATCAAATCGGCTAATCGTACACGCAATTTTAAATCATTATAAATTAAAAGAAACAGCTCGACCAATACGTACTCTTCCGTTTCTTCCTTTAAATAAAGTTTAAAGAATTCCTTAAATTTTTCTGGAGATACAACAAGTGAATTCTCGCTCAAGGTTTCGCATGGGGAAAGGGATAGTAGATGGTTATAAGACTCAACCGTCTCGCCATTTGAAAAGAAATGAAACCGTTTATTCTTGTCGTAATAAATAAACGGAGTTGCATCTTTATCCTTCTCAAATATTACAAGAGCCTGATTCCAAAACTCTTTAACCATATCGTATACATTTTGGAGGAACTTCTTTTCGTTACAAACATTCAACTCCACGTTTTTCAACTCCTCTTTTCGTCTAATTTATGCTGTCAAATATTTTAGGCATCCTTATGCTATATAAGTTATTGAAATCTATGTCTACTTTATTTTGAATACTGATTTTCTTAATTAAAGCAATTTCCCTTTTTTGAAGATACGCTTTTCTATACCTATAAAATAAATCGTCCGTAATCATTTTTTTCATAATCTTTATTGCTTCTGCTTCAGAATGTTTTTTTGCTTGAGAATATATTTCATTGAATTGTTCAGGAGAAATACATAAACTATATGGATTCTTTAACATAAGATGATTTATTTCATCAAACGTTACTTCGTCTTGAGCATTTATAAATAAATACCCCCGGGTATTTTCATCATAGAATAAAAAGGGAGATGCACTTGAATGGCCTTTTGATTTTTCATCTTCCGATAAGACCAACTTTGCTTTTTCAAAATAATCGAATGTAATCGATTCAACATATTCCTTTAGTACATGAGATTTTTCAAGTTCATCCTGTGTCATCTTAATTCATTTTTCACCTTTCGAATGATTGCAGTCTTTCATTAATTGATTGATCATGTCTTTTTGATTTTGTTTTGTCTTTGATATTGTGATACTTTTTTATGTGTTCTTCAGAGTCTTTTAAAATCAAATTGTTTTTTTGCTGTTCAAAAAATCCCTCATCACCATTAAAGTAAATGTCCTTTTCGATATAGTGATTATTGAAATTCTCTGTAATAATACGCCCATTTTTGTCATATGCCTCGCCGGCAAGAGCAAACTCTTTTTGACCATTAACGTTTGTTGAAATATAAACTTTACCGGCATCAAACACGGCGGCTTTTACAACTTCCAAGCCCTTTTCTGGATTAATTTCGCTTCCTTTTAGCATATCCTTAAAAAACTGGTCCTCTGCCTCAAACTGAAAACAATTTTGTATGATCTTCTTTTTGTCTTCATTTCCCCAATTTTCAAACAACCTTTGTGCGTAAGCTTCTAAGGCAAAGCGATAAAATTTATCCTTATTCGAGAGAGTTGTTATTGCCTCTTTCACACTGTCAGGAAACAAATTCGCTATATCCTCGCCCATGATCCCGTACCTTTCTGTCAGGATTTTTTACTGTCAAGACCCTTCATTATAATTTCTGCAACAAATACTACATATGCTTTTGCTGCCCAGTCCTTAAAGATCGATAAATCATTTTGTTCCAAAACAGATTGTCTTAGAATAGAATTAACCTTTTGTTCATCGTATTTCAATAAAAACGAATGAACATTATCTTTAAACATTTCATACATAGCTGAACTTCGTCCCTTGTTTTCATCCTCAAGGAAAACCAATCCAACTTCGCCGGCTGCAATATTCTCTAAACGATCCATTTCAGCTGTAATGTTATATGATTTTTTATCGCCCTGAAGAAATGATATTAATTCAGGATCAATATCAGCCTTTGAATAAACTGCTACTAATTCTTCTTTCGTTATGTTTCCATTTTTCTTATTTAATTCTTCTTTTACAAGCTCTTTTTCTTGTTCAGTTAAATTGAGAATATCCTTTATCTGTCCTGCTTGAAACAACTCAAATAATACTTTGGCTTTAGCTTGCTTTTCATCGATCTCTTCACTTTGTATTTGAATTTTCATATCATTGTTATTCCCTTCATCCTGGGCTTCTAATGGATCGCTTTGTTGATCCGGCAATTCTGAGAAATTTTTGCTATTGAACGAATTTTCTAGTTCATATTCGGTATCATCGACTCTCAATTTAAATCCAATAATATTCTCAAGTTCACTTAAAATTTCATCATCTACATAACTTTCCTTTGAAACCTCAATAATTGATTTTTCAACTTCTGTTCTGACAATTTCTTTGAAATCCTCGCGCTTTTCGATCGGAGTATTTGAAGACATCATTTGTTTGAATGCTTCGTTCTTAATTGCCTCATTCAATACCTCTGTTTGCTTCATCCCTTCCAACGGATCTATTAACGGACTTTGAAACAGATTCATATACTTCGAATACTCAGGCACTTCTAAAGAGATGGTTATATACTCCGTGATCTTTATACTTTTATAATAATTTTTGACAAAATTAACAAAGTATTCAAACTCTGATTCTTCATAATTAAAGTTGCAGGCTTTTTGACAATTTCTCAAATAATCAACCATCTTATCAATTTCCGTTGTTGGCCTATAATTTTTAACCAATTCCACAAAAATCTCATGCAGCTGTTTTAATGAAAATTGATGATTCCCCATTTCGACTTCACAGTTAACAACAAATTTTTCGAAATAGTCGGTTTCCAACAAAGATAACTCTTTATGATGCTTCGCATCTAAAATTTCAAAAAACTTCTCTTTCTCAGTTTCATTCCCGTCAATTTCTTGTACTAACAGCTTTATGTAGTCCACGACGGAAAGCACTGTGTGTTTGCCGAAATAGAACATCCCTTCAACAGTTTGTTCTCCGTTTAAATAAAGAACAAAAGCTTTTTTTACAGGATCTTTTTTCTTCTCTTCCAAATCCTGTTCAATCGCTTTTTTTAGTTTATCCATCTCCCATAAATAATAATGCCTATCTGGTGAAAGTTCCTTTAGTCGTTCACCTTCTTCTTTAAAGCGTAAGAACAAATCCCTTGCCAAAAAAACCACTCCTTAAACGAAAAATAAAAAAAGGCTTTTCCTTTCGGAAAGCCCTTTTTTTAAAATGAAATTGATCCTTTAAATGATGTTACAAGTGCATTTGCTCCATAGATTAACAACAAAGCAATTCCGGTTGAAACTAGAATTGTTTTGCCTATTTTTGTTCCATTTTGCCCCATGAACATAAAGCAATAACCTGAAACAGCAAACATAATACATGCCAAAACAATTGCAGGTTTTTGGATCAACTGTAATATATTCGAAACTGATGAAATTAAGCCATCCATTAATTATCACCTCCTTCAATTGTGGTTGTGAGTGCTGCAGTTGCTTTTTCAATATTCTCTGGTTTGAAGATCACCGAATCATGCTGTCGATCAAGCCAATCGGCATAAGAAATGCCCTCTTTAGATAAGAGGGCTTCTACAAGCATCTGTTTAGGATCCGCAGTCTTCTTCTTTCTTTTTTTTGATGAACTTCTTTTCCTTTTGGGATCTTTATCTTCTTCTTGAGTTGACGATCCGATAAATGTTGCTTTATTGTCCTCCAAATAATTTACACTCCTTCATTTCAGCTATTCCAACGATGAAAAATTGGCAATCGGTACTTTCTTTGCTTCCACTCTAATTCTTCGGATCCTCGGTCGCACGCAGCTGGCCTTTTACCTATGGATTGATTCCAGCTTTTCTAAGAGAGTTTAAAACCAAATCGGAGTCTATTGACTTAAATCCATAAAGTAAGTCTTTCCTCTCTTTCACCGATTTTTCGTTAAGAATGGTTTTCCTTTGATCATCATTAACGGTAACCGAATTGGTATATTTGTCGTCAGAGATGCTAATTGGGGTTTCATTCTGCTCATTAATAACTGGATCATCTGCTGCAGCCCCTAATAAATAATGATCAAACTTGTATTTTTGAGGAATTTGAATTGAAATGTCATTTAACCCCAAATTGTTTACTACAAGCCAATCAATGTACTCCTCACCTGGTTTCAGGGAAGAAGAACTGTCAATTGACATATAATAACCGCCGCCAGACTCTTGCAACTCCTTATCTGTCAAACCATGATTTTTTGACAAGATGCTGTCATCATACGGAACAGACAACAATTTTTCATAATCATTTTTGATTTGCTGTTCAGGATCTTTGATATTTGGTTTTACTGCATCTACAAAACCCGTTTTCTTTGTCAGATAAAAATCATCTGAGGCTCTAAATAGAAAAGGTGTTGCATCATTTGCAGCTTTTTTTTCGATGAGATCTAAAGGAATTGCGTACTTAGACAAGTTATCCTTTGTTTGATTAGCAAACCGTTGTTTTAAACTGTCATCAATATCAACCGGATAATAAAAGGCTGTTAAATTCCCATATACAACTGGAGAGCTTTTTTTAGACTCCTTATCGGAACTAACGCTGTATTGCGGCCTGAAGTCCTTTTGCAAAAAGCTTAACCAAGTTTGGGTTTTTAGAGTGACAAGCTTATTATTTGTGCTGGAGCTAACAAACTCTTTGTCTTTCGATACTTGTCCCTTCACATCAGATTGTTCACCCGTTATAAATGATTTTTCCGTTTTGCTGTCGTCAGAGAAGACAAGCCTATCATGATATGAATGCTCAATTTTCAATTTGATTTTCTTGTCCGTTTTCTTCGACTTACTCCAATCTGCTACTTGGCCAACTTTTTCCCAAACAAAAACGTCGTCTCCTAAATATTCTTTTGGTACATATACATCCTTGTAAAAGTTCGTATATTCGTATACCAAAGAGTATTCAACAGTCTTACTTTTCCATTTGGTCGGATTCTGTTTCTCAATCATCAAGTTGTCAGTGCTTTGAATCTTTTCTGTTGGTAACAAAGACGTTTTGATGCTTTTGCTTACATTTTTAACTTCAAAGTGCTTCCCTTTTATTGAAAGCCTGTTATCGAATCTCAAAAGGGACGCTTTTCCATTTTTTTCTTTGTATAAATTCCATGAAACTTCACCTTCAAGCGCACCATCCCCGTCTTTTCCTCCGGAGATTTCTCCCCCGGTATCAGGTTTTGGCACCGAAAGCCGATAATAAAATGTAATTGTTACATTTTGATCGGGCATCTTTCCTGAAACAGATTCACTGACAGGAACATACGGTCGATTGTTTTGATCTGTAAAAAAGCCTCTTTTTTCAGGTGATTTGGCATATGATGTACCAACCTTTTGAGAAGTCTTATCCGTTCTCAGAACCTTTCCTGTATCTTTGTCTTTGTGAATAACGCTAATTGTTTGAGATGGGATCTCATACTCAAAGGTGATGTTTACTCCTTTATTCGTTACTTTACCAGTAATAGCTTTACTTACCGGAACATAAGGAGCGCCATTTTCATCTTTAAAGGTTCCCTTGCTTTCTGGTGCATAATTAAAAGAATCACCAACGGTCCCTTTTGTTTTATCCGTTCTAAGAATCTTCCCCGTATTCTTATCTTTATGAACGATTGTCACATCAACCGTTGTGACTTTATACTTCAACAAGGCACGTTCTCCGCCAAAAATCCAGTATAGGCTTGCGGCCCATCTTGTTTTGTTTTTCTCTTCAGGAGTTTTTACGCCATACCAGACAACAGTTGATTCCTGATCGCTGGATCGCGCTCTGTATGTATCACCCTTGGTGAAATACCTCCCTCCTGAATATCCACTTTGTCTCGGATAGTCGCGTCGTGCAACTCCTCCGTATCCCATTCTAAGATTAACTGCATCAAGACCACTTGTAAGCTGCAGTTCCCCTTTGGAATAACTTAAACCACTGAATTCAAAAGGAACGCGCAAATCATCATAAATGTAATGGTTCTCTACACGTTTAACAATTTGAATATTCCAATGCTGATCAACAGTGCCATCTTTAAATAAGTCATTCAAAGGGATATGAGCCTTAAAGCCGACATAATCATAATAGAGATTACATTCATCATTATTCTTATTGAAGGCCTTCGATGGGCATGGATTGTTAATCTTTCCTGTCTCAGATTTTCTGTTATATTCAATATCCTTACTGGCACTAAGATTTAATTGTTCAGCTTTATAAATTTTCTTTTCGTTTTTATTGTTGGTTAAATAAAAATATGTGTCTTGATTGTTTTTATTATGGTGTGTATAGCCGACTATTGCGGACCAGCCGGTAAACTCTAAATAGGGTTGTTTTCCCTTTCCATAATCTCTATTTACAACCTTCCACCCTTCTTTTCCATTCTTACCATCATAAACGTCATATACGAGTTTTTTTCCGCTAGTAAAGGAAGCTGCTCTATTCCCCTGAGTAGCTGAATTTATGCCCTTTTCGTTAATATCGTAAGGAGAATATGTTGCTGCTGCAGCTTTTTCAATTCCAGGTAACCAAAAGAAAAGAAGACACAATAAAAAGAAAAGGAAACAACTTGCTGGCCACTTTTTTCGCAATTTGTCTCCCTCCTCTAATAGAACGATCATCAACGATTAATATTATTTTCCGACGTTTTTAGCCAAAGATAATGTGTTGTCTAAAGTAGAATTAAAAACGTCAGTGATTTTATCACCAAAGACAACGAATGCAGTTGACAGTGCGGCCACAAGGCTTACTGAAACAATAATTGTTGAGACCATATTCCACACCGATCCTGTTTTTTCACCCAAGTGTTT